>NZ_JADPJJ010000143.1:0-361722 GCF_023073375.1 Bradyrhizobium sp. 197 | reverse complement strand
ATCTTCGCCCATTGGGCGTCAGTCAAAACGAATCGGTCCATCCCAAGCTTGAATCACAACCAAGCCCCGATGAGAATCCTGAATCCCAACAGACCCTAGTTACGGAAACGTAGGGTTCTGGCTGGTGCCGATTCCCGGCGAGAGCAAGTCATGTGACCGGTCGGCCCCAGAACGATCTTCTCCAGCGGCTCAGTCACCCGGACTTCGAACTGCTCGCGCCTCACCTCCAGCCGGTCGAACTCGAGGCAAGCCACATCCTGCATCACGCCGGCGACGAGATGACGGCGGTTCATTTTCCTTGCGGCTCCACTCTGGTGTCGTTCGCGGTGCCGGTCGAGGACGATCGCGAGGTCGAAAGCCTGCTGGTGGGGCACGAGGGCGCGGTGGGCATTGCCGCCGGCCGCAGCGCCTCGCTCGCCTATTCGCGCATCGTCGTGAAGCTGGGCGGCACCCTGATGCGGCTGCCGCTGCGCACGCTCGAGCAGGCCCAGCAGAGGTCGGCCACGCTCCATCAGGTGTTCTCGCGCTATGCCGACTGCCAGTTCGCGCAGCTGCTCCAGACCGCGGCCTGCAACGCCACCCATTCGATCGAGCAGCGTGCCGCCAAGTGGATCATCTCGGCGCAGGAGCACATCGGCGGCCCCGAGATCCCCCTCACCCACGAGCAGCTCGCCGGCATGCTCGGCGTGTCCCGCAGCTATGCCAGACGCGTCATCCAGATGTTCAAGGCGAGGCGGATCCTCGCGACCCGCCGTGGCGCCATCCTGATCCTCGACGCGCCGGCGCTCGAAGCCAGAGCCTGCCGTTGCAACGATTGGGTGAAGAAGCATTTCGACGAAGTGCTGGGGCGGGCGCCATATGCCGACGGCTGACACTTTGCGGCCTCACACTGGCGGCGACTGACGCTTGAGGTGCAGATAGATCGGACTGAAGTCTCCGAGCCGCTGCAATTCGCGCCATCTCAGGACGATCAGCTCGCTGTCGCGCAAGTCCATGGTCCCACTCCGCTTGAGGTCGGCGAGCGTCCGGTTCACCGTCACGATCGCCATGCCCAACGTCTCGCCGAGCTGCGCCAAGCTGATCGGCAGACGGCAGCGATTGCCGCGGACGAGCTGCGCGGCGCGGGCGCGGTAGAACAGCGAAGGACCAGAACGTCTCCAGCCTTCACGCTCAGGATTCGCCCCTTGATTCCGCCGCACTCGATCCCGGCCGTGCCCCGCGCAGGAGCGGAACGACGCGATGTGGCAGAAGCAGAAGAACAATCGGTCAATTTCGTCGATTGGGCGAGGCGGTTCGCTTACCTGCGAGCGGCTTCGCTACCTCTCGAGCGCACTCGACGAGCAGCCGCTGAGCAGGGTTTGGCGTTCTGCCCTTAAGCGCAACGATCCCTACCGGCCACATCTGAATAGGCATTTCGACGGGTAAGACCTTCATCGACAGCCGCTTCGCGCTGAAGTGCAACATCGATGCCGGAAGGAAACTCAGGAATCGTTCCGATGAAAGCAACGCCGACTGCATAAGGATCGAATACACGGTTACGCTGGGACGTGGCACCTCCAGTCCGGAGGCGTGAAATGCGTGGGCAATCCAGCCGCCCGGAAAACTTTCGCGCGGCGGCAGGCACCAACGCTCGTTGACCAGCTCGTCGAGGCGGATCTTGCGACGCCGCACCCACGGACTGTGCAAGCCTGCAACAACGACACCGCTTTCGTGCAACAGCACCTCAACGTCGGTATCGGCAGCCGGCGTCGAGCTCGGCAGGCGCCCTATCATGAGGTCGATGTCGTGATTGCGCAGATGGCGATCCTGAAGCTCAGGCGGTTCGCCCTCGATGATGTGAAGCGCGAGCCTCGGGTATTGCCGGGACAGCCGGTCAATAATGGCGGGCAGTAATCCAGCCATCACGGGCTCGGTGCTGCCAATGCGCAATTCACCCATCGCGGGATCAGCGAGCGATTGCAGCTCGTCCACGCCGCTCCGCAAATCGTTGCACAACGCAATGCTACGCTTGAGTAAGGCCTTGCCATAAAGCGTGGGCTCAACACCGAGCCGGCTGCGCTCTAGAAGCGGAAGGCCGATCGTTTGCTCCAGGCTCGCGATCATCTTGGATATGACAGGCTGTGAAATGGCAAGGTGCTCGGCCGCTTTCGCCATGCTCCCGTATTCCACGACGGCGATAAACACGTTCAGCTGCCGCAGCTTGATCCGATGGCTAATCTGGGATGCATTGAGCATGCGATCCTTTCTAAAATGGAATAGAAGTATCGGAAAATAGAACTTTTCATATATAGGTCTGCAGGACAAGCTCCAATCCGCGGTCACCTCCACCGCCAAGGTTTGGAGCAGCCATGTCGAACATTTGTGTAGCCCGTCGCACCTTCTTGCTCGGAAGCCTCGCGGGATTGTTGCTGCCCGGGAAGGTCGTCGCGCAACCTTATCCGTCCAATCTCATACGGATTGTCGTCCCTACCGGTGCGGGCACACCGCCCGACATTATCAGCCGCATGGTCGCCGACGGGCTCGCGGCCAATGAAGGCTGGCGGCTTGTGGTGGAAGATCGCCCGGGTGGGTTGCAGACCATCGCCATGAACGACGTGAGCGGCCGTCCGGCGGACGGCTATGCACTGCTGACCATGAGCCTTCCGATGACAGTCACTCCGTCTCTGCTTCCGAAGGCGGATGTACGGCCGGATGTGGATTTCGATCCGGTGATCAAGATATCGAAATCCTACACTGTGCTCGTTACAACGCCTTCCTTGCCGGTCGGCTCGCTGTCCGATCTGGTGGCGCTGCTCAAGAGCAAGCCGGGGAAGCTCAACTTCTGTTCCGCCGGCTTCGGCACTCCGTCGCATCTCATCGGCGAAATGTTTGCATTGCAGGCAGGCGTGCACGCCACTCACGTGCCCTACCAGCAGTTCTCCCAAGCAATCACCGATCTGATGAGCGGCAACGTCCAATACATGTTTGTCACCACGCTTCCAGTTATTGACCTCATTGCGACCGGCAAGTTGCGAGCGCTTGCCGTCACAGCCCCCACGAGGATCGCTGCCCTGGGCGACGTTCCCACTGTGGTCGAGGCAGGCCTTCCCGACCTGGTGACAGCCGATTGGATCGGCTTTGCAGCCAAGCGTGGTACGGCTGCAGAAATAACGTCGCAGCTCAACAAGGCAATTAACAAGGTCCTTGTCGAACCGAAGATCCACGTCGCGCTCGATAAAATAGGAGCCGTGGCCGTGGGTGGCACCGCTGCAGAATTTGGTGAGGGAATCCGGACTGACATCGCCCACTGGGCCAAGGTCGTGAAGGATGCGGACATCAAGCTACCTTGATGAGCCAGACCACATCCAAAACCCAAACGAGTGGCCGCGATGCAGCAGCATTGGCGATCACGCCGCCGCAGATTGTCGGCCCGTTCTATCCGGTCTCGCAGTGCCCCGATCTGGCAACCGATCTGGCGCGTCCAAGCGGCAGCACCGCTGAGGCACTGGGCCAGCTCATCCATGTCAGCGGACGTGTGCTCACGCGTTGGGGGGCGCCGGTGCCGCATGTACGCATCGACATCTGGCAAGCCAACGCAGCGGGGAAATATCGTCATCCGAGTGACATCAACCCAGCGCCGCTCGATCCCAATTTCAAAGGCTTCGCGCGTCTCACAACGGATGCGGCCGGGCACTACAGCTTTCGTACGGTCAAACCGGGTCGCTATCCGACGGCAGAAGGCGACGTCAGGCCACCGCACATTCACCTCGCCGTCGAGGGGCGGTTCGATTGCCTGGTAACCCAGCTGTATTTCGCTGGCGAAGGAGAAAACGTGACCGACCGCTGGCTCAATGCGGCTCCGCATCCGGAAAGGTTGATCGTTACTCTGCAAGATTCGCCATCACGCCTTGAGAGGCATGCGTTGGTCGCGCATTTTGACATTGTTCTTGCCAGCGGATGACAAGCGGTTTCAGGTGGCTCCAAGCCCGATTTGGGTCATTCGCGACCGGGCTGACGCGTCGGGCAAAACACCCCGTCAAGCCCTCCGCGTAAAAAGATTTCACTTTTCCGAATTTCGGATTTGTGGCATACAGCACTGATCCTGGCCCTGCCAAAGGGGCGCTCGCGATCGTCACGACATGCGGGCCGGGTGGCGGTGGACGCGGCAGCGACGGCGCGGACAGCGTGATGACAGGGCGGGCAACCGTGAGTCCTCACGCGACGCGGTACGACACGGCGCTGGAGAGCGGGCTTGTCGATTGTCCGGGGTGAGCACACGCAAGCCCCTGACGATCAGGCGGGACCGTCCGCGGACGGAGAAGTCGTGTGGTCCTGACGCCCGGGGTCTGTGCGTCAAGTCCAGCGGTGATGTGGCGGCCCGACCGGGCGCGCGCATCAGTCATCCGCAGGGCGACGGGGGCAATAGTGCATCGCTCCCCGGGGAGAGCACGAAGGACACCGTTAAAACCATCCGCGCAGGGAAGGCCGGGCGATCGGCCACCCATCGGTCCACCCCGTGTGCACTCTTGTCGCGCACGGACCAACGGGTGCCGCCGGCGCCCGGCCTTCCCTGCGCCCTTTGGCCTCCATTGGGCGATGAACAAAAGCAAGACCCGGGCAAAACCTGCCGCGGGAACCCGCAACCATGCTCCCTTCCCGGCTCTCGCCCCTCGGTGCCTGCAGCGGCTCCGGACCCTTCCGCCGCTCGGACGGCTGCGGCGGAACCGAGACCTTGAGCAAGCAGTCGCAGCGAAAAAGTCTGATTCCGCGGCGGAACGAATGCCGCGCAGGCCCGATTCAAGCCACATCCTCTCCGGATTCGCGGCTCATTGCCACCCAAGTCTTTGACGACAAAGGGAAGGTAACGAGTTGCGTCAGGCGTAATCGGGAGACCAGGATGGGCAACCGCACCGCAAAGTTCATATCCGCCCTCGCGGGCAGCATCATTGCCGGCGCGCCTCTGGCCGCCGTATCGCAGAATGCACCGACAGCACCGAGCACGGCAAATGCCGCAAGCGACTGCCTTGCCTCGCCAAAGGGCGCCGCGCCGGAGGGCCAGCATTGGCACTATCGCCTCGAGCGCGGGACCAAGCGGCAGTGCTGGTATCTGCGCGCCGAAGGCGGCAAGGCCACACAAACCGCACGGGTTGCGGCCGATACGCCGACAGCAGATTCAGCCGCGCCGCAGCAACACCCGGTGCAGGATGCGCGCGCCGAATATCTGACGCCGCAGAGCATTGCCGCGCCGAAGACGCCGGCGGCGCCGATGCAACAAGCTGCGAGCCCCTCCGCTGACACCAACGCGCAGCATCCCGCCGTCGACGCGCGCTGGCCCGATGCCTCCGCGGCGTCCGTCACGCCCGCAGTGCAGCCATCGCCCGCACCTGTCGCGGCTGCCGCGCAGCCGAGCGCGAAGCCGGCGAAATCCCCTGCTCCGATGGCTCTGGCTGCGGCCGACAGCTCCGCCGACAAGCCGACCGGCTCACTCCAGATGCTGCTGCTCGCGATCGGCGGCGCGCTGGCACTTGCCGGCATCCTCGCCAGCATCATCTATCGGTTCGCCGGCGGACGCGGACGCGTCCAGGCCGCCGACCATCGCCGCGTCAACTGGGACAATTTTGAGCCGCACGATCACGACGACGGCCGCGCGCCCTGGCTCAACGCAGCGCCGGCCGGCGCGCCGCGCGCGCAGCAGCCGCGCCCGGTCGATTTCGATGCCGTGCGTCCGCAGGCCGGGCCGCTCAAGACGGCACAGCTCGCCGCGATCGATCGCGAGATCGATGTGATCCACGCACGAGCACCGCAGGCCCGCGACGAGGCCGCAGCGTTCGACGACGCCGACATGTTCAACGGAGAATTCGAGATCGAAGCCGCAACGCCGCGGCTCGCGGCCAACGACGTCACTGACGAAGAGCCGGCCGTTCGCGATAATGGTGTGCAAATCGAGGACGCTGTCGACGTCGACGTGATCACGGCGATGCTGGAACGGCTGGCGCAGGAAGGGCCGCGGCTGAGGCAGCCAGCTATTTCTCGAGCTGATTACGTAGACCCCGCACGAAGCCTTCAAGTCCGACCTGGCGTTCGCGCTTAAGCTGCTCGGCGCGAAGGATCGAACGCACAGCCTCGAATGCGAGGCCAATGTTGTCGTTGACAACGATATAGTCGTAAGCGTCGAAGTGGCTCATTTCGTCGCCCGCTTTTTTCATGCGGCCGCGGATGACCTCATCTGAATCCTGCGCACGCGTATGTAGGCGCTGCTCAAGTGCAGCAACCGACGGCGGAAGGATAAAAACGCTAACGACATCCTTTCCTGAACGATCGCGGAGTTGCTGGGTCCCTTGCCAATCGATGTCAAACAACACATCGTTCCCAGACGCTAGCGCAGCATCGACCGGACCTCTGGGTGTGCCATAACGATTCCCGAAGACGTGAGCCGATTCCAGTAGCTCACCAGCCTGCACCATCGTTTCGAAGCGTTTTTGATCGACGAAGAAATAGTCCTTCCCATCGACCTCGCCCGGCCGCATCGGCCGTGTTGTCGCGGACACTGACATCTGGAGACCTGGAGTCTCCGCAATCAGCATGCGCGACAGCGTCGTCTTGCCCGCGCCCGACGGCGAGGACAGCACGAACATCAATCCACGCCGCTCGACACCGTCAGTTCCGTGACCGCCAATCGTCATCGATCACTCCAGATTCTGGACCTGCTCGCGGAACTGCTCGACCACGTTCTTCATGGCGAGCCCCGTATTGGTCAGCTCGATGTCGTTCGACTTCGAGCAGCAGGTGTTGACCTCGCGGTGAAACTCCTGCGCCAGGAAATCGAGCTTGCGCCCCACCGGGCCGCCCTTGCCGATCAGCTCGCGCGCCTGCGCGATGTGCGAGGCGATGCGGTCGAGCTCCTCGCGGATGTCGGCCCTGGTCGCGATCAGGATCGCCTCCTGCATCAGGCGGTCGGAATCGAAACGGTCTGAGGTGTCGAGCAGGCTCGCGATCTGCTCGGCGAGCCTGGCCTTGATCGCCTCGGGCTTGCGGCCGGGCGCGGCCTCGGCTTTTTTCGCAAGCTGCTCGACCTCGTCCACCCGCTGGATCAGGATCTGCCCCAGCGAAGTCCCCTCGCGCTTGCGCATCCCGACGAGTTCGGTGAGCGCCTTGTCGAAGGCGTCGGCGGCAGCGGCGCGCGCGGCCTTGTCCTCCTCCTCGTCGCCCTCGGGCTCGGCGACCTCAATGACACCCTTGATGGACAAAAGCCCGTCGACGCTTGGCGCGACTGCATCGACCTTGCCGGCGATCATGGCGGCGGCCTTCAGGACGGCGTTCAGCACGTCGTCGTTGACGCGGACCGTGGTGGCGGCATTGGCGCGCTTGACGGTCAGATTGGCGTAGACGGTGCCGCGCGAGAGCAGCTCGGCGGCGCGTTTCTTGGCGTGGGCCTCCAGCTCGTCAAACCCCTGCGGCAGCCGCACGCGCAGGTCAAAGCCCTTGGCGTTGACCGACTTCAATTCCCATTCGAACGTATACGGCCCGCTCGCGCCGTGGCTTCGGGCAAAGCCGGTCATGGACGACAACGCCATCAGGTCAATTTCTCCAGAAGCACGGGATTCGCGGGGCCATCAAGCCACGCGAATCTTAAGACTATTTTGCAGGAAAGGGGAATGCGCAAAGTCCCGCAGGCAGGTCTGCGCGCAGGCCTAGCGCTGGACCACCGGGGGCGAGGACTGCACCGCGCCTTGCCGGGCCGGCGCCGGACCTGCGGGGCGAGCGGCCGGCGGCTTTTTCTGCTGGTTGGGGCGGGCCGGCGTGGTCGCCGTCGGCGTATCGGCGGCGCCGGGCGCGGCGGCGGCCGGCGGCTGCGCGTCCTCGGCCGGCTCGACCGTGTCGTTCTGGATCTGCTTTTCCATCGCGCGCAGCTTGGCGACGTTCTTCTGGTGCGCGTCGTAGGTCTCGGTGAACGCATGCCCGCCGGTGCCGTCGGCGACGAAATAGAGGTCGCGGGTGCGGGCCGGGTTGGCGGCGGCCTCGAGCGAGGCCCGGCCGGGATTGGAGATCGGCCCCGGCGGCAGGCCCTCGATCACATAGGTGTTGTAGGGCGAGGGCTGCGTGATCTCGCTGCGCTTGATCGGACGGCCGAGCGTGCCCTTGCCGCCGACGAGACCATAGATGATCGTGGGATCGGACTGCAGCTTGATCCGCTGCTTCAGGCGGTTGACGAACACCGCGGCGACGCGGCTGCGCTCGTCGGGCTTGCCGGTTTCCTTTTCGACGATCGAGGCCAGCGTCACCAGTTGCTCCGGACTCTTGACCGGAATGTCCTGATTGCGGCGCTCCCAGATCTCGGTCAGCACGCGCTTGTGCGCCTGCTGCATACGCTGGACCACCTGATCACGTGGCGTCCCGCGCGGGAATTTGTAGGTCTCGGGCAGCAGCGTGCCTTCGCGCGGCAGCTCACGCACGCTGCCGGTGAAGATGTCGTTGTCGGACAGCCGCGCCACGATCTGCTCGGAGGTCAGGCCCTCCGGTACCGTCACGGCATGCTGCACCACCTTGCCTTCGACGATGGTGGCGACGACGTCGCGCAAGGAAGCGTTTTTCTGGAACGAATACTCACCGGGCTTGAGGTCAGAACTCGCCTTCAGCGCAGCGACACTCGCGATGAATACCCACGGATTGACGTCGGTCACGCCTTCCCGGTTCAACGTCTCGGCGATGTCGCGCTTGCCGGCGCGCTGCGGGATGTTGACGATCTTGTCGTCCTTCAGCGGTCCTGGCGCCTCGAGCACTTGCCGGCCGTAATAGTACACGCCGCCCGCACCGATCATCGCGATCAGCAGCAGGGTGATGATGGCGTTGCCGACGATCACGAAGGGATTGCGCGCGCGGTCCGATCGCTTCGGCGGCGGCGGGACCTGCTCGGGCTCGAGCGCTGCCCGCGGACTCCGGGGCGAAATGGGCGGCCTTTCACTCATCGAAGCAACCTGAATCCTGCCGGTTCAATTGCGGCCTGACAAACGCTTGTCCGGCCAAGTACACGCGCCCACTTGTATGACTATCGCCGAATACGGCAAATCGGTGGATTCGTCGAAAACACAAACTAGTGGACCGGACGCCGAAAGATTACCGACGCGTTGGTACCGCCAAAACCGAAAGAATTCGACAACGCGACGTTGACCTCGCGCTTCTTCGACTTATGCGGCACGAGATCAATCGCAGTCTCGACCGACGGATTGTCCAGATTGATGGTCGGCGGCACGACATTATCGCGAATCGCGAGAATGGCGAAGATCGCCTCGATCGCGCCGGCTGCACCGAGGAGATGGCCGGTCGACGATTTGGTCGAGGACATCGCGACCTTGGAGGCGGCGTTGCCGAGCAGGCGCTCCACCGCACCGAGCTCGATCTCGTCGCCGAGCGGTGTCGAGGTGCCGTGCGCGTTGATGTAATCGAGATCGGACGCCGTGAGGCCGGCGCGCTTGAGCGCTGCCGCCATGCTGCGAAAGGCGCCATCGCCATCGGGCGACGGCGAGGTGATATGATAGGCGTCGCCGGAGAGACCGTAGCCGACCACCTCGGCATAGATCTTCGCGCCGCGGCGCCGGGCGTGCTCGAGCTCTTCCAGGACCAGGACGCCGGCGCCCTCGCCCATCACAAAGCCGTCGCGGTCCTTGTCATAGGGACGCGAGGCCTTCTCGGGTGTCTCGTTGAAGCCGGTGGAGAGCGCGCGCGCGGCGTTGAAGCCGGCAATGCCGATGCGGCCGATCGGCGATTCGGCACCGCCGGCGACCATGACGTCGGCATCGCCGAGCGCAATCAGGCGGGCGGCATCGCCGACCGCATGTGCACCAGTCGAGCAGGCCGTGACCACCGAGTGGTTCGGCCCCTTCAGCCCGTGCTTGATAGAGACATAGCCGGAGGCGAGATTGATCAGGCGGCCCGGAATGAAGAATGGCGACACCCGGCGCGGCCCGCGCTCATTCAGGAGGACCGCGGTGTCCGCGATGCCGTTGAGGCCGCCGATGCCGGAACCGATCATTGTGCCGGTCGCGCATTTGTCCTCTTCGGTCGCGGGATGCCAATTGGCATCGTCGAGCGCCTGGCCGGCCGCGGCCATGCCGAAGATGATGAAGTCGTCGACCTTGCGCTGGTCCTTCGGCTCCATCCAGATATCGGGATCGAAAGTGTCGTTCGTCCCGTCGCCGCGCACGACGGTGCAGGCGTATTTGGTCTGAAGATCGGAGACATCGAAGCTCTCGATCCTGCGTGCGCCGCTTTCGCCGTTGAGGATGCGCTTCCAGGTCGGCTCGACACCGCAGCCGAGTGGCGAAACCATGCCAAGACCCGTGACGACAACCCGCCTCATATCCGAAAACTCCGCATCGAAACATTCACGGCCAATAACAAGAAACCGGCTGACCGCTGTTGGGCGGCCCGTCCGGTTTCAATGTTTTCCCCGCGAAAATGAAGAGCCTTAGCTCTTCGCGTTCTTCTCGAGAAACTTCGTGGCGTCGCCGACGGTGAGAATCGTCTCCGCGGCGTCGTCCGGAATCTCGCAGCCGAATTCTTCTTCGAATGCCATCACCAGCTCGACGGTGTCCAGACTGTCGGCGCCGAGGTCGTCGATGAAGCTCGCAGCGTCGACAACCTTCTCGGGTTCAACACCAAGGTGTTCGACCACGATCTTCTTAACCCGCTCGCCAATCTCACTCATTGCATAACCTCGTGTTGTTCCCTGTAGACCCGACCCCCCGGGACGATACGAGCCGTCGTGGTCGTTGACTGCCTTCGCTTACAAACTTTGATTTGGCCCCATCCTAACCGATGCAGGCCCGGCGAATGACGGCCAAGGCTCCGCATCGCCAATATACAGGGTTTCAAAAACCTGCAATGGCGTTCTTTGCCCATCCGTTGAAGGTCCGGTTATCATACTTCAATTGCCTTGACTACAAGCCTCATTTCGCTCCGGAAACGGCCGTTTGCCGTATCCGGCGCCGCCCAGGGGGGCGGAGCGGCATCAGGCGTCAGATCATGGCCATGCCGCCGTTGACGTGGATGGTTTGGCCGGTGACGTAGGCCGCTTCGTTCGAACTCAGGTAGACGGCAGCCGCCGCGATGTCCTCTGGCGTCCCCAGGCGATTGGCCGGAACCTTGGTCAGAATCGTTTCGCGCTGCTTGTCGTTGAGCGCATCGGTCATCGGCGTCTTGATGAAGCCGGGCGCAATGCAGTTCGCAGTGACGCCGCGTTTGGCGTATTCGGCACCCAACGTCTTGATCATGCCGATCAGGCCCGCCTTCGACGCGGTATAATTGCCCTGCCCCGGATTGCCGGTGACGCCGACCACCGAGGTGATGGCGATGATGCGGCCGAAGCGCTTGCGCATCATCAATTTGGTGGCGGCGCGGGCAAGCCGGAAGGTCGAGGTCAAATTAATGTTGATGACCTCCTCCCAGTCCTCGTCACGGAGCTGCACGAAGAGATTGTCGCGGGTGATGCCGGCATTGGCGACGAGGATGTCGACCTGTCCCATTGCCGCTTCCGCAGCGGGCACCAGCGCCTCGACCTCGTCGGCCTTGGAGAGATTGCAGGGCAGCACATGGGTGCGCTCGCCGAGCTTGCCGGCAAGCTCATCCAGCACTTCCTTGCGCGTCCCTGATATCGCGACGGTGGCGCCCTGCGCGTGCAGCGCCTGTGCGATCGCACCGCCGATGCCGCCGGTTGCGCCGGTGACGAGCGCCTTTTTGCCAGTCAGATCGAACATCGATAACTCCTCCAAAGCACGATCCGGAAAAGTGCGCAGCGGTTTTCCGAAAAGATCGAGCGTAAACTAAAGAACGCAAGCGCGACGAGGAATCATCGCGCTTCAGGCCTGCTTCGAAGCGGCCAATGCATCCCTGGCGGCAGCAATGTCGTTGGGCCCGCTGACCGCAACGCCGACCGCACCGTCAGCAATCCGCTTGACGAGGCCGGTCAGCACCTTGCCGGCGCCGATCTCGAAGAAACGGTTGACGCCCTGTCCTGCCATATAGGCAACCGACTCGCGCCAGCGCACGGTGCCGGTGACCTGCTCGACAAGGCGGCGTCGGATCTCGTCAGGGTCGGTAATCGCGCTCGCCAGCACGTTCGACACCAGCGCCGCCGCCGGCGCCTTGATCGTGACCGTGGCCAGCGCCGCCGCCATCACCTCCGCAGCCGGCTGCATCAGCGTGCAATGGAACGGCGCGGACACCGGCAGCAACATCGCGCGCTTGGCGCCGTTGGTTTTGGCGATCTCCACGGCGCGATCGACCGCGGCCTTGTCGCCGGAGACGACCACTTGTCCGCCGCCATTGTCGTTGGCGGCCTGGCAGACCTGCCCCTGCGCCGCCTCCTTGGCGACCTCCAGGGCGGCCTCGTAGCTGAGGCCAAGCAGAGCGGCCATCGCGCCGGCGCCAACCGGCACGGCTTTTTGCATTGCGAGACCGCGGGTGCGAAGCAGCCGCGCGGTGTCGGAAATTGTCAGGCTAGCGGCCGCAGCGAGCGCTGAATATTCACCGAGGGAATGGCCGGCGACGAAGGCAGCATCCCGCCCCACGGAAAACCCGGCTTCGACCTCCAGCACGCGCAGAGTGGCGATGGACACAGCCATCAGGGCCGGCTGGGCGTTTTGGGTGAGCTGGAGGGTTTCGGCCGGACCATCCCAGATGATTGCCGTCAGCTTCTCCCCCAGCGCGGCATCGACCTCGTCGAACACGGCGCGTGCCACCGGAAAGGCGTCAGCCAGAGCCTTGCCCATACCGACCGCCTGGGAACCCTGCCCCGGAAATGTGAATGCTGCCGTCATCGGCGCTCCCCTGGATCGCTCGAGCAGTTGTCTTCGAGAACCGGCAGCCGACTACGTCCGGCCCGAGCCTTGGTTCCCGATCATGCCCCAAAGGGGGCCGTAGACACTGTCCGAGGCCGGAATGTCAAGCCAGGGGAGCATCGGCCGCCATTCAACCGGAGATGCGGGTCCCTAGAATCCGCCGGCGGTCTGGTTGGCGTCGACCTCCGACCCCGCCTGCGCGCGGCGCGCGCTGTTCACCAGCTGACCCGGCCGGTCGTCGCGGTTCGGCTTCGCGGTCGCAAGCCGCAGTACCGCGGCGTAACTCGGTTGCACCTCCATGCGGCCCGCGTGCCGGCTTTCGCTCAGCAGGCGATGAACCTTCGGCAGATTGTAGCAGGGCACGTAGAACAAGAGATGATGTTCGAGATGATAGTTCACGTAGTACGGCGCGATGAACAGGCGTTCGAGAAAATTGGCGTAGGTGGTGCGGGTGTTGCGCAAGGGATCGCTGCTGTCAGGCACGACCGCGTGCTCGGCGATATTGCGGATGCGGGTGATGACCATCATCCAGCTTACGAGCGGCACCAGCCATAGCAGCGGATAGGCCCACCACACGCCGGCCATCGTGAGCGCTGCGAACATCGCGCCATTGACGAGGCATTGCGGGCCGAGCTTTTCCCAAAAATGCGCTGCGCGCTGCCGCAACGGCCAGTCCTTCGGCCCGAGCGCGTTGAGCAGTTGCGCCCTGCGCTGCAGGAAGCCGGTCTGTCCGGTAATGTCGCGAATGAACTTGCGGCGATAGCTCAGCTTCGTGATCGGAAACGGCGCCGACAGCACGAGGTCAGGATCATCCTCCTGCTGGGTACGCGCATGATGCTGAAGGTGATAGCGCCGGTAGCTGCGCGTCTCTGCGAACAGAGGATAGGCGCAGAACCACTGGCTCAGGGTCAGATTGGCTTTCTCGTCGGCGGACAGGCAGCCATGTGCGCCGTCATGCATGAGGATCGCGAGCCCGAGTTGGCGCGAGCCGATGATGGCGACGGCGAAGATATAGGTGATCGGATTGGGCCACCACGCGACCAAGGCGATTGCGGCGATGATGAGCGCCCAGGCGTGCGCGATCAGCGCGACGCCTTTCCAGGTCACGCGCTGGCGCACGTCGGCGAGTTGATCGTCGGTCAGGAAATCGCGGGCACGCATGCGAAGCGCGGTCATGGCCTAACCCTCCTCATTCGAATTGCTTGATGCGTCGCGCTCGTCGACGAGATGAAGGCGCGCCGTGTCGCCCGTGGATTTCGCCTGCTCGCCGAGCACGCGCAGCATCTCGGCGCACAGAGCCTCGGGCGAACGGCCCATGGCGTAGCCTTCGAGAATGACGCCGATGGCGACGGCCCAGAATCGCCGCGAGCTTTCGTCGGGAGCGCGCAGGGAGCGCCAGCCGTGCCGCTCAACCTGGGTTGCATAGGCCCGCGCGCCTTCGCTGTGCAGGCGCTCGATGGTGCGCTCCACCAGCGGTGCGAGATCCTGGCGCCGCCGCGTCAGCGTCAGCGCCTCGGCGAAGAAGGCCACCGAATCGTTTGCCGTCACGGTCTCGGCCAGCGCATGGGTGTAGTCCCGTGGCGTGCGCGCCTGCAGCGCCGCCCGCTCGGTCGCCCGCGCCAGATACAGCAGCTCGCGGCAGGCGCATTCGACGAACAGCGCCTCTTTCGTGCGGAAATAGTAAGTGATCTGGCTCGGGAACGCGTTCGCGGCGGCTGCGATGTCGGTGATTGCCGTGCCCGATAGCCCCCGCTCCCGAAACAGCGGGCTCGCGGCATCCAGCAGCAGCGAGCGCATTCTGCGGCCGGCCGAGCGCGTAGCGCGGGCGGCGTGCTTGGGGTCGCCAGCCGCCTCAAACGGCTCCTGGGACAAGTTTTCTGCCATTGGGGTCCGCTCCGTTGATTTATTTGTATGACATACAAACAAATAAATCAAGCCGGCATGTTACTCTGCGGTGGGTCAGGCCGCCCGCATCGGGACCATCCGCGCCGAAAATGCCGCCCTCAACCTTGCCAAGACAGCCAAAATCCGTATAAGGCGCGCATCCGCAGACCCCGGCCGGGAGCTGAACGGACGGTCTCAGCAAATCATTCGTGATCTTGGTGTGGCAGGGCCAGTCGGCCCGTCGTCCCGTGTTTCCGCCTTCTGAGCTTAATCCCAGAGTCCTTTCCAAAGGCCTCTTAAGGGCTTGACGCCGGGCGATGCGCCAACATGAGGAAAGGACTTCCATGGCTCTCTATGAGCATGTTTTTCTCGCGCGCCAAGACGCGAGCACGCAGCAGGTCGAAGAACTGACTGCGCAGATGACCGGCATTGTCGAGGGTCTCGGCGGCAAGGTTGTCAAGACCGAGAATTGGGGCGTGCGCTCCCTCACCTACCGCATGAACAAGAATCGCAAGGCGCACTTCGTGCTGCTCAACATCGACGCGCCGTCCGCGGCGATCGCCGAGATCGAGCGCCAGGAGCGCATCAGCGAAGACGTGATCCGCTATCTCAGCGTCCGCGTCGAGGAGCTTGAGGAAGGTCCGTCCGCGATGATGCGCAAGGCCGACCGTGACCGCGAGCGTGACGACCGTGGCGGCGGCTTCCGTGGCGATCGCGAAGGCGGTGGCTTCCGTGGCGACCGCGAGGGTGGTTTCCGTGGCGGCGATCGTGAAGGTGGCGGCTTCCGCGGTGACCGCGGTCCGCGCCGTCCGCGCGACGACGCTGAAACCACGACCACTGCTGCCACCACCACCACCACCACGACGGATGGGGAGTAAGAACAATGGCTGAAGCTGGTGCACGCCGCCCGTTTTTCCGTCGTCGCAAGAGCTGCCCGTTCACGGGCGCGAATGCTCCGAAGATCGACTACAAGGACTCCAAGCTGCTGATGCGTTACGTCTCCGAGCGCGGCAAGATCGTGCCGAGCCGCATCACCGCGGTGTCCGCGAAGAAGCAGCGTGAGCTCGCCCGCGCCATCAAGCGCGCGCGGTTCCTGGGCCTGCTGCCCTACGTCATTCGCTAAGCCGAATACGGCCGGCGGTGACATCGCCGCCGGCCGTATTACCTAGTTTCTCATAAGGCTTCCGGGTCGTCCGGTCGCCGATGGTTGGGGCGAGATGCCTCTAACCGCTCGAAGGGAGCGGGACAGCTGATGATGGCCTTTGGACTGATAGCCCTGATCGCCGGCGCTGCGTCGGCCGTGATGTTCGCCTCGATCGTCTCGGGCGCGCTGATCTCGCTCGTCCTGTTCTATCTCGCACCGCTGCCGCTGATGGTCGCCTCGATCGGCTGGGGACCGCTTTGCGCGACCCTCGGCGGCATCGCCGCCGCGCTTGGCCTCGGCGCCCTGTTCGGCCTGCCCTACGGCATCGCCTTCGCCGTCACCGTCGCACTGCCGGCCTGGTGGCTCGGCCATCTTGTCCTGCTCAGCCGGCAGGGGGAACCCGTCGCCCCGGGGGCCGCCGCCGAGCCGTCGGCCGAACCTGCGCTCGAGTGGTATCCGGTCGGCCGCATCCTGCTATGGATCGCGGGCTTCGCCACGCTGACCACGATCGCCGCCCTGCTCACCCTCGGCACCGACGCCGAAGCCATCACCGGCACGCTGCGTCGTGGCCTGATGCGCCTCCTCCGCGCCGCCGACCCGCAGACCTCCGGCGAGACCGACCAATTTGTCGACGCGCTGGTGCGGATCGCGCCGGCCGGCGCCACCATCGTCGCGATGATGACGCTGACCCTCAATCTCTGGCTCAGCACCAAGGTGACGGCGACGTCGGGCCGGCTGCGGCGCCCCTGGCCGGACCTGATGACGGCGGAGCTGCCGCCGATGACGCTCGTGGCGCTCTGCATCGCGCTTGCCTTCTGCTTCACCGGCGGACTGCTTGCGATCGTGGCGCAGATCGCCACGGCGGCGCTAATGATGGGATATGCGCTGACCGGCTTTGCGGTGCTGCATACGCTGACGCTGGCGCTGAAGAGCCGCACTTTCTGGCTCGGCTCGACCTACGCCGTCGTCGTCGTGTTCGGATGGCCCGTCATCGCGATGGTGATCCTCGGCCTTGCGGATGCCGTGTTCGGCCTCCGCGAACGCTTCCTACGTACGCGCCAGCCGCCGCCACTGCCGGTCCCTTAAGTTCAAGTCCGAAATCCAACCCACTCAACACTTCGAAGGAGAACGAATATGGAAGTCATTTTGCTGGAACGCGTCAACAAGCTCGGTCACATGGGCGAAGTCGTGAAGGTTCGCGACGGCTATGGCCGCAATTTCCTGCTCAAGCGCGGCAAGGCGCTGCGCGCCACTGCAGACAACCGCGCCAGGTACGACGGCATGAAGGCCGACCTCGAGGCTCGCAACCTTGAGTCCAAGGGCGAGGCGTCCAAGGTGGCCGAGAAGATCCAGGGCAAGAACATCATCGTGATTCGTCAGGCTTCGGAAGCCGGCCAACTGTTCGGCTCGGTCAACGTGCGCGACATCGTCGTGGCGTTCGAAGCCGACGGCGTTTCGCTGTCCCGCCCGCAGGTTCAGCTCGACGCGCCGATCAAGACCATCGGCAAGCACACCATCAAAGTTGCCGTCCACCCCGAGGTCGAGGTCGAGATCAGTGTCACTGTGGCGCGCAGCCAGGACGAGGCCGAGCGCATCAACCGCGGCGAAGACATCTCGACCCGCAACGAAGACCGGGATGCTGCCGCCGAAGCGATTGCCGCCGCCGGCGAGTTCTTCGATCCGGAAGCCCAGCAGGACGACGCCGAGCCGGCGCCGGCAGCGGAAGAGACCGAAAAGTAAGCCTCGCGTTCGCGCAGGCTTTCGAAGCCCGGCCGCCTCAGGCGGCCGGGTTTTTCGTTTTCGCGACGACGTCCTCGCTCAGCATCGCGATCGAGGCGAGCGCCGTTGCCGTATGCTTCTCGACGCCATCGCTGACGCAGAACACGTCAGCTGCAACCACGGAGACCTGACGCCCCGGCTTGATCACCCTTGCCCGGCAGATCAGCTTCTCGCCAACCGCGGGCGACAACAGATTGAGCTTGTATTCCGCCGTCAGCGCCGGCTGACCGCGCGAGGTCGCGGCTGCGATCGTGGTGGCGTTGTCGACCAGGAAGGCGGTGACGCCGCCATGGAAGAAGCCGTGCTGCTGCAGCAGCTCCGGCCGGCGCTCAACCGAGATCGTACAGGTGCCGCGCGACAATTCGGACAGTTCGGCCCCGACCAGATTCATAAAACCCTGCCGGCCGACATTGGCGTGGATGCGCTCGGCGATCGGTCCGAATTCGGGATCTGCTTCCACTCGCATGAGGCCTTTCCTTACTGTTTATTGATGCGATCGAGTGGCCGCAACGCTCGAACCGCGCAGGCGATCAACGTATCGGTCTCGGCGCGCGGATCGGCGCGGTCGCGTCCCGACAGGAAGGCGCGGCAAAAAATCTGCGCCGGACCGATGAGCTGGCTGACGAACATCACCGGGGTCATCGGCAAGAGCTCTCCGCGCGTGACCAGCGGTGCGCGCCAGCACTCGATGCCTTCGGCAAGGTGCGCATTCTGCGCGCGCTGGGCGTCGCGAACGCTCTCGCCCCATTCGCTGCGCGAGATCTCGAAGAGATAGCGCGCCTCGCGGCGGCTGATGACGACCCAATCGAGATGCGCCCGGATCAGGCGATCGATCCCCTGCCCGGCGTCCGGGACAGGATCGAGCGCGGCCAGCATCGCGGCGTGATAGTGCCTGAGCACATCGAGGAACAGTGCACCGGCCAGCTCCTTCTTCGAGCCGAAGACGTGGAAGAAGCTGCCATTGGAGGCGCGCGCCCGGGCGCGGATCGCAGCCACCGTGGCGGCTTCGAAGCCGACGCGGTCGAATACGGAAAGCGCCGCCGCCAACAGATCGCCACGCACGCTCGCCGTCACGGACGCCTCCTATAGCTGGAGATCAACTCTAGAGTAACACTCTAATGGCGGTCAAGACGATGCGAAGACCGTGGATGCGTGCGGCCTTCGCAAGTCGATCGGAAAATGTGGGTCGCTTATCGCGAAATCGGCGGCGCCGGCGCACCGGACGATTCGGCTGGCGCCGCGGGTGGGGCGGCAGCGGTCGCGGGCGGCGCCGGCTCCTGCGACTTCCCTGGCCGTTCGGAGCTCGCGGCAGGCTTGGGAGCAGCCTCTTCCGCCGGCTTGGGCGCAGCTGGCTCGGCGGGCTTCGCGGCGGCCGGTGCAGCGGGTGTCACCTGCGGCACCGGATCGGGCCGCAGCGCCGGAGTATCGCTTCCGCGCGGCTCAACCTTGGCGCTCTCGGGCTTGGCCTCGGCGGGCTTCTCGGCCGGCTTGCTGCTTTCAGATTTGGACTCGCCGGAATCATCCTTCGCAGTCTCGGGCTTGGATTCGACCTTCGGCTCATTCTTCTTGTCGTCTGCCGCCGGCGACGCGCCATCGACCTTCGGCGCCTCCTCGATCCCGGGCTTGCCGCGACGCTTACCTTTGCGCCCTTCGGGGGCGGCCTGGCCCTCGGGCTTCACGCCTTCCTTGGCGCCCTCCTCGGCCGGCCGCGCCGCGCGCTTCTGACGTGCGCCCTCGGCCGCAGGAGCGGCACCCTCGCCTTCCGGCCTGGCGGACTCGTGGGAACGTTGGCGGCGGCCCTGATGTTCAGAGGACTGCGCGGGATTGGTATTTGCTTCCTTGTCTTTGGCGCCGTCCTTCTTGTCCTTGCCGTCCTTGGCCTGATAGCGGGTGTCGGTGGCGCCGTTGGAGACGAGGTAGGAAGCAAGCACGCCGGCCATGTCGGAGCTGGTCGTGTAATGCTGACGCAGGAAGCCCGGCAGCGAACCCGGCGCCACGGACTTCAACAGGCCGCGCGGGCTCTTGTGACATGCAGTGCAGGTCTGCGTGAACAGCTGGGATGGGGCCTTACCGGCCTCGAGGTTCGTCGCCTGCGCGAGAGCGGCATCGGTCGCGCCGAAGCCGATCAAAAGCAATACCGTCGCGAGGCTGAGCGCTCGGCTCGACATTCCCATCATCTCCATTGAATTCCGAGAGGTGCAGCCGGCATGGGGCGCGGCGGCGGGTCACCTTTTATCCGATTGAGCCGCGAATGGAAGCAGGCTCCACGCGCAAGAATGTGATTAAGCGCTTTTTGAATATCGGCCGTGAACACAGCGCAATAGCCGGGACGGGACACTTCCCCTAGATTTAGATGCAAACGCATAGGAACCGCTGCGGTGGCCGCGCGTAGGGTGAATGCCGGCTTAGTCGCATCTCTTCGGGTTCGCTCGAGAGGATGGGTATCGATGGACCGATTGTTGCGTCAATTCCTGTCTCAATTCATCCGCCGCGGGTCGATGACGGTGACCGCGGCAAAGGGTTCGAAGTTCACGGTCGGCGATGGCTCAGGCGAACCGGTTGCAGTCCGCTTCGTCACCGCGGACGCAGAGCGGAAGATCCTCGTCAATCCCGAGCTCGGGCTTGGCGAGGCCTATATGGACGGCGAGTTCGTCGTCGAGCACGGCACCATAGCTGATGCCCTCGCGATCCTGCTCGATCAACCCGACCTATTGCCGCACTGGGCAAAACCCTGGTGGCACCTTCGCTACCTGGCGCGGCACCTGAGGCAGTTCAATCCGCGCCCGCGCTCCCGCAGCAACGTCGCACACCACTACGATCTCGATGCGAGGCTCTATTCGCTCTTCCTCGACGCCGACAAGCAATATAGCTGCGCCTATTTCGAGACGCCGAAGACCACCCTCGACGATGCGCAGCTCGCCAAGAAACGACACATCGCCGCAAAGCTGCTCGTCAAGGGCGGCCAGCGCGTGCTCGACATCGGCTCGGGCTGGGGCGGACTTGGGCTCTATCTCGCCGGGATCGCAGGTGTTGACGTCACCGGCATAACGTTGTCGACCGAGCAGTTGCAGATCGCCAATGCGCGCGCAGCCGAAAAGGGTCTGACCGGATCGGCCAAATTCCTGCTTCAGGACTATCGCGACGTCGCCGGCCCGTTCGACCGCATCGTCTCAGTCGGCATGTTGGAGCATGTCGGCGCCCCCTTCTACGACACCTACTTCCGGCGCTGCGCCGAGCTGTTGGACAAAGACGGCGTCATGCTGCTGCACTCGATCGGCCGTTCGCAGGGCCCGGACTCCACCAATCCCTGGATCGCCAAATACATCTTTCCCGGCGGCTACATCCCCGCTCTCTCGGAGGTGCTGCCGGCGATCGAGCGGGCGGGCCTGCTGGTCTGCGACATCGAGATTCTGCGGCTGCATTACGCCGAAACCTTGAAGGCATGGCGCGAGCGCTTCATGGCGCGGCGCGAAGAATCCGTACAGCTGTACGACGAGCGCTTCGCGCTAATGTGGGAATTTTATCTGGCAGCCAGCGAGATGACGTTCCGCAAGCAGGATATGATGAACTTCCAGATTCAACTCACCCGGCGTCAGGGCATAGTGCCGATGACACGCAACTACATCGCGCGTGAAGAAGCCCGGCTGCTGGCCGTCGAAGCCGGCGCCAAGCCGAGGCTGAAGATGGCTGGTGAATAAGTCCTAGTGGCGCAGGGTCGAAATCGGAGCGGACCGGAAAGAGGCCGTCAAGGCCAACTGCACCCGCAATGCCTTCAGGATTTCGGGGGCGACCGGTTCCCGACGCACTTCAGGCCGCTCAGCGTGCTCCATGGCCGCGATCAACCCCGACAGCCAGAGCCGGCTGCCTGCTTCGCTTCGCCAATTCCGGGGCTGCCGTCCTGGCCGCATCGCTTGCCTCGTTCCTGGTGGCGGATCGCGGGAGACAACCCCCCGCCCGCTCGCCTGTTCCGGCCGTACCCCGAAAGAATCCGGGGAGATGTGATCTGCTTCACATAAGTCCCGCCGGCCCTGGCCTAGACCGTCGCCATGAGCAAAGAGACCCAAACCTCATTCGACGTGCAGGACGACCTCCGCACCGATTACGCCCTGATCGCTACCGGCGTCGGGGCGGCCCTGGTTGCACTGGTCTACCTTCTGCTGGTCTGAACCGAGCCGAAAGCTCCCAGCGTGCGTCATTTCGCGCGCGTCTCGATAGGTCTGCCCGCCAACCCATTAGGTTCACTTCATCCGGAGTTTTCCGTGGCGCGGTCGCTTCCTGCGCCGCGACCTGATTCAGCGAAAATCCGTCAAGCGCGGCGCGCACTGCGGCGGCCAATCATCCACCATTTTAATGATCGGTTGATAGCGGCGAGCTTTTGCTTCCGCTTTGCGCTGAGGCGGCGCTTTATCCCGGCCCCGCATCCGCCCCAGAAAATTGCTATCGCTCGACCATGGCCCTGACTGATTCGAACGTTCTCAAGCTCGCGCCGGAATCCGGAACTCCCGCCTATCGGAGCGCGCCGCATAATATCGAAGCGGAACAGAGCCTTCTGGGCGCGATCCTGGTCAACAACGACGCATTTTACCGCGTCTCTGACTTCCTGGAGCCGAAGCATTACTTCGAGCCGCTGCACCAGACCATCTTCGAGACCGCCTCGAGCCTGATCCGGATGGGCAAGATCGCGACGCCCGTCACGCTGAAGACCTTCCTGCCCGCCGACACCGATGTCGGCGGCATGACCATCGGGCAATATCTGGCGCGGCTCGCCGCCGAAGCGACCACTATCATCAATGCGCAGGATTATGGGCGCACCATCTACGACCTGGCATTGCGCCGCGATCTGATCGGCATCGGCGAGGACATGGTCAATGTCGCCTATGACGCCCCGGTCGACTTCGCGCCGCGGGCGCAGATCGAGGACGCCGAACGCCGCCTCTATGAACTCGCCGAGTCCGGCCGCTACGACGGCGGCTTCCAGAAATTCTCGCAGGCGCTAACGCTCGCGGTCGATCTTGCCGCGAAAGCGTTCCAGCGCGACGGAAAGCTGTCCGGCATCTCGACGGGCCTGCGCGACCTCGACACCAAGATGGGCGGCTTGCAGCACTCCGACCTCATCATCGTCGCCGGTCGCCCCGGCATGGGCAAGACGTCGCTTGCAACCAACATCGCCTATAACGTCGCCCGGGCCTATGTTCCGGAACTGCAGGCCGACGGCACCACGAAGGCCGCCCATGGCGGCGTCATCGGCTTCTTCTCCTGCGAAATGTCGGCCGACCAGCTCGCCACGCGTATCGTCGCCGAGCGCACCGGCATTCCCTCCTCCCACATCCGCCGCGGCGGCATCTCGGAAGCCGATTTCGAGAATATCCGCGAGGTTTCGATCGAGCTGCAATCGCTGCCCTTCTATGTCGACGAGACCGGCGGCCTCTCGATCTCGCAGCTGATGGCGCGCGCCCGCCGGCTGAAACGGCAGAAGGGCCTCGACCTCATCGTCATCGACTACATCCAGCTCTTGTCAGGCTCGGGCAAGCGCAGCGAAAACCGCGTGCAGGAAATCACCGAGATCACGACAAGTCTGAAGGCCCTGGCCAAGGAACTGAGCGTGCCCGTGATCGCGCTCTCGCAGCTCTCGCGCCAGGTGGAGTCGCGCGAGGACAAGCGGCCGCAGCTCTCAGATCTGCGCGAATCCGGCTCGATCGAGCAGGACGCCGACGTCGTTCTGTTCGTCTACCGCGAGGAATATTACCTCGGAAACAAGGAGCCGCGCCCGGGCACACCCGAGCACGAAAAATGGCGCCTGGACATGGATCTTGCGCATGGCAAGGCCGAAGTCATCATCGGCAAGCAGCGCCACGGTCCGACCGGCACAGTCGATCTGGCCTTTGAAGCTTCGATCACACGATTTGGCGACCTTGCGCCGGACAGTCAGGTGCCGGACCGCGGTGGCGGCGACTACTAGGCTCCTCGTTCGGTTCCTTGTTGGTTCCTTGGGTTGAACCGCAGCGGTCTCTTGCGTAAAACGGCGTCATGACAATGGCGTCCGACCCGAAAATGATCCCGCAATCCGGCCTTCTCTCCGCGGAGGCCAATCAAACTGCCGCGCTCGCTGCCTTCGGCGGCGTGCTCACCGTCGACCTTGACGCCATCATCGCCAACTGGCGCAAGCTCGAGAAGACCGCGGTGCCAGCCGAATGCTCGGCGGTGATCAAGGCCGACGCCTATGGCTGCGGTGCCGAGCAGGTTGCGCGTGCCCTGAACAAGGCCGGCTGCAAGACCTTCTTCGTCGCCACCATCGAGGAAGCGCGCAAGGTGCGAGCAGCCGTGCCGGAGCCTACGATCTACGTGCTCGGCGGCTATTTCCAGAACACCGGCGAGCACTACGCCCAAATCAACTGCCGCCCCGTGATCGGCGATCTCAACGAGCTTGCCGAATGGGACGTGTTCTGCCGCCGAACCGGCTGGACCGGTGGCGCGGCTGTTCACATCGACACCGGCATGAACCGGCTTGGCCTGACGCTTGCGGAAGCGCACGCCATCATCCCGCGCATCAATGCCGGCGACCACGGCATCACGCTGGTGATGAGCCATCTGGTCTCGGCCGAGCAGCTCAACAACCCAGCGAACGCCAAGCAACTCGCGGCCTTCCGCGGCATCGCCAGCGAATTCTCTGGCGTGCCCGCCGCGCTCGCCAATTCCTCCGGCGTCTTCCTCGGCGCACCATTCCAGTTCGACATGGTGCGGCCGGGCGCCGCGCTCTACGGCGTCAACCCGACGCCGGAAGCCGACAATCCGATGCAGCCGGTGGTCGACCTCAAGGCCCGCATCGTGCAGATCCGCAGCGTCGAGCGCGGCGAAAGCGTCGGCTATGGCGGCACCTGGACCGCACGGCGGCCGACGAAACTGGCGATCATCGCAGTCGGTTATGCCGACGGCTATTTCCGCGGCGCAAGCTCCAATGACGGCACCCGCGGCGCCGAGGTCATCGTCGCCGGCAAGCGCTGCCCCGTCGCGGGCCGCGTCTCGATGGACCTGATCGCGATCGACATCACGGACTTGCCGCCGAACGCGGCGCGGCGCGGCCACATGGTGACGCTGCTTGGCGAGGGCATCACCGTCGACGAGCTCGCCCATCATTTCGGCACGATCGGCTATGAGGTGCTGACCAGCCTCGGCCACCGCTACGCGCGAATCTACAAGGGCGGCAATGTGGTGGAGCCGCTGGCAAAGCCGGCTCCCGCGACCATGGCAGAGCAACTGCCCTCCCCGCCGCCGGTCGAGCAGCCCGCGAACCCGCCGCCGCTGCCGAGCTGAGCAGCTCGCTGCTTACTTCTTTTTCCTGCTGTCCAGCGCCGTCCTGCAGGTTGCGCTGAGCTGATCGCGCTTGCCGTTGAGGCAGGCGACGATGCCCCCGCCCGGTGCGAGGCCGGCGCAGAATTTATCGTAGTCCGCCTTGCACGCGCCGCGCGGATCGGAGGATTGTGCCGAAGTCGCTCCGGAGAATGCGACGAGCAATGCGATGGCGGCAAAGTTCAACTTGGACATTGTATCTCCGGTGTCGGAACGTAAGAAGCGGTCAGCTCTACATGAAGATTGCGACATTCAACATCAACAACATCAATCGCCGCCTGCCCAATCTGTTGGCATGGATGCGAACGGCGAAACCTGATGTCGTTGCGCTTCAAGAATTGAAGGCAAGTGATGGCGAATTTCCGGCGGCCGCCATCGAAAAGGCCGGTTACGGCGCAGTGTGGTGTGGACAAAAGACCTGGAATGGCGTCGCCATCCTCGCTCGCAATGCCGAGCCCATTCTCATCCGCGATCGCTTGCCGGGAAAGCCTGCCGATCTCGAAGCCCGCTACATCGAGGCCGCCGTAAGCGGTGTCATCGTCACCAGCATCTACCTGCCGAACGGCAATCCGCAGCCGGGACCGAAATTCGAGTACAAGCTCGACTGGTTCGCGCGGCTCAAGCGCCACGCCAAAACTTTCATCAAGCAGGACCTGCCCGTGGTGCTCGCCGGCGACTATAACGTTGCGCCGACGGAGATCGACATCTATCCGACGCGCTCGTGGGACAAGGATGCCTTGATCCAGCCGAAGAGCCGCGCGGCCTTCGGCTCGCTGGTGGCACAAGGCTGGTGTGACGCGATCCGTGAACTGCACCCGGAGCAACGCATCTACACCTTCTGGGATTACAAGCGAAACCGCTGGCCGCGCGATGCGGGCCTGCGGCTCGATCATGTCCTGCTCAGCCCCGCCCTCGTCTCACGCCTGGCTAAAGCGGGCGTGGACAAGAAGGTTCGCGGCGAGGATGGCGCCAGCGATCACGCGCCGGCGTGGGTCGTGCTGAAATAAATGAACGAACTCGTAAGGCGGCAAAGCGAAGCGTGCCCACCACTCCCGCTTGCGTTGGTGAGGAATGGTGGACAGACCGTGCGGCAGATATGCCTGAGAGCGCATGCTCACCACAAATTCTTGCCGTCGATCATGTTCACCGGCACGGCCTCCAGGTCGAACTCGTCGAACAGGCGCGCGTTGACGCCGACCTTGGGATTGTCGAAATCGGGCTTGCCAGTCGACCAGTCCGGCGACTCCGAATAGGTGCCGCAGCCGCAGCTCGCGCAGAAATGATGTTTGACCGTGCGGCTGCCCCAGAGATAGGTCGTGACGTTCTCCGGCGGCGACAGCAGCCGAAACTGCGTCGGCGTGTAATAGGCCCACAACGCGCCGCGCTTGGCACAGAGCGAACAGGTGCAGCAGGTCACGCTCGAGGGCGCCTCCGTCACCTCGAACACCGTCTCACCGCAATGACAGCTTGCCTCGATCCGCATGACCCGCTCTCCGTTTTGTCAGGAGATGGTCGTAGCCGGACCCTGCTGCCAACATGCTGTCAGCAGCGCGGCCCCGTCACGGAGCCTCGCTCGCGGACAACCGCTTGGCATTCGCGGCCACATGCTCGCGATAGCGCTGGACGATCACTGCCGGCGTCGCCCCGGCAAGCAGGCTAGCTGCCGTCTCGAAGGCAGCTGCGATCTTCTCGCTCACCATCAGCACGGCCTCCCGCCCGGCGGCCTCGTTGCCCTGGCTGAGTTTTTCGTAGCGCAAGCGCATCACATCACTCGCCTCGACCGCAAGCATCGCGCCCGCGTACCAGGGGAAACCGTCATCGGATCCGCTCAACACCGCATGGCGATTGAGCACGGAGAAGGAATGATGGTCGGGCATCGCGGACCTCAAATTCTCTAAGTGAACGCTCCGATCAATACGCTTCAAATTCTAAGGATCGGGCCGGCGAACGGCTCGGATTGGCGGTGCCTGCGACACCGGGAGGTTAACCAAGGCGCTTGACGCACCATTCTGGTCATCCTACTGGTCTTACCAAGATCAGACCAAAAGAGACAGGGATGGAACTCAAGCGCGCGGCCGAAGGCGAAAAGGGCTTTGAGAAGGTGTTCGCCTTCTTGCGCGAACGGCTGCTTGCGGGCTCGCTTAAGCCCGGCGATCGCCTGATCTCCGAGCGTGAGCTCGCGAGCCTTCTCGGCGTCAGCCGGCCAATCGTGCGCGAGGCGCTGCGCGCCCTCACCGTGCTCGGCATCGTCGAGATCCGCGACCGCGTCGGCACCGTGGTGACGCGGCCGGACGTCTCTGTGCTGAACGACTTCTTCACCTTCGCGCTCGCCCAGCAAGCGGACATGCTCGACGACGTCATGCAGGCGCGCGTCGCGATCGAGTGCCAGGCGATCCGGCTTGCCTGCGAGCGCGCAAACATTGCCGATTACGAGCGGCTCCAGCGCGCACTTGCGAAAATCGAGGAAACGATCGACGAGGCGGATGGTGGCGGTAAAGCCGACTTCGATTTCCACCGCACGATCGTGATGGCTTCACGCTCGGAAACCCTGACCGTCCTCCATGGCTCGATGGCCGGCCTGTTGACGCATTCGCATCGCAGTCGCCGCGAACTGGTGCAGGCCTTCCCGTCCATGAAGACCTATCTGATCGACGACCACCGCCGCATCTTTGAAGCTGTGATCGCGCGCGATCCGGAGCGCGCGGACGCAACGCTGCGCAAGCATTTTGCCATTGGAGACGAATTCCGCAGACGCGCCGTCGTCGGCGACTTGGACAAGACCAGCGCCTCGCGCTGACCGCAGACAGACGAAACAAGAAACGGACTGATAACATGGGACGGAACGACAAGGGCAGCGTCGGCTTCATCGGCATCGGCACGATGGGCCTGGAGATGGTGCGCAACCTCTTGAAGGCCGGGCACGCGGTGCGCGCCTTCGACCTCAATGAGGCTGCTGTCGCCGACATCGTCAAGGAAGGCGCGGTTCGCGCCAAAAGTCCGGCCGAGGCCGCGCAAGGCGCCGATGTCGTCATCACCATGCTGCCCGACACGCCCCATGTCGAGGCGACCATTTACGGCGAGCATGGGCTGTTGAAGTCGCCACCATCAGGCAAGCTCATCGTCGACATGAGTACGATCTCACCGGTCGCCGTCCGCCGCATCCATGCAGACCTGCAAAAGGCCGGCGTCAGCTTCATCGATGCGCCGGTCTCGGGCGGCCCGCTCGGCGCCAGGAACGCCGCGCTCTCGATCATGGCCGGCGGCGACGCCGAAGCATTTGCCAAAGCCGAGCCGTTCTTCCGCGCGATGGGCACGACCATCACGCATGTCGGGGCGGCCGGCGCCGGCCAGACCGTAAAACTCTGCAATCAGCTCATCTGCGGCATCAACATCCAGGCGATCTGCGAGGCGCTGGCGCTCGGTCGCGCTTCTGGCCTCGATCTCGATCTGCTGCGCCGCGTGCTGCTCGGTGGCTCCGCCGCATCCTGGATGCTCGACAAGCTCGGCCCCGCGATGATCGCGGGCGACGTCTCCGCCGGCTTTCGGATCGATCTGCAGCTCAAGGACCTCCGCCTGGTGCAGGAGCAGGCGCAGGCGCTGAGCGTGCCGCTGCCCGGCACCGCGCTCGTCACCAGCCAATATGTCGATGCGCGCGCCCACGGCGAAGGCAACAACGGCAACCAGGCGCTGTTCCGCGTCTACGACCGCATGACCAACCAGACCACCGGCTGACCCTGATACGATGAGCCTCCAACTCGACTTTCCCGCAGTGCTGGAGCGTTGGCCGAGTTTCCTCGCCGGCGCCGTCCTCACGCTGGAGCTGGCGGCCTTTTCGACGGTCTGCGGCGCCGTCCTTGGCACGCTCGCGGCGGTCGGGCGCGGCGCGCACAGTGCCCTGATCGCAGCCGCCTGCAAGATCTATGTCGAGGCCATCCGCAATACGCCGCTGCTGGTGCAGATCTTCCTGGTCTATTTCGGCCTCGCCAGCCTCGGGCTGAAATTCTCCGCCTTCACCGTGGCGGTGGCCGCGCTGACGATCAATGTCGGCGCCTACACCGCCGAGATCATGCGCGCCGGTTTCGAGGCGATCCCGCGCGGACAGATCGAGGCGGCCGAGGGGCTGGCGCTGTCGCGCCTCCAGATCTACTGGCATATCATCCTGCTGCCCGCGATCGAGAAGGTCTATCCGGCGCTGACCAGCCAGTTCGTGCTGTTGATGCTGGCCTCCTCGGTCTGCTCGCAGATCTCGGCGGAAGAACTCACCGCAGTCGCCAACTACATCCAGTCGGACACTTACCGCGCGTTCGAGACCTACATCATCGTCGCGGTCCTCTACATCATCCTGTCGCTGGTGATGCGCGCGGGCTTCTGGGGCCTCGGCCTCGTACTGTTTCCGCGCCGTTGCCGGCTCGGCACACCGTTGTGAGATGACCATGGGCGGACATCTCAACATCAACCATCTGATATTCCTCGGTCAGGGCGCGTTGTGGACCATTGGTCTATCGGTGATCGCGCTGATTGGCGGCGGCATCGTCGGCTTCGTGATCGCGCTGGCGCGAATCTCGCCGCTCAAATCGGTGCGGATCGCCAGTGCCGTTTATGTCCAGCTCATTCAGGGCACACCGCTGCTTGTCATCCTGTTCCTCGGCTATTTCGGCCTTGCCGCCATCGGCCTCAAGGTCTCGCCGCTCGCGGCCGCCGGCGCCTCGCTCACGCTCTATGTCGCCGCTTATCTCGGCGAGATCTGGCGCGGCTGCATCCAGTCCGTGCCGAAGCCGCAATGGGAGGCTGCCGAGGGCCTCGCGCTGAGCCGCACCCAGCGCATGATGAAGGTGATCCTGCCGCAGGCGATCCGCATCGCCACGCCGCCCACCGTCGGCTTCATGGTGCAGATCGTCAAGAACACCTCGCTCGCCTCCGTCGTCGGATTCGTCGAGCTGATGCGCTCGGGCCAGATCGTCAACAACTCCCTGTTCGAGCCGTTTGCCATCTACGCCATCATCGCCGTCACCTACTTCGCCATGTGCTATCCCCTCTCCCTGTTCAGCCAGAGGCTGGAACGGCGGATGGGGCGTGGCAGGTCCAACCTCGCGCCAGCCTGACATGCAACAAAAACCCACCTCCTCCGAACCGGTCGTGTCGCTTCGCGACGTGCAGAAGAGCTTTGGCCCGCTCCGGGTCCTCGATGGCGTCTCCTTTTCCGTCGAGCGCGGCGAGGTGCTGGCGCTGATTGGCCGTTCCGGCTCCGGCAAGAGCACGGCGCTTCGCTGCATCGACCGCTTCGAGAAGGTCGACGGCGGCGAGATCGTGGTGTGCGGTCACCGGGTCGACCGTCCGGACGTCGATCTGCGCGCGTTGCGTCAGGACGTCGGCATCGTCTTCCAGAGCTACAATCTGTTTCCCCATCTCACGATCGAGCAGAACATCACGCTCGCCCCTTGCGCCGTGAAGGGCCTTGCCACAGGCGAGGCCAAAGACCTGGCGCGAAAAGTGCTTGCGCAGGTCGGGCTCGAGGAGAAGCTGCACGCCTACCCCGAGCAGCTTTCGGGCGGCCAGCAGCAGCGCGCGGCGATCGCCCGCTCGCTCGCAATGCAGCCGAAAGTCATGCTGTTCGACGAAGTCACCTCCGCGCTCGATCCCGAGCTCACCGGCGAAGTGCTGAAGGTGATCGAACAGTTGGCGGCGGACGGCATGACCATGGTGATGGTCACCCACGAGATGGGTTTTGCCAAGGGCATCGCCGACCGGATCGTCTTCATGCATCGCGGCAAGGTTCATGAGACCGGACCCGCCTCGATCCTGACGTCGCCAACGACGCCGGAGCTGACGCAATTCGTCGGCACAGGAAACTTGAAATCATAACAGGGAGAGGAGAACCAAGGATGACAAAGAGGACATTTCTGGGCGCAGCCGTTTCGGCGTGTTGTCTCATGTTGATCGCAGCCGGCCCGGCGTCGGCGGCCGATTTGCTCGACGAGATCATGCAGGCGAAGAAGATCCGCATCTCGACGGACGTCGCCATTCCGCCCTCGGGCATGATGGATGCCAGCATGAAGCCGACCGGCTCCGACGTCGAAGTGGCGCAGCTGCTTGCCAAGGACTGGGGATTCGAGCTCGAATTCATCCAGACCACCGGCGCAACGCGCATCCCCAACGTCCTGACCGGCAAGGCCGACATCATCATTTCGACGCTCTCGGTGACGCCCGAGCGCGCCAAGGTGATCGACTTCACCAAGCGCTACGCGACGCTGCAATCCGACGTCGGCTGCCTCAAGTCGCTCAACGTCAAGGACTGGCCCGACCTGAAGGACAAGACGATCGGCGTCTCGCGCGGCACCACGCAGGACACCACCTTGTCGAACATGAAGGACAAGGAACTGAAGATCGCCCGCTATGACGACGACGCCACGGAAGTGACGGCGGCGGTCTCCGGCCAGGTCGATTGCGTCGGCACCTCCGCGACGATCATCAACCAGATCGGGGTGAAGAATCCGGCCCGCATCTTCGAGTCCAAGATTCCGCTTGCTACCTTCGACCTCGCTATTGGCCTGAAGAAGGGCGAGCAGCGCCTGATGGACAAGCTCAACGCGTGGATCACCGAGAACGTCAAGAACGGCAAGCTCAACGCGATCTACAAGAAATTCCACGGCGTCGATCTGCCGCCCGACATGCGTAGCTGAAACTACGGAAAATCGTGGCAGCCGCTTGCGGCTGTCACGACCCATGCAAAATCAAGAAGGACATCACATGCGTCTCGTCATCGGATCAGACCACGCCGGCTGGCCGCTCAAGCAGACCGTTATCGACCACATCCGCAGCCTCGGCCACGACGTTCTCGACGTCGGCTCCCATGACGACAAGCCGGTGGACTTTCCCGACATCGCGCGCGCAGTCGCCCAGAAGGTGACGTCGGGCGAAGCCACACGCGGCATTATGGTGTGCGGCACCGGCGTCGGTGCCTCGATCGCGGCCAACAAGATGAAGGGCATCCGCGCCGCGGTCTGCCACGACGTCCATTCCGCCCATCAGAGCGTCGAGCATGACGACGTCAACGTCATGTGCATCGGCGCGCAGATCGTCGGCGCCTGGCTCGCCGTGGATCTCGTCTCGTCGTACCTCTCCGCCGAATTCTCCACCGACGAGGATTTCCGCCGCCGCGTGGAAAAGCTGCGCGTCATGGACGAGCAAGGCTGACGGACGTCGCCGCCATGATCCTGATGTTCGGATCGCTCAATATCGATCTGGTCGCGGCGGTCCCGGTCATTCCCGGGCCGGGCCGAACGGTGCTCGCGCCGTCCTACCAGACGCATTTCGGCGGCAAGGGCGCCAATCAGGCCGTGGCCGCCGCGCGGATCGCAGGACCGGGACAGGTCCGGATGGCCGGCCGCATCGGACGGGACGGATTCGGCGATCGCGCGATCGAGAACCTCCGGGCAAACAATGTTGATGCCGATCTCGTCGTCAGATCGGATGAGCCGACCGGCTGCGCCTTCATCACGGTCGACCATGCCGGCGAGAATGCGATCACGGTGGCCAGCGGCGCCAACATGACCACGAGCGCCGGTGACCTCCCTGCGGGGCTATTCGGTCCCGACACGGTGCTGGTGCTCCAGATGGAGGTGCCCTTTGCGCAGGCGCTCGAGGCCGCACGCAGGACGAAAGCGGAATTCGGCACCGTCATTTGGAACCTGGCGCCAGTCCCGGAGCAGATGACGCGCGATATGGTTGCAGCGCTTCTCGCCGTGACCGACTATCTCCTCGTCAATGAGCACGAGGCGATGGACGCGGCCGCGGCCATAGGCTTCGCTCCATCCGATTACGAAGCGGCAGCCGCCGACCTCGCCAGGACCGGGGACCTCACCTGCATCGTCACCGCCGGTGCGCAAGGCGCGCTGGCCGTCACGGCCGATGACACCCGCCTGCGCGCCCCTGCCCCGCGCATCACGCCGGTGGACACGACCGGCGCCGGCGACACTTTTGTCGGCGCGTTCGCGGCCATGTTGAGCGAGAAGGCACCATTGCAAACTGCCCTCCAGGTCGGGTGCGACGCGGCAGCCCAAAAGTGCCTCACGCGCGGCGCGCAGGCCGGCATGCCGATGCGGGCCGCGATTCCCTCTCTCGCCTGACATCGTTCCGCGGCTACACTGCTCCGATTCCCGGAGCAGTTCCCTTGGCCTTCCTGTTCATCCTCACCGTCGGCCTCATCGCAGGCACCATTTCCGGCATCGTCGGCACGGGGTCGTCGATCATGCTGATGCCGGTGCTGGTCTATGCTTATGGGCCGAAGGAAGCGGTGCCGATCATGGCAGTCGCCGCGGTGATGGCGAACTTTTCGCGGATTTTGGCCTGGTGGCGCGATGTGGACTGGCGCGCCTGCGCGGCCTATTCGGTCACGGGCATTCCGGCCGCGGTGCTCGGCGCGCGGACGCTGCTGGCGCTGCCCCCGCACGCCGTCGATCTTGCCATAGGCCTCTTTCTGATCGCGATGGTGCCGGTGCGGCACTGGCTGGCGCGGCACGATCTCAAGGCCAATCTCTGGCATCTCGCCATCGGCGGGGCCCTCATCGGCTATCTCACCGGCATCGTCGTCTCCACCGGCCCGCTCAGCGTCCCGCTGTTTTTGTTCTACGGCTTGTCCAGGGGCGCCTTCCTTGCCACCGAGGCGGCTTCTTCGCTCGGCCTCTATTTCGCAAAGTCCGTGACCTTCGAACGTTTCGGCGCGCTCACCGGCGATGTGTTCGTCAAAGGCCTGGTGGCAGGATCTTCGTTGATGGCCGGCGCCTTCATCGCCAAGCGCTTCGTGCTGCATCTGAAGCCCGAAATGTTCCGCGTGGTGATGGACGCGATCATGATCGCGGCCGGCCTTTCCATGCTGTGGAATGCGGCGCAGCCGTAGCCGCGCTGCGCACAGGCGGCAAATTCGGGCGCGATCGACGGGTTATCCTCGCTCTCTTGGGCCGGTTGTTCCTCGAGCCATAGCAACACGGCCGCGAGCGGCTGCGGCCGGCGATAGAGAAAGCCCTGCCCGAGCGTCACGCCCATCTCGCGCATGGCCTTGGCCTGCTCGGCGCGCTCGATCGGCACGCGCCGCACCGATCAGGGCATTGGCCATCCGCGCGCCCACCGTCCGAAGATCCATCGTGATGTCGCCGAGCCAGGTCTTGAGCTTTTGGCGCTGCGGTGCGGCGACACAGAGCTAACAAAGCGTGTATCAGGCGCGCTGAATTGCGATATTCGGGATTCGGCCGGTCTGCTCTCTCGACCCGTCATTCCGTGCTATCAGCAAACCTGCAACCCTTGGACTCGCTGTCCCCATGGCCAAGAACACGCTTTCCTTCGTCTGTCAGAACTGCGGCGCGGCCTATAACCGCTGGCAGGGCAAGTGCGAGTCCTGCGGCGAGTGGAATACGCTCGCCGAGGAGGACGCGACCGGCAGCGTACCGGTGTCGATCCGCTCCAAGCGCAAGGGGCGGACGTTCGCGCTCGAAAGCCTGTCCGGAAAAACCCAGGACGCCCCGCGCCTGTCCTCAGGCATGACCGAGCTCGACCGCGTCACCGGCGGCGGTTTCGTCCGCGGCTCGGTGCTGCTGGTCGGCGGCGATCCCGGCATCGGCAAGTCGACGCTGCTGACACAAGCAACCAGCCTGATGGCACGCGCCGGGCATCGCATCGTCTACATCTCGGGCGAAGAGGCGGTCGCCCAGGTGCGGCTGCGCGCGGAGCGGCTCGGGCTATCGGACGCGCCGGTGCAGCTCGCCGCCGAGACATCGGTCGAGGACATCGTCTCGACGCTGTCGGAGGGCGCGGTGCCCCGGCTGATCGTGATCGATTCAATCCAGACCATGTGGACCGACACGGTGGAATCAGCGCCGGGCACAGTCACCCAGGTGCGCGCTTCGGCGCAGGCGCTGATCCGGTTCGCCAAGAAGACCGGCGCGGCTATCATTCTGGTCGGCCATGTCACCAAGGACGGCCAGATTGCCGGCCCCCGCGTGGTCGAGCACATGGTCGATGCCGTGCTGTCGTTCGAGGGCGAAGGCTCGCAGCAATTCCGTATCCTGCGTGCCGTGAAGAACCGTTTCGGGCCGACCGACGAGATCGGCGTGTTCGAGATGACCGGGCTCGGCCTGCGCGAGGTCACCAACCCCTCGGAGCTGTTCCTGTCCGAGCGCGATCTCGGCACGCCGGGCACCGCAGTCTTCGCGGGCATCGAGGGCACCAGGCCCGTCCTGGTCGAATTGCAGGCGCTGGTGGCCCCGACCTCGCTCGGCACCCCGCGCCGGGCCGTGGTCGGCTGGGATCCGAGCCGGCTGTCGATGGTGCTGGCGGTGCTGGAGGCCCATTGCGGGGTCAAGCTATCCGGCCACGACGTCTATCTGAACGTTGCGGGCGGGCTGCGCATCCACGAGCCGGCGGCCGATCTGGCCGCCGCGGCCGCGCTCGTGTCCTCTCTGGTTAATGCGCAATTACCCACCGATGCGGTCTATTTCGGCGAGATCTCGCTGTCCGGCGTGGTCCGCCCGGTGGCGCAGACCCCGACCCGGCTGAAGGAAGCGGCAAAACTCGGCTTTCAGCGCGCCGTGCTGCCCGAATCGGCCCGGGGCGAAGCCAGCGGCGATGCCGGACTATCGCTGAACGCGATCAACAGCCTGACGACATTGGTCGCCGAAATCGCCGCCCGCGGCTCCCGCCGGGGCGACTCGAGCGCGCCGGCAGAGAAAAATGCCACACCGGCAAGATTCCGCCGTGGAGAGGGTTAGGCGGAGGTGACGTTCCCCGTCCCCGCCGCTATACAGCCGTCACAAAAGCAGCATGGGATTGCGTGGTTGCGGCCTTGCCGGAAACGTCGTCTGGCCCTCACTTAGGGCGGCGGCAAACACCGATTCGCTGAGCACCTTTGAAGTACGAGCGGACCAGACCAGCCGATGCCAGTAACCATCCTCGACCTGATCCTGCTCGGTGTGATGCTGATCTCGGGCCTGCTCGCGATGGTTCGCGGCTTCATGCGCGAAATCCTGTCGATCGCGGCCTGGGGCACGGCGGCGATCGTCACCCTTTATTCATTCTCGAAGCTGCTGCCGACCGCCAAGACCTATTTCAACAACGATACCGTCGCGAGCGTGGTCGTGGTCGCCGGCGTGTTCGTTGGCACCCTGGTCGTGGTCTCCGTGATCACGGTCCGGATCTCCGACATGATCCTCGATTCGCGCATCGGCGCGCTGGACCGCACCCTCGGCTTCCTGTTCGGGCTGGCTCGCGGGCTTTTGATCGTCGTGGTCGCCTTCCTGTTCTTCACCTGGCTGGTGCCGGACAAGCAGCGCCCGGATTGGGTCACGGGGGCCAAGTCCCGCGTTGTGCTCCAGGGAACCGGCGATTGGCTGATGGCCCTCTTGCCTGACGACCCCGAGAACACCATCTTGAAGAGATTCAAGAAAAACAAACCAGATGATGAGCAGACTGATTCCGAGCAGCAGCCTTCGGGCAGTGGCGACGGATACAGCAAACCGGCTCGTGACGGCCTTAAAAAGCTGATCGAGAAACCCGCGGCGCGTTGATAAAGCCCTAAAGAGAGGCTCGGACGAGATGCGAAATCCTGACCAGGACGCCCTACTTGATCTCGGCCCGGCCGCGCTAGAGCTTCAGGACGATCTGGAAGGGGATACGCTGCGCGAGGAATGCGGCGTCTTCGGCATCTATGGCCACCCCGATGCCGCCGCCATCACGGCGCTCGGCCTCCATGCCCTTCAGCACCGCGGTCAGGAAGCCGCCGGCATCGTCTCCTATGACGGCAGCCGCTTTCATTCCGAACGCCGCCTCGGCCTCGTCGGCGACACTTTCTCCCGCCGCGAGGTGATCGACCGCCTGCCCGGCAACATGGCGGTCGGCCATGTCCGCTATTCCACCACCGGCGCGACCATCCTGCGCAACGTGCAGCCCCTGTTCGCCGAATTGAATGCCGGCGGCCTTGCGGTCGCCCACAACGGTAACCTCACCAACGGCCTGACATTGCGCCGCGAGCTGGTGAAGAGCGGCGCAATGATGCAGTCGACCACCGACACCGAAGTGATCCTGCATCTGGTCGCGCGCTCCAGGCGCAGCCGCTTCATCGAGCGCTATGTCGACGCGTTGCGCGAGATCGAGGGCGCCTATGCGCTGGTCTCGCTGACCAACAAGAAGCTGGTCGGCGCGCGCGATCCGCGCGGCATCCGTCCGCTGGTGCTCGGCGACCTCGACGGCTGCCCGATCCTGACCTCGGAGACCTGCGCACTCGACATCATCGGCGCGCGCTTCGTCCGCGACATCGAGCCCGGCGAGGTCATCGTGTTCGACGAGAACGGGAAGGACATTCACAAGCCGTTCCCGCCGATCGCGCCGCGTCCCTGCATCTTCGAATACATCTACTTCTCCCGTCCCGATTCCATCGTTCACGGCCGCTCGGTCTACGAGGTGCGCAAGGCCTTTGGCGCGCAGCTCGCGCGTGAGAGCCACGTCCCGGTCGACGTCGTCGTGCCGGTGCCGGATTCCGGCGTGCCCGCCGCTGTCGGCTACAGCCAGCATTCCGGCGTGCCGTTCGAGCTCGGTATCATCCGCAACCATTATGTCGGCCGCACCTTCATCCAGCCGACGCAGGCGATCCGCGAATCCGGCGTGCGCATGAAGCATTCGGCCAACCGCGCCGCGATCGAAGGCAAGCGCATCATCCTGATCGACGACTCGCTGGTGCGCGGCACCACCTCGAAGAAGATCGTGCGCATGATGCGCGACGCGGGCGCCAAGGAAGTGCATTTCCGCCTCGCCTCGCCGCCGATCCTCTATCCCGACTATTACGGCATTGACCTGCCGGACCGCGGCGGCCTGCTGGCCGCGACGCATTCGCTGGAGGAGATGCGCGAGATCATGGGCGCCGACTCGCTCGCCTTCCTGTCGATCGACGGCATGTACCGCGCGATGGGCGAGCCTGGCCGCGACCCCGCCAATCCAAAATTCTCGGATCATTGCTTCACCGGGGCGTATCCGACCCACCTCACCGATCAGACCCAGACCGAGCAGCAGCCGCGACAATTGTCGCTGCTGGCGGAGGCGAGCTAGGCTGGTCGTCCTGGCGAAAGCCAAGACCCATTACCACAGGCCTCTCTGCTTCGAAGAAGGTGTGACAATCATCTTCCCTAGCCATAAACGTCACGGCGTATGGGTCCTGGCTTTCGCCAGGACGACGCTGGATAGAACCTTTCAATGACAAATCCCCTCGCCAACCGCATCGCTCTCGTCACCGGCGCCTCGCGCGGCATCGGCTTCGCCACGGCCAAGGCGCTCGCGAAGGCCGGCGCGCATATCGTGGCGGTCGCGCGCACGCAGGGCGGGTTGGAAGAGCTTGACGATGAGATCCGCCAGGACGGCGGCAGCGCAACGCTGGTGCCGCTCAACCTCACCGATTCCGACGGCATCGCGCGGCTCGGCGCCGGCCTGCACGAACGCTACGGCAAGCTCGACATCCTCGTCGGCAATGCCGGCGTGCTCGGCCCGTCCTCGCCGGTCGGTCATATCGAGCTGAAGGCTTTCAACGACGTGATGGCCGTCAACGTCTCCGCGAACTTCCAGCTGATCCGCTGCATGGAGCCGCTGCTCAAGCAATCCGACGCGGGCCGCGCGGTGTTCATCACCTCGGGCGCGGCCAACAAGGCCACCGCCTATGTCAGCCCCTACGCCGCCTCCAAGGCCGCGCTGGAAACGCTGGCGCGCGCCTGGGCGCAGGAGACCGCAAATACGAAGCTGCGCATCAATCTGTTCAATCCCGGCCCGGTCCGCACCCGCATGCGTGCCACGCTGATGCCGGGCGAAGACCCGGCGACGCTGGAAACGTCCGAGCAGGTCGCCGAATTCATCGTGCCGATGTGCGCGCCGGACTGGACCGAGACCGGCAAGTTCTACGATTATAAGTCCCGCAGCCTGATGAGCTTCCGCTCGCCGGCCTGATTGACTTGACGGCCTCCCCGCGATTGACTGCCCGCACTCAAGCGGCAGCAAGCCGCAAGCCAATAAAGGGAGGTCGCCATGGCGCCACGGCATGATCGCGCAGGCGTTACGCGTGCGCTCGCAAATGTCTCTCACGCCTTTTCCATCCTGATCGCGGCCATCGCATTCGCGCTTCCGGGCACCGCGACCGCCGGCGATGTCCCGACCTTCGCGGTCGATTCCTCCTGGCCAAAGCCGCTGCCGAACAACTGGATCCTCGGCCAGGTCGGCGGCATCACCGTCGACTGGCAGGGCCACATCTGGGTCATCCATCGCCCGCGCTCGCTCACCGATGACGAGAAAGGCGCGAGCCTCAACCCGCCGCGTTCCAAATGCTGCGTTTCAGCACCGCCCGTGCTCGAATTCGACACCGACGGCAACCTGCTACGGTCATGGGGCGGTGCCGGTGAAGGCTATGAATGGGTCGGCCGCGAGCATGGCATCGAGGTCGACGAGCGCGGCTTCGTCTGGGTCGGCGGCAATGCCGACAATGACAACGCGATCCTGAAGTTCACGCTCGACGGCAAGTTCGTCGCCCAGATCGGCAAGATCGCGCCGAGCCTCGGCAGCAACGACACGACGCAGCTCGGCAAGCCCGCCGAGACCGCGATCGACAAGGAGGCGAACGAGATCTACGTCGCCGACGGCTATGGCAACCGACGCGTCATCGTGTTCGACGCAACCACCCTCGCCTACAAGCGGCACTGGGGCGCCTACGGCAACAAGCCCGATGACACCAAGCAGGCGGCGTATGATCCCAAGGCGCCAGTGTCCCAGCAGTTCGGCAACCCCGTCCATTGCGTGAAGCTCGCCAATGACGGGCTCGTCTACGTCTGCGACCGCATCAACAACCGCATCCAGGTCTTCAAGAAGGACGGCACCTTCGTAAAGGAGTTCTTCTTCGAAAAGAACACGCTCGGCAACGGCGCCGTGTGGGACATCGCGATCTGGCCCGATCCGAAGCAGACCTGGCTGCTCAGCGCCGACGGCGAAAACAACGAGATCAGGGTCATCAGGCGCGAGGACGGCAGCGTGGTCGGCAGCTTTGGGCACAACGGCCGCAATGCCGGACAATTCCACTGGGTGCATGCCATGGCAGTCGACGCCAAGGGTAACGTCTATACCGCCGAGGTCGACACCGGAAAGCGCATCCAGAAATTCAAGCTGACGTCGGACGCGCTGAAATAGCGTCTCGACGCATTTTGCCCAAAAGTTAACCGACGGATGACGCTACGACGCAGCGCCATCCGGCTTTAGGCGCATTGCCGCCGGCCGTGGGACACGGTAGAGCCATCAGCCGGAACAAGGCTCCCATTCAAGAGGGCTGTCCGCATGTTCGACAATGGAGGAAACCTTTTATGACGATGACGTTAACGCGCCGGTCTGCGGCGCTTCTGGCCTGTGCCGCCTTCGGTTTTGCAACGTCCGCATACGCGCAGGACAAGACAGTAAAGATCGGCGTGTTGAACGACATGTCGAGCCTCTATGCCGACATCGGCGGCCCGAACTCTGTGGTCGCGATCAAGATGGCGGTCGAGGATTCCGGGCTGCTCAAGAAGGGCTGGAAGATCGACGTGCTGAGCGGCGATCACCAGAACAAGCCCGACGTCGGCGTCAATATCGCCCGGCAGTGGATCGACAACGAGAAGGTCGATGCGATCGCCGATACACCGAACTCCGGCGTGGCGCTGGCGGTCAGCAACCTCGTCAAGGAAAAGAACGCAGTGCTGCTGAATTCCGGCGCCGCTTCAGCCGACCTGACCGGCAAGGCCTGCACGCCGAACACGATCTCCTATACTTACGACACCTACATGCTCGCCAACGGCACCGGCAAGGCGCTGACCAAGGCAGGCGGCGACACCTGGTTCTTTCTTACCGCCGATTATGCTTTTGGTCACGCGCTGGAACGCGACACCACGGCCGTGGTGACCGCGAATGGCGGCAAGGTGCTCGGCAGCGTCAAGCATCCGATCAACAGCTCGGACTTCTCGTCATTCCTGCTGCAGGCGCAATCGTCCAAAGCCAAAGTGGTGGGCCTCGCCAACGCCGGCGGCGACACCACGAACGCGATCAAGCAAGCGGCCGAATTCGGCATCGTCGCCGGCGGTCAGAAGCTCGCGGCACTGCTGCTGTTCATCAACGACGTGCATTCGCTGGGACTCAAGACTGCGCAGGGCCTCACCTTCACCGAGTCCTTTTACTGGGACATGAACGACCAGACCCGTGCCTGGTCGAAGCGCTTCGCCGCACTGTCCAGCAAGAACGCGATGCCGTCGATGACTCAGGCCGGCAACTACGCGATGGTGCTGCACTATCTCAAGGCAATGGACGCGCTCGGCGGCAATCCGCATGACGGCGCCAAGGTTGTCGCCAAGATGAAGGAGCTTCCGACCGACGACCCGCTGTTCGGCAAGGGCCCGCTGCGCGCCGACGGCCGCCGCCTCATCCCCGCCTATCTGTTCGAGGTGAAGAAGCCCGAGGAGTCGAAGGGGCCGTGGGACTATTATAAGCAGATCGCCACGATCTCGGCGGAAGACGCGGCCAAGCCGCTCAAGGACAGCGAGTGCCCGCTGGTGAAGAAGTAACCGCGTAGCGGTCACGCAAATTCTCAACGACGCCATGCCCGGGCAAAAGCGCGAAGCGCGTCTTCGCGCTGGATGTCCCGGGCATTTACGTTATTGGCTCCGGAAAAGCTGCCGTAGAGTGGGCAAAGCGGAGCGTGCCCACCGTTTCTTTCGAGATCGAGGAAGGATGGTGGGAACGGCACAAGAGCGCTTTTGCCCACCCTACGAGACCGTCTTCGTCGCTGCCAGCGCCCGCACCGCGATCGCCACGCACACCACCATCAGCACCGCCGCGAGCAGGAACGGCGCGCCGGGCAGTTGCCACGGCGCGCTGGCGCCGATGAAATATGAAAACGTCAGCGTAAACAGGAACGGGCCGACGAGCTGCGACACGCTTTGCACGCTCGCGGTCGCACCCTGCAACTGTCCCTGCTGATGGGGCGCGACGAGCCGCGTCATCAGCGACTGCATGGCGGCACCCGAGATTCCCCACAGCGACATCACGGGAATACCGAGCCAGAACAGCGGCCCGGTCGGCGCCGCGCCGAAGATCACGAAGCCGACCGCGCCACAGCACAGGCCCATCAACAACGCGTTCCGCTCGCCGAGCACGCGCACGATTGGGCCGATCGCGAGCCCCTGCACCACCATGGCGCAGATGCCGACCATCGCCAGCGTCAGTCCCACGGTTTTCGAATCCCAGCCGTAGCGATAGGTGGCATAGAGCACGAAGGTCGAGGGCAGCACGACATGCGCGACCTGCGCGATGAAGTTGACGACGGACAACGCAGCGAGCACCGCGTTGGAACGCAGCAGGCGCAGCGCGCCGACCGGATTGGCGCTGGTCCAGTGGAACGGCGAGCGCTTCTCCGGCGCCAGCGATTCCGGCAGCACGAACAGCCCATAGAGTGCATTGGCAAGGCTCAGGGCTGCCGAGGCCCAGAACGGCAGGCGCGGATCGATGTCGCCGAGCAGACCGCCCAGCGCCGGGCCCAGCACGAAACCGGCGCCGAAGGCAGCGCCAATCCTGCCGAAGACCGCCGCGCGCCGCTCCGGCGGCGTGATGTCGGCAATATAGGCAAAGGCGGTCGAGATACTGGCCGAGGTGATGCCGGAAATGACGCGACCGACGAACAGCCAGACCAGCGACGGCGCCAGCGCCATCAGCACATAGTCGGCCGCGAGCCCGAAATTCGACAGCAGCACCACCGGCCGCCGCCCGAATCGATCCGACAGCGCGCCGAGCACCGGCGAGAACACGAACTGCATCAGCGCCCAGGCAGTGCCGAACAGGCCGAAGATGCGGGCCGCGTGCGCCGTGTCGTTGTCGACGAAGCTCTCGATCAGCTTTGGCAGGATCGGCATGATCACGCCGAGCGCGAGCATGTCGAGCAGGATGGTGACGAAGATGAAGGCGACCGCACCGCGCCGGACCGGCGCAGCGCTCTGCGCCATCGCCTCGCCGGCATCGTCGCTCACGACAGCCGCTTGCGCTTGTGGGCGAAGGGATTGGCCTTCTCGCGCAAGGTGATGCGCACCGGCGTGCCCGGCAATTCGAAGGCCTCACGCATCGAATTGGTGAGGTAGCGCATATACGACTGAGGCACCGCGTCCGCGCGCGAGCAGAACAGCACGAAGCTCGGCGGGCGGGCCTTGGTCTGCGTGATGTAATTCAGCTTCAGCCTGCGGCCGGATACGGCGGGCGGCGGATTCGCCTGGACTGCCTCTTCGAACCAGCGGTTCAGCGATGATGTCGACACGCGTTTGTTCCAGAGCGCGTAGGCGTCCTGGATCGCTTGCATCAGGCGGTCAATGCCCTCGCCCATCAGACCGGAGACGGCGACGATCGGCACGCCCCTGACCTGCGGCAGCAAATGGTCGGCATCCCGGCGCAGGCCGGAGATCGCGCCGCCGCCCTTGCTCTCCATCAGGTCCCATTTGTTGACGGCGAGCACGACAGCGCGGCCCTCGCGCTCGATCAGGTCGGCGATGCGAAGATCCTGCTCCTCGAAGCGGTTCTGCGCATCCATCATCATCACGACGACTTCGGCAAAGCGCACCGCGCGCAGTGCGTCGGCGACGGAGAGCTTTTCGAGCTTCTCCTCGATCCGCGAGCGCCGGCGCAGACCCGCGGTGTCGAACACGCGAAAATCGCGGCCCTTCCAGTTGATCTCGACCGCGATGGAATCGCGCGTAGTGCCGGCCTCCGCGCTCGTCAGCAGGCGCTCCTCGCCGAGCAGATGATTGATCATCGTCGACTTGCCGGCGTTGGGCCGGCCGACGATGGCGACCCGGATCGGACGCGTGGCGGCCTCTTCCTCGGTCAGCGGCTCGTCGTCTTCGAGCTCATCGTCCTCCACCGGCTCCGGCATCAGCGGGCGCAGAGCGTCGTAGAGCTCGCCCATGCCCTCGCCGTGCTCGGCCGAAACCTGGATCGGATCGCCGAGGCCAAGCGCGAAGGACTCCATCGCGCCGACGTCGCCATGCTTGCCCTCGCTCTTGTTGGCGACGAGCAGCACCGGCTTGTTGGCCTTGCGGGCGAAATCGGCGAAGGCGCGATCGTTGGGCGTGAGGCCGATACGGGCATCGATCACGAAGAACAGCGCGTCGGCCTGTGCGATCGCGGCCTCCGTCTGCTCCTGCATGCGCGCGGTCAGCGAGCCCTTGGCGCCCTCGTCGAGTCCTGCGGTATCGATAATGGTGAACTCGAGGTCGCCGAGCCTGGCCTCCCCCTCGCGGCGGTCGCGGGTGACGCCCGGCAGGTCATCGACGAGCGCAAGCTTCTGCCCGACCAGGCGGTTGAACAGCGTCGACTTGCCGACATTGGGTCGGCCGATAATGGCAATTGTATAGGACATCGGTCATTCGTGCGCTGCCGGAGCTGCGCCTGTCAATGAAATGAAGCAATTAGCGCGAGAAGCTGCCGCTCGGCATCGGCGCCGGGAAGGCGCCCTGCGATTGCTGCTGGGTGGTCTGGGTCGGTTGCGCCTGCTGGACGGGTTGATCGGGCGGCGGCGCGGTGGTGCGCTTGCGCACGATCTTCTGCCTGGGCGGCGGAGCGGCCGCGGGCGCCGCCTCCGGCTGGGCCTCGCCATCGACTTCGCCGGCGGGCGCCTCAGCCGGCGCGACTGCTGCGGCGGCCGGCTGCCTGGTCTTTTTCGCCTTGGCTCCCTTCGCCGGCTTGGCCGGCTCGGGCTGAGGCTCCACAGGCAAGGCCGCAACGGCAGGCGCGTTCGGATCGGGCTGTTGCTGGGCGCCCTTGTACATGTCTTTCGGCACGCCCTGCTCGAGGCCCGGCACACCTTCCGGGAACACCGGCTTGCGGTCGCCCGGCAGCTTCTTCTTGGTATCGAGGAAGTCGAGCATGTCGCTCGGATCGAAGCTGGAGCAACCGCCCAGGACGCCCGTGAAGGCGATCAGGACGGCGGCTGCGATCAAGCGTGGCGTGCGGCGCATATCGGTATCTCGTGTCAGCTCTCGGGCCGTCAGCTTTTGGCGACGGGAGGCAGCAGGGCCTGAAGGGCCTCGGCGCGTGAGCGCAGGCCGGGCGGCGTTTCGCCGTCCTCGGCGATCGCATCGAGCCATTTGCGGGCCGCAGTCATGTCGTTGTTGCGCCAGGCCGACAGCGCCAGCATCTCGCGGGCACTGTGACGGAAGGTCGATTTGGGCGCGGCGGAGGCTTCCAGCCGCTGCTGCATGTCGGCATAGCCGGCGCTGTCGAGCAGGAGGCCGGCCGCGCGGAGCTTCGCCAGATCCTGCCACTCACCGCGCACGCTGCGGTCGGCGGCAATGTCGTCATACAGCTTGGCGGCCGCCTTGGGATCGCGGGCCGCCGTCTCGGCTGCCGCACGCAGCCGCGCCAGTGTGCGATAGCCCGACGGAGCCTTGGCGGCGAGTTCGGTGAAGGCCGCTTCGGCCTCCGCGTGCTTGTCCTGCTCGGACAGCTCAGCGGCCTTCTCGAAGGCGGCACCGGCCTCGGCGGCCTTCTGGGCCTCCAGATATTGGTAACCGCGCCAGCCACCTACGGCGGCAACGATCAGCACCATCAGAGCGATGAAGAAGATCGAATACTTATCCCACAGCTTCTTGAGCTGTTCGCGACGTACTTCCTCGTCGACTTCGTCAAATAATTCAGACACTTATGATAATCCCATGCCCGTCCGGGTGCGCGCGCCAAAGCGTTCGCGTCAGGAATCCCGGTCCCCACGTGGCGGCGAGGTAGCCTAACGATATGGCGGTGGCAAGGCAAAGCGAGCCCGATCAAGGCGTTAACCACCCGGGACAGCCCGAGAGAAACCACCTGCCCGGCCTCAGGTTCCCAAGAGTTCCCGCAACTGCCGCTTCAGCACCTTGCCGTTGGCATTGCGCGGCAACGGCTCGGCGGTGATCACCATGGTTTCGGGGACCTTGTAGTCGGACAGCCGTTCCGCGCACCAGGCGCGCAAGGCCTCGCTGTCCACCAGCGCACGCGTCACCACCACCGCGTGAACGCGTTCGCCCAGCACGGGGCATGTCTTGGCGACGATCGCGCTTTCGACCACGGCGGGATGGCTGGCCAGCACGGATTCGACCTCGGCCGAATAGATCTTCAGACCGCCGCGGTTGATCATGTCCTTCTGCCGGTCGAACACCCGGACAAATCCCTCGTTGTCGACCGAGCCGAGATCGCCGGAATGCCAGAACCCGCTGGTAAAACTTTCGGCCGTGGCCTTCGGATTGTTCCAATAGCCCTTGATGACCGAGGCACTCTGGATCCAGAGCTCGCCGATTTCGCCATGCGGCAGCTCATGCCCGTCCGCCCCCATTGCCAGGATACGCGCACCCGGACACGGCAGGCCGACGCTGTCGATATGGCTTGCCGTCAACTCGCCAGGCATGATCGTGGACGGCGATGTCGTCTCGGTCGCGCCGTAGCAGTTCGTCAGCTCGAGCCCGGGAATTATCGCCTTGAGCTTCTCGATGGTGGCAACCGGCATCGGTGCGCCGCCAAAACCACCGATGCGCCAGCTTGAGAGATCATAGCTGTCGAAATCGGGCTGGAGCAGGCAGAGATTGTACATCGCCGGCACCATCACCGTGTAGGTGACGCGCTCGCGCGCGGCGAGCTTGAGGTATTCGGCGGCTTTGAATTCCGGCATGATGATCAGCGCGCCGCCGCAGCAGATCATCGTCGTGATGTTGGCGACGACGCCGGTGACGTGGCCGAGCGGCACCGCCGCGATCGAGCGGTCCGCCTGCGTCAATTGCAGGCAGGACACAAAGATCATCGAGGAATGGACGATGTTGCAATGGGCCAGCATCGCGCCCTTCGGCTTGCCTGTCGTGCCCGAGGTGTAGAGGATCATCGCGGTGTCCTCCTCGCTGGTCTCGACCGGCGCCGGGGCCGGCGCGTTGTCGGCGAGCGCCGCGAAATGCGACAGAGCCGGATCGTTGTCGACCGCGATGCGGTGGATCACATCAGGCACATCCCGCGCATCCGGCAGCCGCTCCGCAAGTGCCGCCTCGTGGATCAGGATCTTGGCGCCGCAGTCGGCGAGCACATAGGCGATTTCCGGCTTCTGCTGCCGCGTGCCGAGCAGCACCGTGACCAGCCCCTCATGAGCGGCAGCGAACAGCAACAGCGGAAATTCGACGCGGTTGCCGAGCAGGATCGCGACACGATCGCCACGCTGCAGTCCGAGCTTGCGAAAGCCGGCCGCGATCCGCGCGGCCTGCTCCGCGGCCTGCCCCCAGCTCAGCCGGACATTGCCTGAGATCAGCGCTTCACCGTCGCCATTGCGGGCGCAGGCGTCCGCAATCATCGCCCACAGGCTCGACGGCCGATCGCAAAATGCCGGCACTACCCGATCGCCGAAGCGCGCCTCGAACCGCATCGGCGGGATCTGAGATTGCGACCAGTCCATCGGAATGCCCTTGGCTTGTTGCTCTTGTTACCTTCCGCGCATGGGCATGCCGGTCCTGTCTTGTGCTGATCGGCTAGCTGCCGATCACGGGAACACCGATCACGACCGGATGGAACGCAAAAGCCAGCGCCAGATAAGCGACGATTCCGACCGCGACCGCGATCAGATCATTGGTGACGCCGCCCACTGGAATCGGCGGGCCGCCACCATCGGTGCGACGCTTCAGCGTAATGCGATCGTACACCGCCCAGCCCAGGAAGGAGCCGAACAGGATGATGGAGCCGAGATCGCCATTGGCCAACAGATGCGCCGCCGCCCACAGCTTGATGCCGGCCAGCATCGGATGCTTCAGCGTCGCATAGATGCGGCCGCGCAGATATGACGCAACCACAAGGATGACCGCGGGCAACATCAGCGCGAGCGTGATGTGCTTCAGTGCCTTCGGCGGATACCAGACGTCGATCCAACCGGTCGCACGGTAGTGGGCGAAGCCCCAGATGATCAGCGCGAGCCCCGCGAGCGAGACAAGCGAGTAAAGGATCTTGTAGGTCCCCTCGCCCAGTCTCGCTATCGCCTGCGCGCGCGCCTCGCGTTTCGTCGTGAAAACATGGGCCGCGAAAAACAGCGCAAGCCCCAGGATCATGACCAGCAGACCCACGAGATTCTCCCCAACCAGTGCCCCAGCCCATGGCGTATCATCGATTGACGGCGGGTCGCAACTGATGCGCTACTTGCCGATCTCGCGATTGTCGACATACCGGATCGCGATCGGCCGTCCGGCGAGGGCACCGCCAAGACCGCCCGTGAATTTCAGCGGCAGGCAGGCGTTCAACGATGATTTGATCGCATTGAGGTAGGTGGTTCTAATCTCGGCGGGAACGCCCGAGGTCGCAAAGGTCAGGCGCGGCGGACCGATCAGTCCACCCGCCTTGTTGAAGCTGAAACGCACCGCCATCTGCATGCCCGCGCGCGTATTGTCCGATGGCGGCGACCAGCAGGTGCGCAGCTCGGCGAAGAGATCGCCGATCGTGTCGAGATCGTGATCGGGCTTTTGGTATTTGGCGCGATCGGCCTCCGCCGGTACGCTTTGGATCGTGAGTTGGAGGTTCTGTCCGTAGGGATAATCGATCTCGGGAATACAGGGACCAGGCTCGAGCGGGCTGCAATAGGACGGCGTGCAGGGCCTGCCGTCGAGCACGCTGCATGGCTCGTGCGAAAACGGTATGGGGTTGATTTGCCGGGGCCGCGCGTCCGCGGCGATCGTCGAGATCGCCGGCAGGAGGAAAACAAGGATGCCGCGCCACATCATGCGAGCTCACAGTGCCACATGGAGAAAGGTGGCATCGTCAGTGCACACGTCAAGTCCCGCGCATTCACGTGCTCGCGCGCGACCCGTTTGCGCGCACCCTAGCCCTTCTTCTTGACGTCCTTGACGTTGGTGAACTCAATGCCTTCGGCCCGTTCCCGGGTGTAGCCGAGGTAGAACTCGTTCCTCGCCAGATACACGGGATCGCCATCGACATCGTCGGCGATGCTGGATGTGTTGGCGGCGATGAAGGTGTCGAGCTTCTTGCGGTCATCCGAGGAGACCCAGCGCGCAAGCTGGAACTCGCTCACCTCGAACTCGACCGGCAGCGAATATTCCGCATCCAGCCGCGCCTTCAGCACGTCGAGCTGGAGCGCACCGACGACGCCAACTAACGCGGGTGCGCCGTCGCGCGGGCGGAACACCTGCACCACGCCCTCTTCCGACATCTGCTGAAGCGCTTCCTTCAGCTTCTTCGCCTTCATCGCATCCGTAAGACGCACGCGGCGGACGATTTCCGGCGCAAAGCTCGGCACGCCGACGAAGTTGAAATCCTCACCGTCGGTCAGCGTGTCGCCGATGCGCAGCGTGCCATGATTGGGAATGCCGACGACGTCGCCGGCATAAGCCTCGTCCGCAACCGAACGGTCCTGCGCGAAGAAGAATTGCGGGCTCGACAGCGGCATGCTCTTGCCGGTGCGCACGAGCTTCGCCTTCATGCCGCGGCTGAGCTTGCCGGAGCACAGACGCGCAAAGGCGATGCGGTCGCGGTGATTCGGATCCATGTTGGCCTGGATCTTGAACACGAAGGCGCTCATGCGCGGATCGGTGGCTTCGACCCTGCGTTGGTCGCTCTCCTGCGCGCGCGGCTCGGGCGCGAACTTGCCGAGGCCTTGCAGCAGGTCGCCGACACCGAAATTGCGCAGCGCACTGCCGAAATAGACCGGCGTCAGATGGCCCTCGCGAAACGCTTCGAGCTCGAACGGTTTTGACGCCGCGGTGACGAGCTCGAGCTCGTCCTTGACCGCTGACACATCGAGATTGGCATTGAGCTTGGCAAGCTCGGCGATCTCGATCTGCTGCGCCGCGCCGGTCTTGGCGCCGCCGCCTTCGAGCAGGCGCACGCCGCCATTGACGACGTCGTAGGTACCGAGGAACTCGCGACCGCGGCCGACCGGCCAGGTCATCGGCGTGGTGTCGAGGGCCAGCGTCTTCTCGATCTCGTCGAGGAGCTCGAAGACATCGCGGCTCTCGCGGTCCATCTTATTGATGAAGGTGATGATCGGGATGTCCCGAAGACGGCACACCTCGAACAGCTTTCGGGTGCGCGCCTCGATGCCCTTGGCCGCGTCGATCACCATGACGGCGGAATCGACAGCCGTGAGCGTGCGATAGGTGTCTTCCGAAAAGTCCTCGTGGCCCGGCGTGTCCAGCAGATTGAACACGAGGCCCTCGAACTCGAAGGTCATGACCGAGGTCACGACCGAGATGCCGCGCTCGCGCTCGATCTTCATCCAGTCCGAACGCGTGTTGCGCCGCTCGCCCTTGGCCTTGACCTGGCCGGCCAGATTGATGGCGCCGCCGAACAGCAGCAGCTTTTCGGTCAGCGTGGTCTTGCCGGCGTCCGGATGCGAAATGATCGCAAAGGTCCGCCGCCGCGACACTTCAGCGGCAAGCGGGGAACGGGCCGGCGATTCGGCTGTGGTGGCGATGTCGGACATTGCGGCAGCGTTTGGCAGGGAAAATGAGCCTTATCAAGCCTCATTTGGTGATTGCAGTGCCTTCCGGCCAGCCCCATATCGGGCTTGGATCAGGGCTTGGGAAGGACGGCCTTCCCGCCCATCAGCACGCCAGTCGCGGGGACGACCCTGCCTCGAAGGGAGGGTCGCCATGGCCTGGAGCATCCTGTTCGTCGCCGGCCTCCTGGAGATCGCCTGGGCGATCGGCCTCAAATACACCGAGGGATTTACGAAGCTCGTCCCGTCTGTCGTCACGCTCGGGGCCATGGCCGGCAGCATCATCCTGCTCGGGCTTGCCCTCAAATCGCTGCCGATTGGAACCGCTTATGCAGTCTGGACCGGCATCGGCGCGGTCGGCACCGCGACGCTCGGCATCATCCTGTTCGGCGAGCCGGCCACCGCGTTCCGCCTCGCCAGCATCGGATTGATCGTCGCCGGGATTGTCGGGCTGAAGCTCGTTACCTGATGAAGATCTGTACTGCCCACCAGGTCAGCGCGGCGACGATGGCGGAGGCCGGCATCGTGATGACCCAGGCATAGACGATCGAGCTGGCGACATTCCAGCGCACCGCCGAGAGGCGGCGGGCGGCGCCGACGCCGACGATCGCGCCGGTGATGGTGTGGGTGGTCGAGACGGGAACACCGAGAAAGGTCGCCATGAACAGGGTCGCGGCACCGCCGGTCTCGGCGCAAAAGCCCTGCATCGGGGTCAGTTTTGTAATCCGCAATCCCATCGTGCGGACAATGCGCCAACCACCCATCAGCGTGCCCATTGCCATGGCCGCCTGGCAGGAGAGCACCACCCAGAAGGGTACGAAGAATTCGCCGCCGAGTTGGCCCTGCGAATAGAGCAGCACGGCGATGATGCCCATGGTCTTCTGCGCGTCATTGCCACCATGGCCGAGCGAATAGAGCGAAGCAGAGGCGAACTGCAGGATGCGGAAGGCGCGATCGACGGCAAAGGGGGTGGAGCGCACCGAGGCCCAGGAGACGATCGCAACCAGTACCATCGCGAGCAGGAAGCCGACGAGCGGAGACAGCACGATCGCGATCACCGTCTTGGACAATCCGCTCCAGACCGCCGCCGAAAGGCCGGCTTTGGCCACGCCGGCACCAAATAGACCGCCGATCAATGCGTGGGACGAAGACGATGGGATGCCGAGCGCCCATGTCACGAGGTTCCAGACGATGGCGCCGACCAGCGCCGCGAAGATCACCTGAGCATCCACGATCGCGGGATCGATGATGCCGGTGCCGATGGTCTGGGCGACGTGCAGCCCGAACACCATGAAGGCGACGAAATTGAAGAACGCGGCCCAGAACACCGCGAATTGCGGCCGCAGCACGCGGGTCGAGACGATGGTCGCGATCGAATTGGCGGCGTCGTGCAGGCCGTTCAGGAAGTCGAACAGCAGCGCGACGGCGATCAGTCCGACCAGGACGGGAAGACCCAACGCAACATCCACGGCGCAGCCCCTGCCCTAAACTTGCTCGATGACGATGCTGTTGATCTCGTTCGCGACGTCGTCGAAGCGGTCGGCGACTTTCTCGAGATGGTCGTAGATCTCCGCGCCGACGATGAAATCCATCGCGTTGCCGTCGCGATGCTTGAGGAATAGTTCCTTCAGCCCGATATCCTGGAGGTCGTCGACGCGCCCCTCGAGCTTGGTCAATTCTTCCGTGATCGCAGTCAGCATGGCCACGTTCTGACCGATCGCCTGCATCAGCGGCAACGCGCGACCGACCAGATTGGCGCATTCCACCAAGAGCACGCCGATCTCGCGCATCGGCGGCTCGAAGATGCGAACCTCGAACAGCATCACGGCCTTGGCGGTCTGCTGCATCTGGTCGATGGCGTCGTCCATCGAGGTGATCAGGTTCTTGATGTCGCCGCGGTCGAACGGGGTGATGAAGGTGCGGCGCACCGCCGTCAGCACCTCGCGGGTGATGTTGTCGGCGTCGTTCTCGAACTGGTTGACGCGCTGGCAATAGACCGGCGTCTCCTCGCCCCCGTTGAGCATGCCCTGGAGCGCGATCGAGCCCTGAATCACGGTCTGGGCGTGGCGGTCGAACAGGTCGAAGAACCGTTCTTCCTTGGGCAGGAAAGCGCGAAACAAGCCTAGCAAGCAAATTCCCCTTATTTTCAAGGCTCTTTCATATGACAGAAATCGAACGAGGTGCACGGAAAAGCATGAACGAGTCGAGAACATGCACAGAAAGTGGTGCAAAATCGGTGCACTATGTTCCGCTGTTGTTCACGGCCCTCTTCTCCCGCCGCTTCAGCTCGCGCTCGACGGCCTCGCGGATGAACTCTGCCATCCGGTTCTTGCCGACCAACGCCTCGATCCGATCCGGCTGGTCATCGTTCAGCCGGACCTTAGTCTCCTTCACACCCAGAGAGGGTCGGCCCGCGCCAGAGCGGGCTTTCTCGCCCTCACCGCGCTCCTGGATAGCCCGATCGATCGCCGCGATTGCGACGCCCGCCCCCACTGCGAACCACTCCCCGCGCCGTTTGAACTCCCGCAAGAGCCAGTGGGCGCGCCTCTCGACGTCCGGGGCGATGTCGGCCGGAACGGTCTTGGAATACGTCAAAGCAATTTCGCCGCCGTTGGCGGTCTGGATGGCACGGTGCCGGGCATCCGTCTTCGAACTGATGCCGATCTTCTTAAGCTTTCGCCCGGTGCTGAGCAGATAGATGGTCATTTCTTTTTTCAATTACCGTCCCCTTTTATTGTGCAAATCTGTTGACACTATAACCGGGGACGCTTATAAAACGCAATAACAGGAACGGGAGATTGACATGACCCAGCCGCTCAAGACCGGAACCAGAATTGAGTTTTTCGTTTCCCACCCTCAGGGGCGCAACGAGATGGCGACGATCGCGCGCTGGACCAAGGTCAGCGGCCCCCGGATGGATGGCTGGCATATCGTCAAGTTCGCCGATGGCGGCAAACTGTGCGTTCACGAAACCGGCTTTCGCGTGATCGACAACCGGATCGCTGCATGATTGCCGCTCTCTACGTCGAGGCCGATGGCACCTATATCGGCCTTCCCCATGTGGATACGTGGGACATTGGCCGCGATGCTAGGCAGTACGCCGGCCCGCATCCGATCGTCGCCCACCCTCCCTGCCAGCGTTGGGGTCGGTTCGCTAGGGGTGGTACACACCCTAATTCTCCCCGCTTCGAAGTTGGGGCGGATGAAGGTTGTTTCAAAGCTGCGTTAGCCGCTGTGCGCCGCTGGGGCGGTGTCCTGGAGCATCCCTGTGATAGCCTCGCTTGGCCGCACTTCAATCTGAATGCGCCGCCGCGTGAGGGTGGATGGATCGCCGCTGACTTCGAGGGCGGCTGGACCTGTTGCGTCTACCAGGGCCACTACGGGCACTTCTCTGGCAAGCCGACATGGCTCTATGCCAACAAAGTCACGTTGCCTGAATTGCGCTGGGGCAAGTGCGAACAGCGCCTGCATCCTACCGCGCTGGCAAAGCACGGCTACGCGAAAGCCCGCCGCATCGGAATGATGGCGATGGTCGGCGGCAAGGACAAAACAAAAATCCGCAACAGCACGCCGGATGAATTCCGCGATCTGCTCATCTCAATGGTTAGGAACCGCCCATGACCGGCTTCACCGAGACCCGATCCAAGCTGAAGAAGCTGGCGATGGAAGAGCCCGGCAATACTGCGATCCGCCGCGCCGCCTTCAACATGCTGGAGATGACGGAGAACCTGGAGAAGATCACGGAGCAATGGCCGCATCAGCTCCCGCACCTCCTCGGTGCGCTTGGAGCCGAGATGCAGAGGTTGGCCGAACTGCGCAAGGAGACCAGCGCCAGCAAGGCAGAGGAGTGAGCGATGGATCATGACGAATGGAGGGCGCGAGCGCTTGAGGCCGAGTCCAAGCTCAGAAAGGCCGTCGATCTGATGGAGGATCTTCTGGGGTTAGAGCTTCACTCGGGCGAGAAGGCCATGACCTTCATCGAAGAATTCGACACATCCGCACAGTGCAGGGGCAAGTGATGCAGGCGAACCAACCGAAAGACCCACGGGACGTGATGCTCGATCTGGTCGAGGGCGGGCTGTTGCTCCTCCTGGACGCCGTGAAGGCTGGCGACCCTCAGAAGGAAATCATCTGGCGCATTGAAGAGGAACTGCGCCAAGTGCGCCGTCGTCCACAGTGAGGCAGGGAGAACTCCGATGAGAGAAGAAAAATACTGGCTGAAGGCCAATGCCATTCCGGGTGCGACATGGTCGGAGGTTTCGAAAGAGGATTGGATTAATGCCGAGCGCGCTGCCGGCTTTCGGCCCAAGCTGTGGAGTGGCGATCCTGGATATATGACGACCTGCGCGACAGGTGGCTTTAGCAACAGTGCCGACATCAGCGGAACGATCACCCACGATGGCAATTCGCCCAAGCACTGAGGCAGGGAGAGCTTTCATGAGGACAACCGAAGACGAAATTTTCGAGGACGTACTGTACTGGAAAGCCCGCGCCGATGCTGCCTGTCAAGCCTTGCAGCGCATTGAACGCGGCGCGACTTCGGTTTTGCTGGATGCCTCCCTGAAGGGGGAGCCAATACATTCGGACGTGCTGCTAGAGATCGTCAAGGATGTGAGACTCGCACTGAGACAGGGAGAGCCCCGATGAGTGATAGCCTAGGAATGGTCTTGTCAAAGGCCCTGTTTGCGCATGATCCGAATCTGCTGGCCTGCGATCTTAACGCTACCGCGAAGGCGGCGGCCGAGGTGTCCAATCTACTCGGCTGCCTGATGGCGACTATACTGGCAAAAGACCCGGACAACTTTGCGAACGCGATGCAGATCGTGATGTCAACCGTGGTCAAGTCGGCGGAGAGAACGGCATCGAAGGCTGCCAAGATCGTCCCCGACCTGACCAACCACTAACCCGCTCAGGCAAGGACAATGACGATGAAGCGACTTGAGAGCCCAATGGACGAAGCTCGGCACACCGTCACCTATGACATCGGCAACGGGCGACGTGTCACCTTCGACGCTCGCGCCGTTGAGAGGTACGGGCTTACGAGGCTGATGGAGGCCGAAGGCATTGAGATGCCGACCGAGCGCGTTCCCGTGATCCAGTACGGCCGGTGCATTGGCACGATGCCGCCCGACTTCGACCCCGCGAGCGCCCGTAGCGTCTCGTTCATGTACGATATCAGGCCGGGAGATTTCACCAGGACCGACGAGGGATGGGTTGTCGGACGGACGATGGGCGCAAGCGACGTTGATTGCGTCGCCGGCTTCATCCGAGATGATCAGTAGCGAGGGCGAGAGAGATGGCGACAGCTAAAGACTTCGCAGAGATCCTATTCGGCGCAGGCGCGAAGCTGCAATGTACCGTGTGTGGAACTGACGAAGGTGGCTGCGACTGCTGGACCAAGTGCCGGACTCCCGGCTGCACTTGGTCCTATCGCAAGGGCACCTCCTGCCCGAACTGCACACCAGAATTGTCGAATGGAGAGCGAGCATGAGGATGATCAGAAAGGGCGAGTACGATCTGGTCAACATCAGCCTGATCGGCTTTGATCCCAACACTGGCAAGTCCTACGAGGCTTGTCAGGACGAATGGGACGCTGAACGCGACCGCATTCTGGCAGAATGGGCGGCCGTGCCCTGGTGGAAACTCTGGAGCAACCTACGGCTCCGATGGGAGATAGCTGCGCTATATAGCAAGCGCGGCTACTAGAGCGATCCTGACCGAACATTGAGGATGACAAATGGCTGCTGAAGCATTCCCCCTGCAATGGCCCGAAGGCTGGCCGAGGACTCCTCCGCACAAACGCGGCGGCTCCCGGTTTGGCAAGAACATGGGCTTCAATCAGATCGGCAAACTGCAAAACGAGCTGCGGCTGATGGGCGCGCGGAACGTGGTCATTTCCTCGAACGTGCCACTGCGGCAGGATGGTCTCCCCTACGCCAGCGAGACCAAGCGGCGCTATGACGATCCCGGCGTGGCTGTCTACTTCACCCTCAAGGGGAAGGCTCTCAGCATGGCCCGTGACGTCTATACGACGCCATGGGAGAACATCCGCTCGCTGATCCTGGCGATCGACGCCATCCGATCGATAGAGCGCCACGGCGGCTCTGTGATGATGGAGCGGGCCTTTGCTGGCTTCGCTGCCATCGCTCCGCCGGACTGGAAGAAGCCTTGGCGCGAGGTGTTCGGCGTCAAGCCGGACTGGCATGGCGACATCAAGGATTTGTATCGGGAGAAGGCGAAGAACCGTCACCCCGATTCCGGCGGCAGTGATACGATGATGGCTGAGCTGAACGTCGCCTATGACGAAGCGAAGCGCGAATTACATAGCCACTGCTGAGCAGGAAGTCCCGATGAACATTCGGTTGTGGCTTGCACGGCAGATCGCACCAGCCGGCTACGTTGTGGTGCCGCAAGAGGCGACCAAGGCTATGATCAAGGCCGCGTGCGCTTCTATGTCGCCGGGCAAGCGGCCGACAGCGGATTGGGTGCCGGTGCAGAAGAAACATCAGATCCGCTACCGTGCCATGATCGAAGCGGCGCGGGCTAACTGATAAGCGAGGAGTCCCGATGACAACTTTGCTATCGAGCCCGTGGCCGGAAGAGGACAGGAAGTGTCCTCACTCGCGCATTGAGTTCTGCCCGCTGTATATAGCGGCCCATGAGGCCGGCGGGCTCGGTTGCGACGATGGTCGGCTGGCAGAGGGTGGCTGCGCTGTATCTCGCCTGATGGACTACGGCAAAGCCTTGGCGAGGCTATCCCACGAGAACAGGGATCTTGTGCAGGAATGCGCCGAACGGGAAAGCATCCACATGAAGGTCGAGCAGCGTCGCAGGAACATGAAGAACTTGGGGCTGCACTGACGCAGATGGGCAATCAACGGGGAAGTGAAATGAGCAAGCCGGAATTCAACTTTGATGTATTCGAGCGCGCCACGGAGATCATGGCGATTTGGCTTTCCCGCTTCCGCACCGATTCAGAGGATGCCCCGACTGAAAATGATATTTTGACGGCGGGGCATCTCGCCGGCGCATTGGCGGCCAACGATTTATTGGCGGGCGATGAGGTAGAGCGGTTAAAGCATGACCTTGATAGGTATATCCAAATAGCAGCGGATTTGGCTACAGAACTTGAGGCACTGAAAACTGATGGATGACAGGACAGCATGGCTTGATAGTTGGTGCAAGGTACGCAGCCTTAGTCAGAAAGAGCTTGCGCGGCGTTGGTCTAGGGAGTCTGAGACCGAGCCCCTGCCGCCAGAGCCGAAGCCTCTCTCGCCGATTGAGGAAATGAAGGCCTACGTCGCATCGAACACGCTCCGGCCCATGCGGCAGGACGAAGCCTATACGGACTATGAGCGGAAATATTGGCGAATGCTGCGTATCCCGGACGAGCAGTCAGATCCACACTTGCGCTGCCCCTGAGCGAGTGAGCTAGATCGCGAACGTGCTGCCATCCGTAAACTGCAACGTCACCACGCCGCCGACGTCGTAATAGGCGCTCTTGACCGTCTTCCCCGCCACGTTCACATGCACGTCGTTGATGGCTGCGGCAGTGCCGCTCAGATCGTTCATCGGGTAGTTCAAAAACGGTAAGTCCCACCCGTAGACCATCCAGCGCTGATACCCGAGGCAGGCTGCGATCAGCATCAAACGGCCAAGCCACTGGTAGCGCTGCTGGGTGGTCATGGAAGCGAAGATCGTCGTCTCTGCGGTCGGGTAGCTACCGTCCAGCCCCGTCTCGGAGCACATCAGCGGAAGATTGCCGATGCCATTAGAGGTCATCGAGTTGCGAACCTGCTTGAACGCAGACAGGATGTCGGCGGTGATGCCTGTGCCCCACACGCCGAGCGTCTGACAGGGTGGCGCGATCCCGTAATAGTGGATGCAGATCACGTCGCAGAGCGACTTGCCGGTGACGCCAGGATTGAGCGTGCCGACCGCTGGAAGAAACGAGTTGAGTGATGCAGTCGAGACAAAGCCCGCTGACAGGCGCTTGACCGTTGGATCGACCGCGAGAACGGCATCGCTTGCCGCCTTGCAGAGGTCAACGAACGTGTTGACGTTGTTCTGGTAGTACGGCCCCGGATTAACGAAACCCGGCTCATTCCAGTATTCTAGCTCGTCGATGCCACGGCCATAAGTGGCGTAGCCCGACCAGCCGCCGTCGGGCGTGTTGTAGCGGGTGAACACGGCCGTGATGAAATTTGACCAGCCGGTGAGCCCGTTCGGCGACGTGTTGTCTGGATAGGCAGCGCTCGGATGCGACGTGCTGCGAAGCGGATTGCCGGCCGAGAGATAGAACAGAGGCGTGTCATGCGGGCAGAACGAGACCGTATGACCGAGCGCCTTCTCGCGGGTAATTGCCTGGTCGAGGTAGGACCAATTGTAGACGCCGGCAGATGTCTCAATCCAGTCCCAGCGAGCGGTGATCTCGTGGAGACGAAAGGCGCCGTAGCCGATCGATGGAGTTGGCGACGGGCCTGATGGGGGATAGGGATGCAAAGATGTGGAGAGGAAATCCGCTATCGTCGAATCCCATACGAGTCCGTTGGCGTGCATGCCGACAAAATCGGCCGGGACGACGACGGGAGTGCCCCCACTGACAAGAATATTCCGCTCGTTGCGTGCGAGTCCGCCATAGCTAGGCATTCCAAATTCCCTTACGCAGCCGGAATTACTTCGACGGTTGCGCCCGCCAAAACCATGTAGTCGGTTGCTGTCCCGATCTGACCGTTAAACACAAGATTCTGAGTGTTGGCGGTGTTGATCGCGAGGAAAGTTGCCGCGGAACTGGCGGCTGCCACATCCGTAGGGAAGCTGGTCGAGGCGGCCATGACGACCTGTGCGTTCGTCACGCCCCTGTTGCGTAGCGTTCTTTCGACGCCAAGCCAGAGTTGGCTTGCAGGACTGTAGGTCGCCGCAGCGGACCCGCCGAACGTGACCTGTGTCTGCTTGGCGTTGGCATTGTTCGGAGTGAGCCACGCTGCCTTGTGGCGGATTGCACCGTTCGCCCCCATGGCGCCGCCCAGGATAGGGATGGTTACAAGAGGGGCGCTCGTCGTGATCTGCGTATACGCGCCTGGGCCTGTAGTAACGAAAGGAGTTGGCGATGCCGGGATGTAGGGTGCACCTGACGTCAGGACATTGTTGAAGATCGTCCCCGCCGTGGTGCTCGACATCTGCACGAAATAGACGCCGGCCGCAGATCCGGTGACGATCGCGTTGGCCGGAAAGTACATCCAGCAGTTTGCTTCTGTCGTCGGCAGCGCCGTGATGCCTGTGAGCGCTCCGTTGTTGCCGATCGATCCAGACGACGGCAATATGACGGGAAGACCCCATTGCGACGCGAGACTCGAAGCCTGCTGCGGAACGCCGGTAAGCGTCGGGTTGCTCACCACGGTTCCGCTGCTTGCGGCGACCGGGGCCTGCCCCTCAACGAGGGTTGCAGACGCATTCCCGCCGGTCAGGGCGACGACATTAACACGCAGACCGTAATAGGGAATCGAGATCACCTGGGACGCCGAACCTGGCGCCGTGAGGCTGACCGTTGCAATCGTCGTCCAGCCGCTCGCAAGCGTGGTGTCAGTCGTCGCCTGGATTTGAGCGAGCAGGTTCGAGACACCGGAGCCCGCCGTGACATTGACGGTCGAGTCCGCCGGCGGCTGAGAGAGCCCAGTTGAAGCAGCGGGCGCGGCCGTCGTGTTCGATGCCGACCATTGGAAATTCTGCGTGATGGGTGTGGTGGCCGCGAAAGCAGCCGGAATTGCTTTGATATCGATGCTCATATTGCCCTCAGTTCGAAACGAGTGCGACGACATTCACGCCATTCGACGTGACCTGTTGTCCGTTGTAGGTGACGAAATCCCAGTGGTAGCCGGGTGGCGCAGGCGGCATTCCTGCGCTCGCCCCCACTGTCCCAAGGTCACCGAGGTGGCCGAACCCCCGGCCCATAGCGCCTAGTTTTCCAAAAGCCATGCGTTCTCCAAGCAGCAAAAAGCCGCCCCTAAAGGCGGCTCGTCAGGTCAGGTGTTGGGGTGGGTTAGCTGTTGGCCGCGTCGGCCCAGCTCTTGTCTTTGCGTTCTTGTTCAATCGTGGCGGGTCTGTCGTCTTGTCCGATGCCCCTGATTTCGTAAGCGATCAGAAAGACGATGCAGCAGCCGGCGTGCCAGAGATGGCTATAACCAGTGTCGGAGTCACACTTCTCGCCCTCCCACCACGCCGTCAAATGGCGCATGAGAGCATCGAAGGGACGCGACCAAAGCATCCCCTTTTCCCAATTGCGCGGCGCATACTTCTCGGCGCCGAACTTCAGTACCTTGACGATGGCGCTGAAGGCATCGAACGGGGCGAGCGACCAAGGGTCTTTCCCTTTGTCGTCTTTGTGTCCTTGAATGAGTTCTGGACGGCTCACAGGATGATAATCTCCAGCCCCAGCGCGTCGGCGGCGGCCTTCTCCGCTTTCGCGCCTTTGCTATTCTCCCAGCCGGGCAGCAGAGCGACCGCTTCGCCCTCAGCACAAATCCAGCCGAGATCGACCCCCAACGCCTCACGCAGATTGAAGCCGTGCTCCTTCGCAGCGGTTTCCTCGCAACCGTTCGCGTTGCCCTTCGAGATGTCCGTTCCGTGCCGCTCGTTGTCTTTCTCGGCGGGGTTGAAGACGAGGTGTCCTTCCGCACGGAGCTTGTCGGCGGCAGCGTTGAATGCTGGAAAGTTAAATTCCGGTATCCCTCGCATCGGTCCAGCAACGTAGATTTTCATAAAAATCCCCTCTGTTGAATTGCAAATCACTCTAGCATGAATCGCGCTAAACGCCTATAAAAATAGGGTTATTCTTCGCGAAATCTCGTCCGCGCGCCGCCTGTTGCGCGATGATCTCGAAACGTCTGGATGTGAATGCGTCCCTTCTCATCCACCTTGAAATTCATCATGTGTACTAAGCCGCAATCGCAGCATTGCTCTTTGTAGCCCCGCTTCGGGACCGTGATCCATTCCCCGTGACTGACCTGGTAGTAGTCGGGCTTCTTACTCATACCTTCATCCCCGAGAACCAGCTTCCACAATCGCGGCATTGGTGCCGGTAGTATTTCGAGGACAGCTTGACCGTGATCCCTCGCCGCTGCGTGTTCGTGCTGGTGCACGTCGGGCAGCCCGGCTTATCCTGGTACGCCTTGTAGAGGTTCATGTTCGGATGGTTCGGCATCCATGGCTTCAGCCGCTCGTACACGCCGGCAAGCAATTCCGTATCCTGCTTGCAATACCTCCGCATCGTTCGCCAAGATGCCGGGTCGCCGTCCTCTACGCAGCCGCGCCAAAGGGAGGCGCCAGTGTTCGGGATCTTGCGGCCCTCGTTGAGATAGCGGCCGATGTTGTCGAGCTTGTTGCTGTCGAATTTGAAGGCGCGGCGTGCGATCTTCAGGGTGTCGATTGTCTTGAATGGGCTCGGCGGCTTGAACCCGTTGGTGATGAGGCGCGAGTTGATTTTCTTGATGTCGAAAGCATCGCCGTTATGCGCGCAAATAATATCGGCTTCATCCATGAGATTATGCAGCACACCGCATAGATCTTTATCGTCGTGTCGATGGCGCTTGTAACGAGGAAAGTCAGGAAGGCATACCGTCTTGACCGTCCGTTCATGGTCCCACTTGTAGCTAAACATCAGGATATAGGTGTCGCGCACTACGTAGACGGCGCCGGCATATGGTGGTCGCTGCGACCATGAGGTCATTAAAATCGGTGCGGTCTCGATATCAACGAACAGGAGCTTGGCGCTCAAGTCAGATTCCCTTTGATGGAGTTCCGATGACGCACTTCCACCCGGCCAGACGTTGGCCCGGATGCTCCTTCATCCATTCGGCGAGTTGCGGAGCGCCCATCAGACACGAGGTCATGCTGATGTCACCGAAGTCTGACGTGGTGACGGTTTGCTCGTGACATTCTGCCGGGGACGACAGGCTGCACAGGACGGCGATGATCTGGATCATTGAGGGCTGATCCTGACGTTGCAGAGGAGCAGGATCAGAACAACCATTGCTCCGAGAGCAACCAACAGCGCCGGGTTCTTCAGCTCCCGGAACAGCTCTTTGAGTTCGTCCATCATTTGCGCTGATTAGCCTGATAGATTTTGACGATGATCTGCACCGAGAGCCAGACCACGCCCATTATCGGCAGGGCCAGTGCGGCAACGTCGGAGACGGAATGAAGTGCCGGGAGCCACCACGGACTTGCAATGGCAGCAACGGCGCCGGTGTCTGTCACAAATTCTCCGTTTGTCATCAGTGCGTCCACCGGACCCGGAAGCCGTCATACCAACGCTTTTTCACCACCTGATTTGCGCTGCACGGGCATGGCTCAGCGTATTTAGCCTTTGCAACTTTCGGGGTTGATGGTTTGGGTTGCTGCATTGTTGCGCAGCCCCCGAGCAACAGAACGACCGCCGCCGCGGTTAGAATTTTCATCGAGGTCTCCAGATGCGGGCCACTTTTTCAATGGTGCGGCCCCCGAACCACATAACCATGACCGATCCGCCCCACGCGGCGATGTCGCCTTTGAGCGGAAGCGTCGTCCCGAAGTGCAGAACCATGTCCCACACCACGACTTTTGCGACGTAGATTGCGAACGACCAGCAGACGATGGCGCGCGGCGCGGCAGTCCACCACCGGCCCTCATCCGCTTGGTTCTGTTTGACGTTGAGTTCTCGTTCCTTGGCTTGGAGCTCAAGGTCTTTGCCGGCGAGATCAGCAGCAAGCGTGTCCTGGTTGCTGCCGGCTTCCAGCTTGGCCTTGTAGGCGTCGATGAGCCCCTTGATGACGGGGCCGCCAAGGAAAGAGGCCAGCCAGGTCCACATTTACTTCTTGGCCGCGTTCAACGCAGCTTCGGCCTTGTTCTTCAGCGCGCCCCAATAATCTTCCGCGCCTTTGTACCAGCGGGTGATCGGCTCACGGCCGAACCAGACAGCAGCACCACCAGCGAGAAACCAGATGACATCGATCATGGCGAACATCAGAAAATTCCCTTCCAGATTGAAATGAAGATGAGCTTGAACTTGTCCCACAGAGACGGCTTGGCGATGCCCTCCGTGAGACCTTCGAGGCAGAACTGTTTTTCGCCCTTGCGAGAGTCGCCGCCACGTCGAGCAACCAGCCCGCGCCGCACGACGCCATCCGATCGGACGTACCAACCAGCGAAGGCGTTACAGGCGCCCTTGAGGTCGCCCGCGTTGATCTTCTTGACCATCGGCGAGGAGCAGACAGCGCCGGCCCCGGCGTTGTAGGCGGCGTCCAAAAGCGCAGCCATCGACTTGACGGGGATCTCTCGCTTGACGCACTTCTGAAGCGGCGTGAGATATTTCGGCAGGCTCTTGGCAAGAAGTTCGTCGCATTGCGCTGGAGTGAACTTCTGCCCGACCTTGACCTTGCCGAACTCGTCGGTTTGGCCGATGCAGTAGGTCACGGGGTGCCCCGTTCCGATCATGTCCTTCTTGGCGGTAAGGTCCATTCCCTCCCAACCCGGCGTAAAGGTGATGGCAGCGGCGATGACAGCCGCGCTGCCACCCGCCACTTTGTGCGAGGTCTTCATCTTGTCGCCTTTGGGTTGAGATGCTAGAAGGCTGGAATGTCGTCCATGGAAACACCGCCAGACCCCGACGAACCGGAGCCGACCGAGCGGCAAATTCTCACGGCCAAGCGGCTGGCTCTGTTTTGGGTGTGCGCCATCATTGTGGTCGCCGTTTTATTGCCGCGGTAGGCGGTTCAGATGTTCACAAAGCTAATCAACATACTCAGGCACTTCTTCAGGCCGGCTCCCCTCACCAAGGATGAGGAGAAAGCCATTACTGGCCTCGAAGAACAGGGCGGAATCTGGTGAGCGAGAGACGTTTGCACGACGCACTGTTCATGGTGGCGTCGCTGTTCCCGCTGTTCATCATCCTGCGACTTGCGGCTCTCGCCCTTTACGCATCGCCCGAGACTGACGACTTCTGTTTCTCGTATCACTACGCCGACGACGGGCTACTTGGTACGGTCGCCGTCTTCTACAAAACCGCCATCGGCCGGGTTCTTCCGATGGTGCTCATGTGCCTGCCCGCGATGATTGCGCGTCCGCTTGACATGTTCATCACCTACCCCATGGTGATGCTGACATTCCTGTTCAGCTTCATCGCCGCAGGACTATGGGTCTGCGCACGGCTTTGGTCGTCTGCCTCGGCAGCGCTGGTCTTCTTCCTCGGAATCACTCTCACTGCCACGATTGCGGTCAACGCCATCAGCTTCCGCGAGATGTTCCTTTGGCTGCCCGGCGTTGCCTGCTACTTGGTTCCGGCCGCCATCTTCATGGTCGTCTTCACCTACCTGATTACGACAGCAATCGGTGACGCTCCGCTTTCAAGGAGATCGGTTGCAGTTCTCGGTGCTCTGTGCTTTCTCGCCGCCACCTGCAACGAGTTCACAACGGTCTGGTTTGTGGCTGCGATAGCGGCTTCCTTCGCCCTCCGCAGCTTCAGGCAGATCCGATCTCACATCGTTCTCGCCGGCTGCACGTTGGCCGGCTTCCTTATCGTTCTCGCGGCGCCCGGCAACCTCGTTCGCATGTCGCAATATCCAGCCGGCGGCAGGATCTGGACGGCAATCGATGGCGCCTCAAGCTGGTACGCTTACGACTGGAGCCTCCTGCTTCAGCAACCGACCGTAATCTCGTGGCTTGCGCTGCTTGGCTCCGCCTCGATCTTCGTCATCGAGCCCAAGCCGATCGACGCGCGCAAGGTTCTCCTGATCTCAGTGGGGGTGCCAACGCTCTTTCTGGCGTGTAGCTTCGTCACTTGGTTCGTGGCCTATTATGCGACAGGAGAGATGCTGGCCCAGCGCGCGCGAAATGAGACTGAAGTCTTCATCGTCATGAGCCTGACATTCGCAACCATGGCGGTCTCTCGCTTTGCAGCTCAGTTCCTGCCGGCGCGTCCTTCCAACGTGCGCGGCGTCGGCATACTCATTTGCGCCCTGCTCTGCCTACCTCTGGTCAACTCCAGAGCTATGACGCTTTACCGAACCGAACGCAGCAGCTTTGCCACTTTCTGGCTTGAAAGCGTCCAGCGACACGCAACTATCAGTCTCTCTCAGAGAGGCGACATCACCGTTCCAGCCCGAACCGCCCGCCCCTCGCTCCTCATGCAAGAGGATCTAACAGCCGACCCGTCACGTCTTCCAAACGATTGCGTGGCTGCCTACTATAGGAAGAAATCAGTCATCATGCGCTAGCTATCTCGCCCGCGGCGGTCTAGCCATCCATGTGTATTGATATAGATCGTCGTCGATGCAGCGCTGGCGCGGCGGCGCACTTGAGCAGAAGTGTTGGTTCGGACGACCTGAGAATAGGTAACGTTCTGGTTGTTGGCTCCGACAATCCCGGTGAAAAACGAAGTTGCCGGCAATGTATCCGTCTGATCCGGGCAGGTAATCGCCCAGGTCGTACCGGACGCGGCATTGACGCCAAGCCCGAAGATGATCGCCCTTACCTGAACGCCGGTCGGGACCGTAAGCGTCGGCGTGTCAGCCGTGGTTCCAACGGAACTCGTCACATCCTGCGTCGGGACTGCCCACAAGAACTCATCGCCATTCTGGTTAAACAACGTCCATTGCGCCGAGCCGTTCGTTTTCATCGAGCCGATCCGGCGATAGAGCGTATAGCTCGTCGGCATGGTCGGCGTCGTTGTCAGAGAAAACAAAACATCGACGACGTTGGTGTCCGTTCGCTTGATGACGAACACATGATACCAGGTGCTGTTCGCAACCGCTCCCGTATCGATTCCGCCGTTTCCGGTGCCAACCGCCCACGCACTCGTCGTCTTGGAGATCGCCGAGAGTTTCATGAAATCGGTATTGGTGCTATCGACCGCGACGCCATCGGCAACGCTGAAGGTCGCGCTTGAGCCGGCCGTCGAAAGCGTCAGACCGGCCAGATAGTCCCTGAAGACAGCGACATCCAACCGTAGATCGTTGGTGGAGTTGGTCAGGCCGTGACTTATCGTGAACACGCCAGTATTACCGGCGATCGATGACACGGACCCGGCCGAGCCGACCGAGGAAATGGTTGCCTTCTTCCAAGCACCACTGGCCGCCTGATCGGAAATCATGACGTAATCGCCAGCCGCTGGACTGCCCTTGGTCGTCAGGGCGGCGATATCGACATCTGTTGGCGTTGCCGATCCGCTGCTATTGTTTCCCTTGAACGTATAGGCCGCCATCGTCGCAAATTCGGAATTGGCTACCGCCGTGCCGACCGACCAAGCGTCAGATCCAGTACGACGGGCAATGCCGGTAGAACTCAGCGCCTCGACGGCAGCAAGATCATTAGCGAGTGCCAGCGTTGGATCACCAGCAACACCATCACCGTGAGAGATGCTGATGCCGGCCGCAGGGGCGATGATCTCTCGGCAGGCACCGGTCCCGCTTCCAGTGATGCTCCAGATGCCAGTCGTCGCGTTGGCAGCCAGCGCCGCCAGATCAGCGTCATAAGCCTGCACATCCGTGCCGGGCGTCAGGCCCAGTGTGGTCCGCATTGCAGCTTGATCGGCGTCATCCACAAGCGTGCGTGCGAAACTTGTGAACGTAGCAAGAGCCGCCGTTCCGTTGCCGGTGAAATAAGGCAACCGGTCTGCTGCGCTGGTCAGCGCGGCGATGGCCGATAATTCGGCGCCAAGCGCTGCGATTGCAAACGAAATCGACGATGTTCCGGGGGCGATCGGGTTGGTTGCTGTGCAGATATATTGCTTGTTGGAACTAGCTGTGCCGTCCGTGATGCTTACGACAGTGCCGCGGACAACTTCCGTGTTCCCATCGGCATCCGTCGTCCGCGTCCAGTTGCCAGACGACACATTGTAAATGCCGTTCTGCGTCGTGTCAGACTGATCCTTGACGAGAACACGATCACCCGCAACAAGCGAAACACCATCAAACGTCTGCAACCCATTGAGCGTGATGTTCGCCGTGGTCGCAGCGCGGCACGGCGTCTTGATTGCTAGGTTGGCATTCGGATCGGTGGTAGTCGCCGTCGAGATTTCGGCGTCAACCGTGATGCCGCGGCGGTCAATAATGCTCATGGATTAATCGCCCCGTATTGCTTCCACGTTCCAGGAGCGCCGCCATTGGTGCAGATCGTGGCCTCTTTCCCGCCCGCGACAGGATTGGAAAAAACGATGCGATCGCCAGCCGTCCACGTCCCGCCGGTTGGCGTCGTATCGCCGGTAAGGGTTGACCGAGCGGCCAGGCATTCTTTCGTGGCGACGCCGCCCGAATTCAGGCGGTAACTATGGATGATGATGTTCAGGCCGGAATATGGCGTCCCCGTATAGGTCGTGTTGACAGTGTTGCCAGTGCACAACCGCACACAGCCGTAAGCCGTTGCCGTACCCATCAAATAGCCAGCACCAGGAGCCTTGTGGCCGATGACATGGTTGAACGTCACCTCTACGTCGGCGCAGCCTGCATCAACCTGAACACCGTAGGATTGGAAACTTTCACCAACACCGCCAAGGCGGCATCGTGTTACCGTGTGCCGCAACCCGGCCTGGACATAGATGCCGGCGGATGTTGAACCGACGCAGTTCGAATAGCACCACACGCCCTCAACCGTAATTTCTTCTGGGACGGTTCCGGCGCCGATATAAATGCCTTCCTGATAGCAAAGATTGATCTCGCCACCCGTGATCAGCACCCGCTTTGAGGACTCAGCGCAGACAATGCCGCGCTGATGCCCGACCATGTAGCAGCTACGGAACGTGCCGCCTTCAAGATATCGGGCCGTCACGCCGTCCCCGGCAGCCGCTGTAATGCTGCCGAGAGACCTGATGTTCTCAAACACGATATCGGTCGTGTTCTCCGCGGCGAGATACGGAGAATATCCGCCCGCAACAGCGAGCGCGATGTTGTCCGCGTAAGCATCGCAATAGATCGCCTGACCATTGTTGGCGTTCAGGATCGAACCATTTTTGACAACGATACCGCGGTGCCTCTGTCGCCTCGCGTTGTTGTCGATGGCGAACTCATAACCGAGATCCCCCGCCGTGTGGAAGACGCCGTAAGCCTTGCTGCCTGCAATCTCGAACCCGTCAACGCGAATGGCGTGAACGCCGGAAAGTCGGATCGGGCAGGATGACGCATTGGTCATGTCGCCGATTTTCAGGCGGCGCACATCGATGTTGTTGGGGTGCACCGTGTAAGCCGTCCCCAGGTCGTAAAGTATGCGCGATGCAGCAACGTCCGCCGAATTGATCGACCCGACCGTGCCCCAATCGAAGTTGACACAGCCGATGATTGCCGAGCTATCGGGATATTCGATGTCCTCGATGACGCCATGCGAGAAGCCGCCAATGCCAGCAATGCAGCAACCACCCGAGCGGAGGTTATCCAACTTGACATTGCGAACGCTCCAGCGTGTTGCGTTGATATAATTGCCCAGCGAACCAACGCTCGTCACCTCGCCATAGGCAGCACCGAGGCTGACCGGCGCATGCCAGACACTCTGAGAGCCGGGAGAAGCCGAAACCGTCGTCTTGATCGTGCCGGGGCCGAGGATGTGGGCATAGCTTTGCAAACGAATACCGTAAACAGAGCCCGTGCATTCAAGATTGATCGTGGCGCCGTTCATGATCAGCGTGACGTTGGACTTGATGATCAGCCCGAGATCGGTCACGCCGGAATCGATAACTACACGATAGGTCTTGCCCGCGGCAGCATGAACGTAACCGCCGCCTGCCGCAGCAACCGCGTCAATCGTCGCCTGGATCGCGGCACGGTCATCCGTCGTGCCATCGCCGACAATGCCGTGGGCGAACGGCAGGGAGAGCAGAAACGAGGCTGCCGAGATCGCTGCCGACGCCGCGGACGCGGTAGCGGAGCTTGCCGAGGTCGCGGCATCGGAAGCGGACGCAGCCGCAGCCGCTACGCTCGCGGCAATCCCGGAAGCAGGCATTTGCGTGAAGGCAATTGAAGATGAACCGATGGTGATCGGGTCGGAGGTCGAGATGTAGTATTCGTTTCCAGCCAGCGTTGACCCGCCCGTGACGAACACGCGCGTTCCATGAACGATGTCGTAAGCGCCGTCGAAGTCCTTGGTGCGCAGCCAGTTGCCGGACGATGCAGCATAGATGCCGTTTTCCGTGCCCGTGGTCTGCTGCCACACCAGAACGCGATCATTTTCCGCAACCGTCACGCCATCGATCAACTGAAGACCGGACAACGTGATGTTGGCCGTGGTCGCGACAAGGCATGGAGCCTTGACCGCGGTCCCTTCGGCCACGGAGTAACGTCTATCGATAATGGTCAATGGAGGTTCGCTCGCTTTGCGTCGTTGGCCTTTTTCATGATCTCGGGGTTCTGCATCATGATCAGGGACCGGGCCATCTCGCGCGATTGCTGGATGGTGTTGGTCATCAATTCCTTGCGGGTCGATTCCGGCATCTGCTCGAAGCCAGGCATCGAGACAATCGCATTCAGCCGCACCTTGGCCGTGCGCCCGGCAATCCGCTGGTAGTCGTCATATTGCTGGTCGGTCAGCTCGACGCCGCGGATTTTGCGATCCATCTTGCCGGGATAGTAGCCGGCGGAAAGCAGTGCCTTGTTCACCGGATCGTTCTTCAGCCGACTTTCAACGATAGGGCTCAGAAGATCAGGACCGAGACCGCCTTCGCGAACCATCGGCTCGCCCCAAATGTCGCGCTTGGGCATCAGGGTTTGCGACAGGCCGGGAATGCGTGCCTTGAGACCGTCAACAACGGTTCGCGCATCGCGGATAATCGGGTCCATCGCTTGTGCCGTCTGAGCCGAGATCGAAGGAACGATCGTGCCCGACAGGCTCTTGATGTAGCTCTTGCCGTAGCGCTCCGGGTCGGTCACGGCCTGGATCAGGTCGGATGGGCCTTTGAGCGATGCGCGTTCAAGGATATTCTTGCTGACAGCGCCGAAGATCAGCGCCATCAGGTGCTGCTTTTCCGTGTCCTTGGCGCCGGAAGCCTGGTTGATTTCATAGGCGTCAGCCACGGTCCCGAGAATGATGCTGAAGGGATCGAGGCGATTATAACGATAGTACATATCGCCGATTTTGACGCTGTAGTCCTGCCAGCCGTTGGCGCGCATGATCGCCTTCTGCTTGGGATCAGCCGGGCCACCACCTGTGATCAAGCCCTGCGATGCCATCTCAAGCGCGGCAACGCCAACCATGGTCCCGAGCGTGATGCGGGCGATCTGGGTATCCCGAGCAACCGCGCCATTCTTGCCGGCCAAATTATCGCGGACCTCGCGAGAGAAAACACCGAGAGGCGAACGCTCGCCGGCATACTTCAGCAGGTTGATCGGCGTCCGCACGAACGGGACGACAAGCTTTGCCAGAATGTGGCTGTTCGAGAAGTTTTGAACCGAACGGCCGACGTTGCCGAGCGGGGTCTGAAAGGTCTGGTACTCCGCGACCCTCTTCGCGTTGGCAATCATCTCCTCGGTCGGGTTGGCCGACAGCTCAGCAATGCGAACATGCGTCTGCTCAGCCGGAAGGCCTTCCTGGGCCGCGATCGCATAGGCTTGACGGTTGATGTCGCCGCGATATGCGACCGACTTGAAGAACTCGTCCTCTGCCGTCAACATCCGGAGCGGGATACGCGCCTGCTCGCCGCCGATCTGGCGGTCTTTGCCGAACAGATTGACCGTGGCCGAAGGTAGAGCACGCGGATTGTACTGCTCTGCCTGCCGGGTCGTGGTTAACTGCCCCTCGCCCGTCTTGAAGGCTTTGTAGGCCGCAACAACGCCCTCACGGGAGCCCTGCACCATGCCGAACAGTTCAGCCGCGGCTTCACCGGGCAGAACGCGGTCCTTCGATCCCGTGACGAGGCTCCGAGCCTTACCGATACCGGACGCCGTTAAAGTTTCCAGCGGTCGCCAGAGGCCTGAGATCGTGTTGCCCATGACGTTGGCAAGGTGGGTCTTGGGACCGGACAGAAGCGCCGACATCCACGCCTCGATGACCATGTCCTTCAGGCTTGGCTTCGAGGTGTCGTTGACGAACTTGGAAACTTGGGCCGGCGTGTCCAACTGCATCCCGAGTTGAGCCTCGCGCTGCAACTGGAACAGGGTCTTGCCCGTGGCGTCCTTCAGGAAGGCGTCTAGCTGCTTGGCTTCCTGTTGGCCCTCAAGCTTGCGGAAGGCCCTGAGAGCGCGCCCAGCCTCTGCCGTGAGGCCGGAAACCTGCTCCTGGATCATTCGATGGCGCTGCTTGGCCTCGGCATAGGCCATGATCTCGGCTTCCGAGCCCGTGGCCGCCTTCACCATGGCATCGCGGACGGTCGTGGCCGACTGGATCAGGAGCTTACGAGCCGCCATGATTTGTTCGGCGTTGAAGGCCTCGCCCAGCTTGCGCCGGTTCAACTGGCCTTCGTCCATGCCGAGCGCGTCGGCAAGCTCCAGAACCTGCCCGTCAGTAACCACGCCGCGGCGAGCGTCGATGAAGTCGTTATTGGCTACCGCAGCATCCCGGATAACCTGGGACACGTCCTCCGGCGTCGAGAGGTTGTCCAGCCGGATGTTGCCGGCCTTATCAACCAACGGGCTTTCGGTCTTGAACGGCTCCTGAGAGCTTACCGGGACTTCTGTTCGAGACTGAGCTGATGGTCGAGCGCCTTCTGCCGGAGCGACACTTCCGCCCTCGCCGACCGCTCCAGATGCTTGATCGTTTCCAGCTTCTTGGGGTCGTGCGGCTTCATTGCCATCACGGACAGGTTGCGGACCTCCCGCTTCGCGTCGTTCAGCTTTTGACGCAACTCCTTCGAGTCGGGCATCGTGTTCCTCAGGGATCTGATCCGCGGCGAGCCTATCACGTTCGGCACGGATTGTCTCCGCCACGGGATGGGCAGTTTCCGGCGTCGCGCTCAGCGCGTCCGCCTCATGAATATCGGCGAACGACTTGGCGCCTTCCGGCTCGATCTTGACCTGTTCGGGCTTGAGCGCAACCAGGCGGTCGAACACGCCCCGGATTTCATCATTGATCGGGGACTTGAGACGGTCCACCGTCTGGTAAATCTTGGTCAGCCAGTTCTTGAAGGCCTCGAACACGCGGGCGAGGCCCTGTGTCGGCGCCTTGCCTTCCATCATGTATCGCTCGAACCCGCGGGCGAACTGCTCATGGTGGCGGACCTTGATATCAAACGGGGTATCGACGCCAAGCCACTTCAGCACGCTATCGGCATCGGCCCGGATGGAAGCCGGCGCCTTCTCGTGCTGCGAGTCCTTCATTAGCTCTTCCAGCCAGTGATGGCCGGTTTCGTGGATGAAGGTCGAGGAATTGGCGTCCTTGAACAGGGTTATGACGGCCTTGCCGTCTTCCGAGAACCGGATCTTGCCGCGCTTGATTTGGTTATATTCGTCTTCCATCACCGCCCGCTCATACGCGGACAGCACGTCAGGCGCCTCGCCCTTCTGGATCATCTCGACAACGCGACGCTCAGTCACTGGGTCGATGTCGGCGGCGCTCCCGCCGCTGGCCTCGATCTCATCCGCCAGCTTGTCGGCGATATGCTTGTATTCCTCGTCCTTGTTGATCTTGGCAGGCTCAGCCGATCGCGTGTTGCGGTACTGCTTATTCCCGCCCGCCTCTTCGGAGATCATGTCCTGAAGATCGTTGACGGATTTGGTCAACTCTCCGCGGTTTGCCGCGCCCGGCGCATGCTGGATATCGTTCGGGTCGAGGATGAAGGAGTTTTCCTTCGCCTTGGTCAGCGCCTCGTCCATGCTCATCCCGTCCTTGCGGAACAGGCGGCCGGCGCCGGGAATGGTCGGGTTCTCGCCCCCGAACATCTGCTTCAGGTCTTCGGTCGGCTTCAGCCCGCCTTCGCGAGCAAGGAAGTCGAGGAGGGATTGATTGGCGCGCTCAGGAGTCGCCCCCTCGCCCGGCATGACAATCTTGGGCCTGGGCGGCACAACAGGCGCAGGCGCCTCACCGTTCGGCCCACGGATTGCAGCCCCTTCGGCCTTATACAATTCCTCTGCCGTGCCCAACTCGCCGCCGAACCGAGCAGCGCGGGCTTCATAGTGCGAGGCAATCACCTGACCGGACGCAGAAGCCTCCTCAGCCGGCCTGCCAGCAAACGTGAGCTTGCGCGCAACGTCTTGGGCAATCGGATGTTCGGCAGTGATCGGCGCACCCACGGCCTCCGCCGCCCCGGCAATCGGCGTTTCAGCCACAGCAGCAGGAGCAACATCAGCAGGCACAGGCTCAGCAAGCGGTCGAGCAGGTTCACCCTCCACCGGCTTGCCGGATTCCAATACCTCAGGCTTCACCGCGGCGGCCTGTTCCTTGATCGTCGGAGCCGGTACTTCCGCGGTCCCCTTCCATCCAGCTTCCCCAGCGCCAATCACGCCCATGTCACGGGCGCGCTCGATCTCGGCCAGCATCGGATGCGGCGGCGCATGAGGAACGCCCGTGGGCTGCCTGAAGCCCGCAGGGAACGCTTCCAGCGCGCCCGCAGCCTCACGGCCAAGCTTGGGCTGGCCCACTTCCTCGCCAGTCTGCGCAATCGCCTCCTGCACGCCCCGGAAGGCAGCAGGGAGACCACGCATGATCGGATCGACAACCAGGGTCGCGGCGCCACGAAACAGGCTTTCGTTCATCGCCTTGATGATCGAACGCTGGCCCTTGTCGTAATCGTTGAAGATGCCGGCCTTCTTCATGGCGTCCGTGGACTCTTGGGACAGCCCGCCGGGCTCAGCGCCCCAGCCCTGCTTTGCGCCCTGCCCGAAATGGTCGAGAACGCGCGCAACCGGGTTAACCGACGTGTCGCCGAAGATCATATCCTGGATCGGCGAGGTGCCCAGCGTCTGCCGACGATAGCGCTCCCGCTCCACGTCCGCGGGGAATAACTCGTCCACGCCTTGCGGCTGAGCCGGGAATAGCTCGTCTACGTTCTGCAAGCCGGCCATTACTGGCTCACCGGAACGGCAAGAGTGGCCGGCCTCGGCGCAGCCCAGCCCTTATCAATCGCCAGTTGATCGGCAACCGTCTTGGAGACCTTGCCGCCGCGATAGGCCGCGACCAATTCATTCAGCGTTTGGACCTTCGTCGCATCAAACGTCGGCGCCTGAGCTGCCGCTGGCTGGTCGCGCACAACATCGTTGAACCACTCGCTCATGGGCCGCCTAAAGCCGCTGATGGATTTGCCGATGTAGTCAGGGCTATCCGGGTTCAAAAGCTGTACCGGCGTCTTGCCGGCCTTCTTTCCTTCCTCGTAGGCAGGCAACGCTTGAGCCAGCCACCGGAGGTATAGGTTTTCGCCCTTAGGGTCGGGGATATGTAGCCCTTCGTCCGCGCCGCTGATCTCGGACTTGGCGTTCTTCAGGAACTGCTTTTTCATCTCGCCTTCTGCAACGCCCTCAGGCGTCTTACGCGAGTTGATTTCGCTCACCAGCTTATCGACCCCGGCAACCGTCAAATCGCCATCCGGGCCAACGCGGCTGTAGAGCTCAGACGGGTCCGTGATCTTGCCGGGCATTCCTTCGGGCGCATGGACCTTCTGGTACGCGTCGAAGAAACCCTTGCCGTAGGTCTTGTCTGCCTTCGTGTCGCCAAGTGCCCGACCAGCCGCCGAAATCATCCGCTCCTTTGCGGCCGGCGTCAGATGCGGGTCGACTGCGATGCTCTGCACGCTCATCTTGGGCTGAGGACTGTACAGATCCTGCAAGACTTCGTTTTCGCGAACTTCGGACTGCGCCTTGACTTGTTCGGCTTGCAACTTGATCTGACGTTGCTGCTCGATCGAGCCGCCCTCGACCTCCTGACGCGCCGTATGCAGCATGTCATAGGCCTTATCCTCGGGGATGAAGTCCACGAGACCGCCCTTACCGCGCTGCGAACCCGCCATCTTCCGGCCGGACCAATCGACGACCGTGTCCGTTGTCTTGCCTTCAAGAACCGACTTGTTCGCGACGATCGAGGCCGGCGTCACCACATCCGAGATCGGCGTACCAGGAGGAGCCCTCAAGACCTTGGCCGCATCGTTCACGCCAAGGAAGTGCGCCAGGTAAAGATTCGTCGGCGTCGGAGAAATACCCTGATTGCGCAGCACCGCCGCGTTGTCGTCGAGCAGATAGCCCGCCATCTCGCGAGAGACTTTCGGGTCGGCTCGAAGGTCTAGAATTTCCTTCTCGCTCCGACCCTGCAATAGATCAGGGCGATGGTTCTGCACCATATCCAGCCACGTCCCGCGCGTGAACTGAAAGTTGCCCATAGCGGATGACGTAGAAGAACGCGCCGCCGGGTTGCCCGTGGCGTTCTCAACCTGACCAATGCGATCAAGGACGGCATCCTTGCCCTGCACGACCGGGCTCAACGTCTTGACCCGATCTTCCGGCGGCATCATCTGGATTGCGCTTACCGCGTAATCCTCGGTCCACTTCTTGCGGTACTTCTGCTCAGTCACCGCGTCGATATAGCCGGCATCTTTCAACCCGCCCAGCAACTGATGCCCGGCCGAAATGAACTTGCCGCGCTCCTCAGGGTCTTGCGTCTTGAGCGCAGCTTGCCTGATCTGGTCCAGTTGATCGTTCGTGGACGCGATCGTCTGCGTCTTCTGAAGGTCATAGACCTTGTCGCCGACCGCGAGGTTCTGCCCCGTCAGGTCAGGCGCTGTCTTCAGGCTCCACAGCTCCCGCTTGCGCGGGTTCGAGATCATGCCGACAGATTCATCGTATGCCGCCTGAAACTTCGGCGCATAGGTCTTTTCGAGGTCGGCCGGGTCAGTCGCTGTCGAAATCTCGTCGCGGAGGGTCTTGGTTTTGATCAGATAATTGGAGTTGGCACGGGCCTCGTCGAGGGCGTCCGTCTGGCTATTTTCCTGCGCCTGGACAAAAGCGATGTCCTTGCTGGCAGACTGCACGCCCTTGCCGATATCGGAGGCGCCAGCGCCAATCGCCGCAGCACCTCGCGCATAGCCAGTAACGTCATAGGTCGCGATCGGCCGGCCAGAACTGGCCGAAGGAGAACCGCCGAGCGCAGTATCATCGGGGAGTTTAGCCATCAGCCGTAAGCGATCTGATCTAGCGAACGAGAATCGCGCAGGCCAGGCGTCTTATAGGTTTTGTAAGCCGACCCCGCCGAGCCGATCAGCGTGCCCGCCGCAGAGAGATAGGAAGCGTTCTGCTTTGCCTTGCCTTCAGCAAGCGCGGCATCGCCACCCATCCGCGAGCCCATAGCCTGATCTTCCAGACCGCGCGCCCGGTTCTCGCCCGTGTACATGTCCATCAGCGATTGATATTCTCCACGTCCCGCGATGTCCTGAGACAGACCAACAACGGTCGGGTCAGCCGCACCACCACCGCCCGCCGCCGCGTTGGCGAGAAGCGACGATTGCAGCAAGGTTTCCTGACGGCCTTTCTCCAAAGCCGTCCGCTGCGAGGAAGCCCGCGATTCCTGCGCCGCTTGTTCTTCCTGCGCCGCCTTGAAATAGGCAGCGTCCTGCTGCGACTTCCCGGCCGACGCAGCAGCATTGCCGCCCATGATCGTGCCGGCGGCAGACAGCGCACCGCCCGCAACCGTCGCAACCGTCATCGTGACGGGATCGTGGACAGCTACTCTGCCGCGGAAATGGTCATAGGCCTTCCACATCTAGTTGGAAGCCTCCCAAACCCATGCTTTATCGCCGTCAACCATCACTTCTTTGAATCCCAATCGTGCAAGCCAGCGTTCCGCGGCTTCATTAGTTTCTTCAGCAAGTGCAACAATCCGACGATAACCAAGGCGTTTCGCCTCCTGCATCGCAACCAATCCGGCCCTGTGAAGGGAGACAGCGTATTTCTCAGCGCCCGGCTTCTTCAGCACAAAGGCGGCGATCGTATCGTTCGGCTGGTAGGCAAAACCACCAATGCCAAGCAACTCGCCATCATGTTCAACCGCCCATGCCCGGACTCTCCAGGGCAGCGGTTCGTTGATCATTTGATCGATATCGGCCCGCGTCGCGGGTCTAATCCTCGTTTGTCGAGACACCGACAACCGCCGCCAGCACCATGCAAGGACGCGGAGCCGTCGCCCGCAGGCACAGCCGCGAATCCGTATCCCATTCTCCAGGAACCGTAATCATCATGCCGTCGAAGTCAGCCCAGACAGCGTTGGCGTCAACCTCGGCGCCCTCCTCGACCATCGGCATATTGTCCATCGTCGTGAACGACTGGCCGTATTCGAGGCCTTGGGCGTGAGTGTTCGCGAGCACCAGCCCGATCTTGTCTACCTTCTTGGTCTGGTTCAGCGCAGACCCGAGCTGCGCACCGTAGGCGAGCTTCGCGGACTTAAACGTCGCGCTATAGCCGAGGCCAACAATGGCATCCGTCACCGCTGAGCCGACCCCGGAAATGGCGCCTGCCGTCACCGTGAACGTCCCCAGATCCCGGCCCGTCGTGGCCGTAGACCCGTCAGGCATCGTCACGGTAAACGGAGACGAAGTATTCCAGCCCCAGACAACGACCTCTTCACCCTCAAGATGATCGAGGCCGGAAATGGCCGTAACCGCAGCGCCAGTGTAATAGACGTGACTGTCAGCGCATCGCGCCTCAGGCAGCCCGGTACACTGATCGCGCCGCGCCAGCTTCTCCAGGAAGCGTTTTGTTGAGCCGTTGATGGTACGCTTGATCGAGTAGTAGACGCGGTTTTCCAGTGATCCCGGAAGGATCGCCACGGACTCAACCTCGCCGTCAGTTTCAATCCGCCACCAGGCCTCAACCTGATCTTCGGCGTCATGAAGCAGCGTCGCGACCTGTCCATCTCCACGAATGAAATGCAGTTGCGTATCAGGCTGCCGCTGCACATCGAGATCGACAAAGCCTTCCGAACCGATATCCGGGTTGAGCCTCGTCAGATCGTGCGCATTGTAGTCCTGACTATCGACCGAAAAGGCCAGTTCGAACACACGGCGATTGGACTGCTGCACGAACACGCCGCGGGTGTCGATCTTGACCGCGCTGACCGGAGCCGAGCCCTGCGTCGAGCAATCCTTCAGAGTGAAGTTCGTAGGCGTCAAGGGTTGGTCGAACGAGCCGGAGCGAACCGAAGTTTCCGCACCTTGCCGGCCGACGATAAGCCGCCCGAGCGGCAGCATCCAGTTGATGGTGTCGATCGGACCAAACCCGACCGAACGATTGATCGGCCCTGCGTCGCCGGCCGTATCAGCATCGAAGCTGGTATAGGAATCCGAGACCGAGCCCCAGATTTTGTCCCGCCCTGCCCACCATAGCCGCCCATCATGGAAGGCCACGCACGACGGCCACCCGGACAAATCAGACCAATCTCCCTCAGACCAGTCGGCAGTTGGATTAGCACTCGAAAACGCCGAGAGAACTTCCATCTCGACTGAGGTCGGCGAAGTGTAGCCCGTAACTCGGCCGATGCCGGCAGCGCCGCCGCCAGTATAGGTCAGGCTGAGAACAGCAGTTCCGCTGGTGTATTGCGCCGTCTTGAAGCCGAGCCGATACCATGCGATCGTGTTGTCGAGCCCGTCATCGTAAGGCGCAGACTGATTTATCGTGTATGTCAGCACATCGATAAATCCGCTCGTCTCGGAATCGATCGAGCGTTGCAGCGTCACAATGCCGGACCACGTCCCGGTCAGGGCATAGTTGAACGTCCGGTCGGCGCCAACGCCGGCCACACGAATGGTGGAGCCAAAGGTATTCGCCGCCGCGATCGAGTCGTTTGTGGACTGCCCCGTCGAGAACAACCGGAAGAGGCAGCCAACGTGGCTCGACTGGAAGTAAGCTCGGCTGGCCGTAACCGTCGTGTTGCCCGAGAGCGAACCAGGAGAGAGCGTTATGTCAGTTGAATTGCCGTTCTGGAACGGCCCGTCATTCGACTTGTACAGGACGACCGACCACGAATAAACGCCGCGGCGCTCGATCTGACGCTGTTGCTGGCCTTTGCAGCCAACATAAATGATATCGCCAGACTGCGTGAACCTGATGTAGGGCAGATCGTCCGCATCCCAACTCGTCGGGATTTCCATCGCACCAGCGGCCTCGATCGTGATCGAATCGACTGTCTTGATTTGTGCGGAAGTCGTCTCAAGCTGGATAAAGACAGAAGCCCCGATCGGAACGAACGACAGCGAATGTGTGCCGGTCTCAAGCGTCGTCTGGGCGATATAGTCAGCGCCGCCAGATGTAGAGCCGGCCTTGAACAGGACCGGGCCGGTATCGACCACAATGCGGAACGCCTGCCTGACGTTCTGGTCAGCGCCTGCGACAGCAACCGTTTGCTTGGCCTGCGCCGTGCCGCCACTGGTCGGCATCGACACATCGAGCTTGCCGCCCGATATCGTCGCGGATGACCCAGCGCCCGACGTGCTGAGCGTCCAGCTTACGCTACTGGAGAAATCCCCGTTGATAACAGCCGTGCTGACCGATGCCCGCGTGACCAGCGTTTCCACGTCGGACGCAACGGTCCAGACCCGCATGACCGAGTCCGTCAGTTCAATCAGCGCGAGGTCCGTATTCGAGAAGATGAACGGGACCAGCCGGCTTGTCAGATCGTCATTGATGCCGCCGACGTGCTGCAAACCAGGGCGCAACATCATGGGGCCGAGAACCCACGGCGCCCAATTGATCTGCTCCTCGGCAGACAGCCGCATCCGCTCCACATCGACGCGGCCTAAAGCGTAACGGGAAACCTCGCCACGGTTGAACGCGAGAAGTGGCGCATTCTGCTTGCCCATTTAGCGGGTATTGCCCGTGTTTCGGTCACGCCCGCCAAGACGGGAAGTTGCCCATGTCCCGCGCGGAGGAAAGCCGACCGGCTCGTCCATTGCGTCCTTGGAACGCGCGATGGCGAGCGCCCGCTTTTCGTCCTTCTTCAGGTCATCGTTGGGGAACGCGCCCGTAATCCGCTTGCATGTTTTGACCGCAAGCCGCAATGACACGTACTCGGAGAACGACTCCGACCACAGCGACAGATCCATGCCATAGGCCGTATCGTTCGAGACGTACTTGACATAGATCGGATCGACGTTCGCATACCAATAGTTCGGCTCGTCAACGACCGTCAGCAAAGGCGGATCGAACGTCTCTGTTGACCCATAAGAATACAGACGCACGAAATCGGACGGCTTGGTGAAGGCATAGGTATAGCCAAACGTCGGCGTGACGCTGGCCGAGCTGTCAGCCTGGATCGCCCGCATCGAGAAATTCCAGAAGCCGGCTTCGAGACAATAGGCAACAGCGTCATCATAGGCGTCATCAAGCGCACGGCGCGGCTCGCGGGCTTCAGCCAACGAAGCCAATTTGCGCTCACCTAATACAAGGAGAGCCGAATTATAAAGCGCGAGTTTCGCCGCCATCTATCAGGCCGCCATCTTCCGCAAGTGATCGTCAATCCACTCGATTGCCTTGTCCTTGGACTGGAAGCCGGCAGCGAGCACCTGACCGTCAGCCTTGCGGATCACGTCATGCATGCGCTTGCCGACGTTCCACTTGGTGGTCAGCGGCGAACCTTCGGAGACCTCAGCAATGGCCGGCTGGTCCTTGTGCTGCAACCGAACCTTCAGGAAGCCCTTGTTGACCTCTGTCACGATCAGTTCAGCGTAGAGGCCGGTATCGAGCTTGCGCACTTCGATGATGTCGCCGCGCCCCTTCGAGTTGGCCGGATCATGGCCCATAACCTGACTGGCGAGGTCAACCCAGAACTCAGGCTTCAGCGCGTCCTCAAGGGACTGCTCCTCGGAAAGCTCAGCCGACCAGCGATTGAACTTGAAGGACGTGAGGCCGAAACTGCGGGCTGACATGCGGCGTTTTGGATCGCTCATAGACCACCTTGGTAAGAGAAAGAGGCGGGCAGCCGAAGCCGCCCGCCCGGAGGAGTTAGGTAATCGCGGTCGGAGCCTGCACGGTCGCCGCGGCGCCGCTGGTGCTCAGAACCTGGTAGCGCTTGTAAAGCGGCGTACCGACGTTCACGCAATCGACGAGATCGCCCTTACGCATGCCCTTGGAGGCGCCATCCGAGAAGTAGCTGGCACCCACAATGGTAGCGTCGGCATCCGCCGCCGAATTGTAGTAGGTGAACACGCGCGGATAGGCGCCACCACCAACAGGGTTGGAGGCCAGCGCCAGGTTGTCAGGAACGTAAGCCATTGTTCAGTTCTCCTTAGCTCAGGCCGAACGCGGAGCCGTCGTGCTTCAACTGGACGATGCCAGTGTTCTGCAAGATCTTGGCGCCGTGGAAGATGGACGCACGAGACCAGGAGATGTCCTGCTTCTCGTCGTAGCCGATGTGGATCGAGTCCTCGCCGACGTTGACCGAGTAGCCGATCGCCGAGCGGTGCCACATGTAGCAAAGCTCAGTCGCGGTACCGACGCCGGTCACGCGGGCGGACTGCATCCAGTTGACGCCGGACCAACGCAGCATCCTGCGGGTCGGACCAACCAGCGGCTTCACGTCAACGTAGTCCGAGCTCGAAAACTCCGTGGTCTGGCGCAGATACGCCAGGAACCCCGAACTCACGATCGCGAACATGTTGTCCTCTTCCTCAACGGGGATATCGTTGTTTCCGAGGTAGCCCTTGGCCTTCTCCACCATCGCAACCGAGGCCGTCGCATAGGCGCCGGTATCGATGGTCGCATTGGCGAGTTCAGCCAGGACGGTCAGATCGATGTCGCGATTGATCACGTTCATCGAGGCCTGACGCATGATGGCCTTCTGGTCGCCCTGCGAGGCGAAGATGTTGAAGCCGGTCAGCTCATAGGGAGCGTGCTTCTCAACCAGCGTCGCAGTGACCTGCGTGTTGGTCGGGTTGCCATAGGGGATCTGGCCGTTGGTGCCGCGAGTGACCGCGGTATCGGTGCCAGAGCCGGCCACAAGGAACGTGGCCTGGTTGCCCTTCATGACGGTTTCTTTGGTGGTGGCAGCGCGAAGGACGGAGACCTTGCCTTCGAACTGATCGACGAATGCCTGCCGGTACTGGACCTGTGCAGCTTCAATGGACATGGGATGTCCCTTTCATAATCCTTTCGTTTCGGGAGTTGCCTCTGTCCAGGTTGTCCGGCAGCGTTCCGCGCTCGGGTTGGCCTTGCGGCGCCGAGGTCGGTTGTGTCGGGGCTATTCGTTGGCGTGTGTGCGTCTAAATCAGGGGCCTTGCGGGTTGTCCTGGAGCCGACGCGGGCTCGAATTGGTTAGGCGGCCTTACCGCGCTTCTGCATCTTCAGATCGGCGTCGATAAGCTCAAGCTCTTCGGCTTGCATGGCCTTGTTCTGCTCGTAAGCATTCGGGTCATTGCGGCGCAGCGTCCTGATCTCTTCAAGCCGCGCCTGCACGTTCTTGCCCGGATCGGTCGTACCTGCCGGGACCAGCGTCGCCGCCGGGTTGAGTTCGGTCGCGAGCACGGCAAGCTGCCGGATGAATGCCGGGTTGTCGCCCAGCTTGCGGCCATCAGGGCCACGGCCGGCGAGAACGGTTGAGGCGAGACCTTCCGGCCACGTCGAGATCAGGTTGTTGACCGCGGTCAGGTTGCGGCGGAAGTCCGGTCCTTGCCAATCCTTGCGCAGGGCGTCTTCGGACTCCAGCTTGAATGCAACGTCCGCGTCTTCCTGCTTCTGCCGCGCCTGATCCTGGATCTCGTAATACTTCGCGACTAGACCGTTGAAGGCCTTCGGGTCGAGGTTGCTTTCATGAGCGACCGCGGCAAGCTCAGCCACAACAGGCTTCTCAGCCTCGCCGATCACCATCCCGTTCGGCAGCGCCAGCTTGGCAACATACTCATCCGCCTTCTCGGGCAGTCCGTTTTCCTTGCGCCAAGTCGCCTTCTCTTCGGGCGTGGCATTCTCGGCCAGCGGCTTCTTGTACTCTCCCGAGGACATCTTCTGTTCGAGCGAACGGAACGACTTGGCGAAGGTAGCCTCGTCCGGGAAGCGCGCGAGACGCTTCAGGAAGGCGTCATCACCGCCGGCCATACGTGAGCGCCAGTCGGGCTCGGCTTTGCCGGCATCCTTATCGGCCGCACCAGCATCAGAGCCCTTGTCGTCGCCGCCCTTGTCGGCAGCGTCGAGAATGGTTCCGGCGCCCTTGTCGGCGCCAGTATCCGCGCCCTTATCGGCAAGCTTAGTGTCATCAGCGCCGGTATCGGCACCTTGGTCGTCGGCCATAAAGGCTCCCTACTGTTGTTTGATAACCAGTTTCGTCAGCTTGATGATCTGCATCCCGACGTGGCGCTTGCCCTCTGCAAACACCGTGTCGCGGTCGCTATCAGGCCGAAACGATAGATCGTATGTCCCGCAGAGCGTGTTGATGATCCAACCGATTGCACGCTGCTGCTGCCCCTCGTTGGCCTTGCCGGCTACGAGAGCCTTGATTGCGTAAACGTCGGCCTCATCGTATGCCGCGGGATGCCATGGCTGGATGGGGATAAGCTTCTTCAAGCCGCCGCCCCCTGAGCCTGAGCACCCTGCGCCGCCTGCACAGACTGCGCCGCGTCGCCCATGGTCTGGACAGCCCCGCCAACCTTCGACGCCACGTCAGCCGCGCCAGCCATTGCCTGCGCTGCCTGCTGCGCCCGCTGGATCTGCTGCTCCTGCGCCTTGCGGGAGTCCGAGATTTCCTTCGGCACAACCCATGTCGCCGGCACCACAGCGCCAAGCGCGTCACGGAAGGCCGTATCGATATCCACGTCAAACCGAACGCCAGGATCAAGCTGCGCAGCCTGAGCCAGCAATTGGCCGGCCTCCTGGAACGCATTCACCTTCACGCGCTCGTTGGCTTCCTGCAACGGGCTGGCAAACTGCCAGTTGATCTCATGGCCCTTCAGGACCTCCGGCATATCCTCGAACGAGCCGAAGATGCCGAGATCCATGGCAACGTTCCACGTCTCCTCGCACAGCCCGCCGTTGTATTCGACTTCCATCGGCTCAAACAGCGGCAGAGCCCGGCGGATGTATTCCTTGACCCGCTCCTGCGTCTCATAGGCGGTCATCTTGTCGCCGCCCTGCGCTTCCGGCAGGTTGATCACGTTGAGGAAGAACGCCTCAGTGATCATCTTCTCGATGCGCTCCTGAAGCGACTCGCCCCAGTTCAGTTCGCCGGGTCGATCCATCAGCCGCTCAAGCGCCGGCCCCATCTTCTCGTCATAGGCCGCATCCACCCATGTGATGCCGCCGGCAAACGTATTGACGCCGCCCTGGATGGCTTCTGCGGTCGCCTTCAGCGGCGGGTCAACCGCCTTCTGGCCGGCCTCCAGCATCGTCAGCGTCATTTGCTGAAGCAGCCGAGCATCGGGAAGAGAAACGACCGTCGAGGGCGAATAGGCGTATTGAGACCCGGCAACCGTCACCCAGCGCGGGATGACGTAGTTCGATCGCTTGACCGGCACCTCTTCCAGGATCGTATCGTGCTCAACGTCGATATAGATCGACGTGAACGGGAGGCGATTCCTGCGGCCCTTCTTCTCTACCGAGAGATCGTATTCATCCTCGGGAATGATGATGTGACGGCACTTGATTTCGCGGTAGGGCTCGTTCCTTGCAAGCTTCTTGACATCGCCTGCAACCTTATCCGGGAACAGCCGCATCAGCGAGCGCGCTTCGAGCTGCCAGTTCCGGTGAATGGTATCGATCGTAAGCTCTGAGTTCTCGCACCAGGCAACGTCCTTGAGATGCCAGTTGCGATAGAGAATGCCGTCGAGATACCTGTTCGGATCGACCGAGATCACGGTCTGGCCGAACGCAACGAAGTCGTTATCGCCCTGCTTGGTTGCCCGGATGAACCCCGAGTGCTGGTCGTACATCGCACGACGCATCACGTCGGACTTGGCGTCGAGCCATTGCTTGGCGGTCGCGTCCTTGTTGATTTCCTCATCGCCCGTTCTGGCGTGGAACCATGCCGTGCCGCGGGGGCGCAGCATCGAGGACAGCGAGTTGCCGAGATCGCGGTGAGCCAGCACAGGCCGGCCCGTCATCAGATTCGAGGCGAACTCATCCCCAAGCGAGCGCTGCGTAATGAAGTCGGCCCGGATCGGATAGAAGTTTTCCGCCATGGTCTGCCACAACGTCAGCAATGGCTGTCGCTTGGAGAACAGGCGGTCCCCTTGAAGGGCTAACTCCCGGACGCGAGATTTGGACACTTAGGTGTTACCAGCGCCCAGCGTGGTCGCCGAATAGGAGTCGGACACGCGGTCCTTCGGCGCCGTGAGAATGGTGGACTGCCGGCCAGCCCTGCCCATGATATCCAACTGCGCCTTGCGCCTTGCTTCGAGCACGGCCGGAGACGTGGTGTCCGGCATCGTGGCCGGCGGCTTGGGGGCTACCGGCGCTGCTGCGGGTGCCGCCTGCGGAGAACCGAAAATGCTGGTCATATTACCTTCGCTTCTTCATGTTTTCATATCCGCGGTTCGCGGTTGTTTGCAGTGACGACTTGTTCAGCTCGCGCTTAACCGCGGCGTCTCCGGCAGATAAGGCCATCACACACGCGTCACCCTTGCCGGGAGAGCGGCCAAGCCGCTTGCGCAAATCGTCCTTATTCTCGATCAACAGTCCGCGCGCCGAGACCTCATAGGTTGGCGCAGCGAGATCGGACCTCAACTCAGGATCAGGCGGCAGCGCAATCACAGAGCCGCCCTGTTGATCCGGGTTCAAAGCCTCCCGAAACCGCCACCAGGCCTCGGCCCGTTTGTTGGCGAACTTCAGTTGTCCGTCGATCGTATGTCCTGTCGCAGCGCCCGCCCCGTTAAACCCAACGTGGGGGATGCCATTGTCCTTCAGGCGCAGCGTAACCGCGCCGCCGTAACCGCCGCCGACATCGACCACGACCGGAGCGCTATCCCGCCGATGCGAGATGATGACGCCCGCAGCCTTGGACCCGTCCGCCGTCTCCGAGCCCTTCTCAGAGATCATTTCGGCGTACCAGCCGCCATGCCGCCTTGCCAGCTCAGCGCTATCAGCGCCGCCGCCAGCGGGGTCAAAGGCCATCGCAGTCATGTTGAAGGCTTTGTAGCCGTCAGCCTTCCAACGTCCCTGCGCCTCGATCAGCCATTGCGTCGGCAGCACCTGGAAGTCGGCGTCCTGCCGAGCCGCCATGAAGTTACCGTCGCGAACCGCGGAGCGTAGCGGCTCAGGCAGGCCGTCGAGGTTGGCCTGATAGTTCGTATTGATCAGAAACGGGTTGTCCTTCAACGCCGCCGGAATGAACGTCCGGGACATCGGAGAAAGCTTCTTGCCTTCGAGCTCTATCGGCTCAGGCCCGTCAAGCTCCAGATCGGAGCCGTCAGGCGCCGTAACGAACCACCTCAACTCGCCGTGCTTGGCCGGCTTGGGATGGGTGACGTCCAGCCATGGCCGGAACATCCCGATAATCCAGTCACCGTCCGCGTTAATGGGCGGGTTGGTGCCGAGCACCGCTCGAACCCTTTGGCCCTCTTCCGTCGATCGCAACCAGCCCAGGTGAAACCTGATCTGGCTTTGAAGGAACTGCGTCGCCTCGTCGAAGTATTTGAAGTCGAAGGCGTGGCCCTGCCAATCCTCCTCATCCCCGGCATGTTGATTGCCGGCGAACTGGATGTACTTGTCGTCAACCCTGAGCAGAGGAGGCGGCGAGCCGTTGAAGCCGTTCCTCGAGCCGTTGATAGCGATAGCGCGTTCAGTCAGCGCGCTCAGGTTGGCGTACTTGCGCCGCATGATCAGCGAACGCTTGTGAGCCGTGAAGGCCAGACCTAGACCGAGATCCGACTTGCCGCCACCGCCCTGCCCGCCGTAGAGCAGAACGTCAGCCTTGCAGAAGTAGGCGTCGGTTTGTGGCCCCGAGTTGGGAATCCACTTCATGTGCCCCGTGACCGCCATTGCGTCGGCGATCACGGCTTTCTTGTCAGCCTCCGGGAGCGAGCCTAGTTTGCCTAGCAGCTCGTCAAGGAGACTCAAACGTTAGACCGTTGCGGAGAACGGCGTCGCGACAGTGCCCGTGCCCGAGATCACGGCAGAGACCAGCCACTTGGTGGAGGCGATGTCCTCAACCTCGATGTACTCACCGAGCGAGACCGAGCCCGTGGTGGAGCGATTGAGCGTGATCGTGTCGCTGGTCGATGCCGCGAAGAACGAGGACGCCGCGCCGGCCGTGTCCGTGTCAGCGATCACAACGCCGCCGATCATGGTGTCCGACGAGTTCGCGACCTTGACGATGTGGCTGTTCGAGGTGGCAAGAACCGACACGTAGAAGCGATACTTGGCGCCGCTGCCAACAGCCGCAGGGAGCGTCACAGTCGAGCCGGCCAGGGTATCGAGCGCGATCAGCTTGCCGCTATCGTCTGCCGTCAGGGTGCGGGTGGATCCGGCCGCGAGCGGGGTAGAGCTACCGCCAGTGATGACCGAGCCTTTGACGACCAGGTTATCGTCCTTGTCCAGGCCGAGCCTGCGACCGAGAATTGATTTGAGAATGTCGCCCATGTGTTAGTCCTTTGCTGTTGCTTGTTGCTTACGCGGTGATGATCGAGATCGAGACGCCGGCCGCGAGCGGCACATCGAAATATTCGGTCTCATTCGCCATGAGCCAGATTCCGTTCGAGGCAGTCGCAACGTCGCCCAACGGGCTTGCGGCGCCTGACTTATAGAGCTTGAACCAACAGGTAGTGTCGGTCTTCAAACGAGTGCCGATCGTCGCGTTGTCGAGTGCAGACGATTCCGCATGCGTCGAGCTGATCGTGACGTTCTGGGGGGCTTTGCCGGGAAGCTTCGCCACCTGGTTCCGGTTGTTGCCGGAGGCGTAGTATTCCCAGATTTGACAGGTAGCCATTCAAGTCTCCAAACGACAAAACCGCCCGGAGGCGGCTCGAAATTCTATGGTGTTTTCTGACTAACCCTGCGTCGCCTTAGCCAGCGTGAAGGCTATCCGCCTCGCAGCTTCGGTCTCGCTTAGCTCGCGTGTCTCAATCGGGCCGCCCTCGCGTCCGGTCAGCTCAGTCTTGTCAGCCAGCCCAAGATCCCGCGCGATGATGTTCGCGTTCAGGAGGTCGGCAGCAGCACCCGTGAACTTCTGGTCGCGGATGATCTGCTCAACATGGTTGCAGACTGGCAGAAAATCTTCACGAGCCCGGTAATCGTCCCAGGTTCTCCGAGCCACATCCAAGAAGATGCAAAGCCCAGAGATCGTCATTGCGCGCATCTTGGCAACATCAACGTGAGTTGCGGCGCCCTGAAACGAGATGATCTTGTCTTCCCAGAGCGGATTTTGCTCGACCCACTCGAAATACTCTAAGCAGGCCTCCAGCAGAGCGTCAGCCGATTCGAAGATGGGCCTCCGTCCGTGAGAGGATCTAGCCTCCCAAAAACGGTTTCCCTTAGGGGCAGCCATTGCTCACGTCAATTCCGGTCCAAAGTTCAGCTTCTGATATCGGTTCTCAATAAACCCGCGCCAAGCATGCCCTGTGCCGATGTACGGCCAACCGGGATGGGCACGGCTCCGAAGTTGCTCGCCCAGTCCAACCCACTCCTCAGCGCTTCGTAATACGCTACTGACATCGGCTTGGGATTGAGTGGAAATAGGCCCCAGTGGCTGCACGACTGCACTAGCCGCCCGTCTCATCGCCATAAGGCGAGCCATTGGTAAACGCTGCGAATTCATGCAATGCGGCATCGGCTTCCTTCTCGATCCTGGAAGCCTCAGCCTCAAGTTGGTCGTCAACAGTCGCTGTCTTGGCCAACGCAGCATCAAGCTTAGCCATGGAAGCGGCCCGACGATCAGCAGCTTTCTGCTTGATGTCTGCCAACTTGGCCTGAATCGTTCCAGGCTCGTAACCAGTGATGCTCATGCGGGTGTTTTCCGTCCGTATCCAAGGATTTAGCAGAGCGAACCTGATTTCGTCGTTGCTTGCCATCGGCCCAACTTCGACCGACCTATTCTCGATCGTAATGATCTGGTTGCCGTTTTCAGCCCTGCTCACCTGAAGCGTTTCGACGCCGGGGATATCCCGAAAGGCCTCCCGGAGATCTCGGTACGACATCGGGCCAAGCCTTCGCACATCCTCTACGGCTATCGAGAGCCGCGCCGCGAACCAATGCAGGTCGTAATCACGCAGGATCTTGCTCGCGAGCGCTGTAGCTCGGCTGAACCGGCGGCATCTCGCAGGGGCTGGTGTCTTCCACCTGCTTTGCCAGCCTCACGTCGGCCGCTTCGCGCTCCTCACGCCTTTTGAAGTCACGGATGTTGACAACTTCACCGCTCACGGCAACCTCCGCATATCCAACCGCCGGCAAAAGCAACAACTAACATCCCAACAGTCCAGATCGTATCTGCGTAGGCGAAGGCTGAAGGGATGCCGAAGTTCATGGGACAATGACCAGTTCCGAGGAAGCTGGACCTGTTCGGTTATCTATGAACGTCTATGCGGCGCGTGTAACAAAGCCATAAAGCTCAGCGGCAATATCAACGACCGGCCGGTGATCTCCCGAGATATGCAAACTCACTGCCTGTCGAAGACATTCGAGCCGAAGGTCAATGTCGTTCATTTCTCAATCCCCTATATTCACAACAACCCGCTCCCTTGGAGAGCGAATAACGAAAACGCCAACATATTTGTCTCGCAGTGCGATGAACCCTGGCTCGCGCTGATGACGCTCGCAACTATCGCCCTGCACCCGCGATCCGCAGATGTTGCAGTTCAAAGGTGATTGGCCCCATGCGCAACTGTAGCCGCTCATCGCGTCACACCCTGCCCTCTGATGACCGTTAAACTGTCTACGCGGGCTCGGTGGTTCGGTGAAACCAAACCCTAAATCAAACTCACCGGCACCAGCTTGCCGTCAATGTCGGCGATCATCGCCTCGCCCTTGACGATCATGCGAACAAGCTTCTTGCGCTGCTTCTTGGTCATTGATGCACCATTTGGGGCTTCGTGGTTCGTTTATGAATTAGTGCGGCTCGCGCGTCAGTCATTGCAGTCAGGGGGACGCTATGACGCCAGCCGCCCTGCGTTGGCCTACGCAGCAACCTCAGCAACCGAAATGTTCAGCAAGCGCCGCCAGCCCAATTTTGGCAGCGCGCGCCGTGAACTGGAAGTCGCCGAGTTCTTCAGTCTCTTCGTAAACAGCAATCGCCCCGACCGCATGGAATACGCGCGGGCCAAGCTTCTTCAGAACCTGCTCACCGGCGCGAAATGCCTGGGCGATAGCCTGATCCCGCTCGTCGCTGTCCTCGTCGCTCATGACCTCTTGCGAGTCAGAGTCGAAATCGCGAACAGCCCCGTAATCGATGGCGGCTGGATTGGGATTCGGCGCACCAATCGAGCGCAGCCAACCGAAATAGATATTCCGCCATTGCCCCCCGGCGCTGAACTCCCGCTCGGTAATCCTGCCACTCAGACGCAGCCGGCCAAGCGGGCTTTCGTGCTTGGGGTCGAGAGGGTCAATCGTGCCACGGCGGTGGGGCTGATCAAACGCTACAAACACACGCGCGTCTGGGATATCGCGGGTAGCGCTGATCCTGATGTTCAAGAAATCTTCCCCCTCTATTGATCCTCTTATAGAATATCACACTCGCGGGGGTGTATTTGCCACTTGTGTGTCACTTTGGCTCATGTTTTTCCCCTCCCCCCATTGCCTGATTAGAAATCGGATTGTCCCCGACCTGGAAATCCCGCCCATCGCATCCGCGATAACGTCAAGCCTTCGTTGGTCGCTTTCGGATATGCGAAGCCAAAGTCTCGTTGCGCTCATATTTTTCCAGCCCCTCTAAAAGAAAAGTGACACACAATTGGCAAATCGGCGCCAGCCGCCGTGCTACTCTGAAACTAGATCAATACGCTTCGCTACCTCGAACGCACGCTTGAAATCCTCAACGTCTACCCAGTCTTTCGCCGCCATATGACCGACCCAGCCGCCCGGCCCGAGATCGTTTCCCAGATCCTCGGCGCGGATGAAGTAGTTGCCATTGCGGCGTTCGATCCCGTCATCTGTGACAATCCATTGCGAGCCCTCGTAGTGTTTCATGCGGCTTCCCCTCTTGGCAGATAGCGCCGATTCCAGTCGCTGCGGTCATGCGACGACTGGTACTGATAGCTTTCCTGGTTAAACCAAAGCCCGATTTTCCCCTCGAAATCCCCATTGCGCTGCTTGGCAACGTTGAGGATCACGCCCGGTTTTTCGTTAAGTGTCGCCCTCTCCTCCTCGGAAGCAGCGGCCTTAACCTGATCTTCCTGCTTGCGATTGCGCCACACGCCGATGATGTTGAAAGCGTTCGCGCCGATCTCCATTGCGCCCTTGATGTCGCCGGTCTCCGGGACACCCCGGTCCTTGTCGCCTTTGCGGGAATGCGCGACGAGGTGGACATGAACGCTGTTTGCCAGCGTCCAATCGACCAGCTCGAACAGCGCCTTTTCCTGCGCCGTATAGTCGTCCTGATCGACGCCGAGCCTCATCAGGCTGTCGATAACGAACTGGTCACAGCCGTATTTAGCGCGAGCGAAGCTGAAGATTTCCAGGAGCCCCTTCACCCCTGATTTGCCGACCTTTTCGTACAACAACAGACCTTGGTCGAGCCACGTCAGCGCGCCACGAATTGCTTTCTCGGTCGGCCGATCGACGCCAACAGTCTGCTTGCACATACGCTTGAGCGACTGCGCCGGGTGCATTTCGAGGCTGGACAGGCAGACGCGGCTACCCTGGCCGATCCAATCGACCATGCAGTCCGAAAGGATCTGGCTCTTGCCGTCCCCGCTAATGCCGGTCCATAGCGTCAGTTCAGCCGGCCGGAATAGCAGTTTGTCCCCGAGCTTCTTGTACGGGGTCCGATACCCGACCTGCCCATCGTGAGACGGCCAGAACAGTTCCATCACCTTGTCGGTGAAATCAGACGCCCGGCGCAATCCCTCCGGGTCTAGATGCGCGGCGTTCGCCAGCAGCTCCAGCATATCCTTGACTGGCAAGCCGTTGACCAGGCATTCGTTGGCGTCCTTGAAGGGCATCTTGACCCGCATGCAGCGATGCCGGCCCAATCGGCTGGCGATCTCCACAGCCGCAGCCTCACCCTCCTTGTCCATGTCGGTGGCGATGTAGATCTTCTCGAAGCGGTCCATCCGCTCGAATTCGCTTTCAATCCAGCGCTGCTTCGCGCCGCCGCCGCCGCCATAGGGGACAGACAGCGCGGCTATGCCGTAAGCCGACCATGACAGCGCGTCTATCTCGCCCTCGGTAATCACGACCTCGCGGGCCATCTCAGGCATTGCCTGCCAACCGAACAGGACCGGCTCGCAGTTCGCGGCGGTGGGCTTCGGCTTCTCGCCGTCCGCAGCCTTGCGCGACTTCGCCATAGCCAGCGTTCCGTCTGGCAACAAGAACGGGAAAATGATGTCATCGCCAGCTTCCCCGATCTTGAACTTGGCAATCACCTCGGCCGGGATGTTGCGCACCTCGATCAGGTAATCGCGGACCTTGCTGGTTGGCGCCGAGCAATTCGGCTTAGGCGGCCTGGCGTATTCCTTCTTGGGCTCGCGGTACGGTTCGGGACGAACGATTCCAAGCCACTCACGGGCCTCGCTGAGAGCTTGCGAAAGAGATACCCGCCTTGCCTGCTGCCAGAGGTCCAACAGGTCTCCAGCCTCGCCGCTGTTGAACTCAGCCCATACTCCGGCCTTGTGGCCCGACAGGTGAACTCCGAGGCTCTGGCCCGGTTCGCCATCGACCGAACCGACACGCCACTCGGCTCCATCCTTCTTGCCGCGCGGCAGGAGATATTCCGCCACGGATTGAGCCCGTGACGACAACAGCCGGCTAACTTCCGTGATGTCGCTCATAGGACGTTCCTGTAAACGTCCTCGGGGAAGATCTGGTGGAGCGGCACCTTTGCGGTTTCTGTCCCGCGCAACACACCCTGCACCCACTCCATCGGGTAGGCTTTCTCGCGCGCCTGCTCGATCAGGTCACGGACCTCTCGCAAGTCTTGCCGGCAATGCTTGCGCAGTGAGGTGATCACCCCACCGCAATTCTTGCCAAGCACATCCCGGCCCAGGCGATAGATGTCGGATTCGGTGACGGCCAAACTTGCCGGCGAAGCAATTCGAGGCGCGGAAGCGCCAGTAGCTTTAGCTACTGTATCTATCTCTTCCTCTATCTCTCTCTCTTTCTCTGGGATAGCATCCTGCTTGCGCTCTGCTAGCGGTTCGCTAGCATCAAAGAATCCCTTTTCAATTAAAGGGCTTAGCGCGTCGGCCAGCTCTCCGCGTGTCATGCGGAGGCGGAAGGCCAATTCGTCAAGTGAGGCACTGATTTTTCCGTCCTCGTATTCGCTTGCAAGCAGCCAGAGGCACGGTGCTAGCGCTCTGCTAGCAATCGGCAAGCAGAAGAATTCGAAGTTATCTAGGATGCTGCGATGGAGCTTGATCCATGCCGGCGCCCGGTCCTTGTAGTGTTGAAAGTCTTTCCAGTTCTTGGGGGTCAGGATCATGCGGCGTCCCCAAGGTATGCGCGAACGGCCTCGCGGACGATTGTCTGGGGCAGGTTGCCACCCTTCATCGCCTCGGCATACAGCGCCACGGCGAGCGGTCCATCGAACTCTACGGTCAGGACGACGGGGGCGAGATGGGGTACTCGGGCAACAACGTCACCAAGTTTTTGCCAGTTATCTGACACTAGGCGGCCTCCGCGTTATCCTTCTGTGTGGGGAACGCGGTGATTGACGCAACATTTACTCGGACGCCCTGAACATCGGACGCCCACTTCAGCTTGATCTCACGAACGATCGTATTGTCGTCAGCCTGGATGATGCCGTGGCTGACGAGTAAATCTGTCAGGGCCTTCTCTCGATTGCCCAGATCGAACTTGCGCTTACCAGCGGGCTCCTGGACCTCGTAGGAGAGGATCACGGGCCCGACATACTTTGCCGGCCGCTGGCGCATGATCTCGGCGCCGGCTTCGTGAATCCAGCTATCGTACCGCTGGGTTCGGAACCTGCCGCCGTTACGACTGTTGGCAAACAGACCATTGACCGAAGGTGGAAGCGGTAGAACGAACGTGCTCATGCCGCCGTCCTCCAACGCTTCTGAGGTTCGACGTAGCAGAGCGCTTTGTGGCCGGCGCAGTAGCTGCCTTCCGCAGGATGACCGCAGAACGTGAACGGACCGTCGCCATACGGGTAGCGACATTCATTCTTGCCGAGATCCGCCAGCGAGACGTTGCGGGGCTCAACGTCCGCACAAGCCACGTCCAGGTCCGGGATCATGATTGTCTTGAAGACCGGGCGGCCGGCGCCGCTAATCAGGCGCAAGACAGGCTTCATCTTCCGTTCGCGCTTCGGTGGAGAGGCCCTGCGCTGGCGATCTGCCGACTTGTGCTCTAGCGTCAAGCCTGCACGATGGACGAGGCCGATGATGGAGCTGCGAGTGAAGGGATGGCCCCGCTGTTGGAGCGCAATCGCAATGCTGGCGGCGCTGTGTGTGCGCCATAACTCCTTCACCTCTGAACGGAGTTCATCCGTCCAAGGCGAATTGATCTGATTAGTCATGTCCCCCTACCCCTCTGTTGTGCCCGCGTTCGAAGATGCTGGCGGGCTAGTCAGCGCCTATGGATCTTTGCCCAAACTCGGGCCAGCCACAGCCGACGTTGAAGACGCCTGCGCCCCCTGCGCACTCGCCACCACTCGGCCAACAGGTGAATTAACCGCATCGATTTCCCTCTTGAGCGTTGCAGCTTTAGAACGCTCCTTATCGATCTCTCGTTCGACGCGCGTACAAAGAACCCTGTTGCAGTGTTCGATCAGGTTCCACCCGACCGTCCAGCCCGGCTCTTTGGCGCCGGTTCCGTTGACGAATTTGCGCAGCCAATCAGCCGACGTTCCAACGGTCTGAGCGACCATTTCGTAAGCCACCATTCGCGACCCGCTCTGGCGCTCTGCGCGCTCGACCAGGAACTGTGCCGCATTCCGCGGCGTCGTTGCTGCGATACTCATTGGCGATTTCCGACCATTCTTTGGGGACACTGGAACAATCCTTCATGGTTTATTGCGCTGGTCATGAAGGTACTCAACGATAACGAAGAACTCAGTTTCATTACGCTCGGGATTGCAGTCCGGAACGTAGTTAGATTCCTAGAAGGCAGCGATAAGCATCAAGGCGATCGCAAGCGGGACGCTACCCGTCAGCGCACAGATGAAGAGAAGGCTGAAGACGAGCGCCGCTACATCAAGCAGCGCCTGCGCGACATAGCCGCGTTTGAGGAGAGCTACTCCATCGGAAGAAAAGACCGGAGATAGCCCCGGCAAGTCGGAGGGCGAACATGCCCTCGGGAGGTTCTGAGAATTGGAATTGCGCGTCTGTATTGCGTCGCGCATGTGAGAGCCCGCAGACTGGTTTAAGGATTCCCCCGTCCGGACAGTCTGCGGGCTGCTTTTTTCGAAATGCCAGTGAATGGTCATGCCGCATAACTCCGGTTGAAAATTCGACCTGAGCGATTGTTTTTTGACCTGATATTGGCCGTAGGGGTGAGGTGCGATCTGACCTTCACAAACCCCTGTTCCGCGATAACGGTGTTCATCGCAGCCAACACCATCGGCGCAGCGCGAAACCATTCGCCATGTGAGTGGTGCTCAGCCAAACAAGCGTGGAGAAATTGCTCGTCTTCCCATCTTCCCGGCGCGGACCCGATAATTTCGAGAGGGAAAGGCGACCAAGAACCGCACTCCTTGAGGCGCCTCTCAGGCACTTTTTCTGTGATCCCGATCTTGATCGGACCATCCATCCCAACTGGCTTGATGAAATAGACGGTGAAAACATCTCTTGTATTCATCATGCCGCAGCGCCTTGCCGCTTGCGCATGAAGGCGCGAACCCGGTCGATCGTCGCCAAGCTCGGAGTCCTCCCCCTGTGGGCCAGGTCCGGGATAAATCGCGAGTCATTGACGGCGAGAGTTCCGAACGCAGTGACGCTCATATCCGTCCGAGCGCGGAAAGCCTCGATCTCATTAAGCAGTGACTGGACAGTAGGATGAATGACCATGAACAGGAAGATACAGGAAACTTCCTGTCAACGCAACCGGAAAATTCCCATTTCCGTCCCAGACAGGTAAAGTCCTACAAAGGAGGCATGGATGTGGTTCGAAAATTGATTCTGGAGCGGCTACAGGAGCTTGGTCTTGATATGGCCGGCGTCTCAAAGCAGCTCGGCAGAAATGAAACTTATTTGCAGCAATTCCTTAAGCGCGGTTCTCCGAAAGAACTGCACGAGCGCGAGCGCATATTGCTGGCCGAGATACTAAAGGTGCAAGAGGACAATTTGCGCGGCCCATCGCTGCCGTTGCCAAAACGCACCTACGTGAAACATCATGGGAGTTCCCGCGAAAGTTTAGTTGACCGCGCCTCATTATCGCCCCAAAAAGAGTCGGGGGCGCAAAGGATCATTCCCAGCGCCGATCTGTTCTCCAGCATGGATTTGCCAGTGTTCGGGATAGCGCAGGGCGGCGACGGAGCGTTGATAATTACTGATCGTCCGGTTGATTGGGTGGCTCGCCCATCCGTACTCCTACGGGTCGAGGACGGCTATGGGATGATCGTGATCGGTGACAGCATGGACCCCGTTTTGAAGTCAGGCTCTACCGCCCTTATCAATCCACATCTCCCTCCCCGAGTCGCTGACCTTTGTTTGTTTCGCAGCCACGTTGAAGGCGCCGATCACGCCGCAATCAAAGAATATCGAGGCGAGACCGATACAACCTGGAAGGTCCGCCAATACAATCCCGCCAAGGATTTCAGCCTTAAGAAATCCGAATGGCAGGACCGGCCTCACCGGATCGTTGGAAGCTACTTCACCTGACAATCGCCCCGTTCTAGCGGGGCTTTTTCTTTGATCTGAGCGTCCTGCAAAAATATTTTTGTGGGTCGCACATTTCCTGTTGCGTTACAGGAAATTTCCTGTAGGATGTTTCCCATCAGCACGGGGAAACGCCATGAACCAGCATCTGCCGCCCAGCAATCTTCGCGAGGTCGCCGCCGTCGCGCCGCTCAAGTCTGCCGAGCAGTTCCTGATGCTCGCCGGCAAGCGTGAGCCTTGGGTGTTCGGCGATCTCATGGACCGCGCCACGGTCATTGAAGAGGTCGGGGCCAACTACACCAGCCTCGCCAAGATCATCGCCTTCTCGCTCGAAGCCGGCACCTGTCGCGATGCAACCGACGAGATCGCCTCGATTGTAATCGAGCGTTGGGCGCAAGACGACGTGGAGCTTTCCCGCAAGCAGCGCGACTGGGTTGCGATGTGTAAGGGCGAGGCGTTCGCCAACAGCTTTCGTGTCGAGGCTGCGTGATGACTAGAGATGAAGCCAAGGCCACTCTGTTGGAGCACACAGCAAGCTCGTGCACTGAGAAGTTCATGAATGACTTTCTCGATTGCGCAGCGGCCCTCGGGATCCTCGAACTCGAAGAGCCTAAATCAAGAACAAGTAAGTTGTTTGACGCTCTGCACTGGCCCGAGGGCGGCGTTGCCTATCAGACGTTCTTCAACGCCATGGAAGAAGCCGGCCTAACTCTCGCGGAGAAGTAGCATGATCCCCGAGAACCGCATCGATCTTTTCTGCGCCATCCTCATCGCCGGGCTTGGCGTGTTCTCAATCGCAACATGGGTGCTGTGATGGGTGTTTTCTCAGAACTCGATATGGACCGCCAAAGGCTCGAAGCCGTCCGCATTGCCATGGAGGACTGCGAGCCCGGCACTCCCCAGCAGCTCGTCGGAGAGCGCATCCACCGCCTCGTGGAGGAAATGATCGACGTCTCAATGCTGGCGCTCGATCCCGAGCAGAAGCCGCTCGTCCAGCGTGAGGCGCGCGGGATCGCACAGATCCTTTTGCGGGCGCAGTTGATGCTTTCTGTTTTTAACGGCGAGGACATCGAGCAGATCCGCCGGCTGATCGGCGCGCTCGAATACACCAAGAAACCAGTCGGCCTGAAGGTGGTTCGCAACAATGGCTAACTTTGAGAGCGCCCAAGAACTTTTCGACGAACTCTGCCGGCCCTTCGCCTCCGAGGAGATCGACTGGCGCATTGGCAGCACCACCAAGGACAAGACCAAGGGCATGGCCCTTGCCTACATGGACGCCCGTGCCGTGATGGACCGCCTCGATGGCGTCTGCGGCCCGGATGGCTGGCAGTGCAATTACACTCCCGGCGTCAACGGATCGATCGTCTGCAACATCGGCGTCAAGATGGCGGACGGTTCTTGGATCTGGAAGGCGGACGGGGCCGGCGCGACCGACGTTGAGGGCGAGAAGGGCATGCTTTCAGATGCTCTCAAGCGCGCCGCTGTGCGTTGGGGCGTCGGCCGCTACCTTTACGAGATGAAGTCGCCGTGGGTCGCCCTTGAGGCTGCCGGCAACTCCTATCGTATCCCGGAAGCCGAGCGAAAGAAGCTGGATCAGATCCACGACGATTTCTGCACGTCATGCGGCTGGGGGCTTCGCGCGGGCCGGGTTGCATATTCCTTCGCGAACCAGGTCGTGAAGCATTTCGTCACCAGTGCGGACGAAGCGGCAGAGCTGCGCACGCGGAATGCCGGCACCATCGCTCAGATGCCGGTGGCAATGAGAAAGCATCTTTCAGACACGCTGGACCGCATCGGTGCCAGCAAAGCAGAGGCGGCAGAATAATGGCGATGAGATATGACGCGGTGATTTCGCGGAAGGATAAGGACGGCAAGGTCCGCTACACGAAGATCGGCGCCGCCTTCCCGGCGAAGGATGGCAAGGACGGGTTCAATATCGTCCTCGATGCTCTTCCGATGCCGAACGCAGAGGGGCAGGCCTGGATTTCGCTCTATGTACCGAAGCCCAAGGAAGATGCCGACCAGCACGACCAGCGTCCGATTAGTGAAAGGGCGCAGGAGAAAATCAAGCGCCCCGACACGATCTCCACTGGACGCGGCGGCGACATGGACGACCAGATTCCGTTCTAGGCCTATCGCTTCGGGGGAAGCATGACCAACCGCTCTTTCATAACCGACGAAGAGATTGACAAGGCGCTGGACTATCTCCGCGACAACGCGAGGGATGCAGCCCAGGCCAAGGCCAATCGTGTCTACGTCGAGGAGTACCGGAAGGTACTGAAGGCCAAGCTGATGAAGGAGCACGGCGCCATGTCGGCCGTCCTTCAGGAGCGGGAAGCTTACTCCGACGATCGCTATGTGCAGCACCTGGAGGCCATCCGCGAAGCGGTGATGGAGGACGAGGGCCACAGGTTCTTGCGGGCTGCCGCCGACGCGAAGATTGAAGCATGGCGGACGCAGAGCAGCAATACGAGGGCTCGCGTATGAGACAGCGCCACCCTCGCATTCACAACGAAGTACATCTCGATTTTATCCGCGGATTGCCCTGCATCTCTTGTGGAAACGATATCGAGACCCAGGCAGCCCATCTGCGCTCAGACGATCGCATGTACGGCAAGACGGGCGCCGGCATGCAGCAAAAGCCAGACGATATGTGGACGCTGCCGCTTTGTGGCCGCTGTCACGACCGGCAACACACGGGGAACGAGATGAACTTCTGGACGAACCTCGGGGTGAATCCGTTCGTGCTGGCGCTGAGCCTGTTTGCGGCATCTGGAGATTACGAGCTGGCGCATGAAGTCATCAGCCGGCAAGTGCATCGCTAGTGACGCTACGACATTGAGGACGAGAAATGACGTTTAACCAGTGGGCAGCAGCTACCGGAATATCGGCCCTGCCGGCCTCCGCGAAGTCGGCCTGCGAGGCTATCTGGGACGCGCTTGTGAGGCGCGGTGCCAGCACGGGAGAGGCTTCAATCTTGCTGACTGATCTCGCGCACAGCCTGCCGAAGAGAGAGCTATCGGGCGGCTTCTTCGATGAAGATGAAGGGGATTACGACTGATGGACATCGCGTCTCACGACAATTCGCCAGAAGCGTTCGCGGCGTGGCTGTCAGCCCAGATCGGCGAGACGCGCTGGATCGTCGCCCGCCGCAGCAAGGCCAGGATCAAGCAAGGCTACGACTACTTCCTCACCAAGCGCCGATATTTGGCGCTGCAAGCTCACTTCGACAAGGAGACGGCAGAAATGACCGATACCGTGTCTGCGCACCTGACTGAGCCGAACATGATCTTGGCAAGGCAGCGATCCGAAACCAAGCCGGGGCAGGCCTATTGGGGTGGAACAGGCCCGGAAGGAAAGACCTGCCGGACCTGCGCCAGATGGGAGGATGACGGCTATATGGCCGGCAGCGGCCTGCTCAAGGACGCGCTGTGTGGCAAGTACCGCGCCATGACACACGGCCAGCAAGGCGACCGTGTCCCGCACTTCGCGAAGGCCTGCAAGTATTTCGAGCAAGGCGACGAGCGGCCCATCCATCAGCCGCGCAAGACGATCGCATAACCGCTGTCATCGCCTCACCTGTGAACAGGAGAACCGCATGAATACCGCCACCGAGAGCATCTATAGCGGCGTCAGCGTCATCGTCCCACTTGCCGACGTGCAGCACATCGAGACGCACAATCCGCTTGGCCTGATCGTGGTCACCAAGCACACGCGCTGGGACAAGGATGGCGACTTCTGGGCCAATAGCATCTGGATCGATGGGGCGGAGGCAACCGCTTTCAAGGCGGCATGGTGCCGTTACCGGAGCGAGTTGGAGGCGGACACGCTGATGAACCTGGAGCCGAGCGCCATCATGGCTAAGTTCGATTCCGCCATCGACGCGATCAAGCGCGCATAACCGCTGTCTCAACATCAGGGCAACTGACAATGGCACGCGAACCCAAGCCGACATTCGACCCGACATACATCCGCAACCTGTCTGAGCAGGTCTACCGGATTCGTCTGGAGCAAGACTGCGAGGGCAACGTTGCCCGCATGCTGGCGAAGGATTCCGAGAAAGACCCCGAGGACGGCGGCAAGAAGTTGCGCGGCCGATCTGGCCAGTACGACCCGCTGACGCGCGCCTATCTCGAAGTGCTCGGCTTCGAGCCACCCGCCATCAGCGCTGATCTCATCCCAACGGGGCGCACATGACGAGCGACGACCTGTCATTCACCATCATCGTTTGCGCGATTGTCCTCGGCTTCGCTGCCGTGCGGATCACCCGAATAATCACCGGGAATTGGAAGAACATGACATGACCGATCATCTGACCCGCGCACAGATCGAATCCCGCATTGCCGAGCTGAAGGTGGAGAACGAGAAGGCGCCCGGCGGCGCCGGTACAAACGCGCGGGCAGAACTGATCCGCGAACTGGAGGCGCAGTTGCCGTGTTCCGCTGACACCGCTGCATACGAGGACACCGACGACGCAGAGGTCGTCAAGATCCTGGCGGCAGTGCGGCACTGCGCCAACTCGTGGGATGGTAGCGCTCGGCTTGTTGGCAATGTGCGAGCGCGGGATATCTCGCGGGCATGCACTGCCGCCATCAGTAGTCTTGCCCAAGCTGTTGGGGTGTCCGACGACGAGGTAGGCCTTGAGGAACTCATCACAGACCTTCGCCGCGAGAAGTTACGTCTCCGCGAGGCACTGGAGGCGGTGCAAAGCGAGATCGTGCTTACAGGGCATCTAGCGGATATCGTTGATGCCGCCCTCTCCCAACCATCGCCGGCCGCTACGGTCGAGACGAAATCAGCCCCGGAACTAGGTCCGTCTCAGAATAACGCTGAGCGGCTGCCGCAGGGTGACCAGGCAGGGTCCGGGGCTGGTACCCATTTATCTGCCGACACCGGGCGCCAGCGGGCAATTGAACTGCTGATCAAGCTGCAAACGCTTGGCAACGCCGAAGTTTATCGGCTCGCCTCCGAAGCGCAGCAAATGCTGGAGCTTCCCATCAGCGTTTCACCGCAGCCACCGAGCAAGATGCTCACTATGCTTGCGATCCTCGACGCCGCTGGCGGCCAGACCGAGGCGAGCGACAGCAAGTGGTGCTGGCTTAATTACTTCTGCGAAGATGCAGAGCCAACCGACACGTTCAACCGGGCGGTCGATGCCAAATTGATCCGCGTCACGCACGATAGCCGGTTCGATTCCTCGACGGCGTACCTTACCGATGCAGGCCGCGCCGCGTCCCCGCTGTCGCGCCCTGAGCAGTCATGACGATTTTCGCTTCCGGCGCTTCAACTCCCGTTCCACTGCCTCACGAATGAACTGTGCCATGCCCTTCTCGCCGACTAACTCCCGAATCTCATCGCGGACTTCCTCTGGAAGTCGGACTTGCGTTGCTTTGTTTCCCAATGGTGGCCGGCCCAAACTTTCCTCCTGAATAAACGATACCGTCTATTGACACTATAAACGATACCGTCTATGAAAGCAATGCCAACAACGGAGGTAACCATGGCCAAGACACTCAGAAAGCACACCCCTCAAGGCATCCACTGCGAAGTCTCGTTCGACTGTCCCGAGGCCGAACGGAAGACGATCCGCGCAATCGCCCGTCGCGCCCGCGATCTTTACCTTGAGCACCGCGTCGATCGCTCCGTGATGGATATCGACATGGATCTCGCGGCGACGCACTGCAACGGCAACCCGCTGCGCCTCGACGATCTGCTCAAAGCAGACGACTTCAATCTCCTGCATGACGTGTCCGGCATCGCGAAGCACCTCAACCGCGAGACCGGCAAGCTGGAGGGGTTCTTTTCCCCGCGCTTTTCTCAACCGGAGGCGTGATGCCGCGAGCCATTACAGGGAAGGATGTTGCCAGCGCCGTTATGGGCGGCGCTGGCACGAAGAAAATCCGGGTAACCAAGATGCCGCCGACGCGTGCTGCAATGTGTGACGGCTGCCCTTTCGGACCGAACGTAGATGGCTTGATGCGCTTTCAATGCGCTGTGTTGAAGGACGAACTCAAAGCTCGGCCAAACGCGGTGTGGATGTGCCACGAAACCGCTGATGGCGGCGCCAACCCCACAGACAAGAGCATTATCTGCAAGGGGTTCGCAGATTGGCGCTCATCCCAGCTTTCTTCGCATCAACTGGGGACTGAAAATGGCTGAGCACGAGCCGAACCAAGGCAATTCGGATGACTGGTACACGCCGCCGGCTATCTTCGATGCGCTTGGCCTCACGTTCGATCTTGATCCCTGCTCGCCGGGGCCGGAGCATTGGGTGCCGGCGCGCAAGATCTACACCAAGGCCGACGATGGCCTGACGAAGCCGTGGGACGGGCTGGTGTTCATGAATCCGCCCTTCGGCAATCGAGAGGGACATCTGCCGTGGCTGACGCGGTTCTTTGATCACGCCAACGGGATAGGCATTGTTCGCGCCTACACGTCGTCTCGCTGGTGGCACAAATACATGCCCCGCGCCGAGGCGCTGCTATTTCCGCACGGCAAGACGAAATTCATCAGGCCAGATGGATCGATAGGAAAATCACCGGGGCATGGCGTCGTGCTGATCGGTATGGGCGAGGTCGCCTGCAACGCTTTGATCAAGTCGAAGCTTGGCATGTTCTGGCGCATCACCGCAGATGTGTCCGCAGTGGGGGCGAGCAATGAGTGACCACCGAACGATCGAATGGGCTGTCGATATCATCGGCATGTGTGAGCCCATCCGCTGCCATCAGGGCGGCATGTGGTTCGGCAGCAACCACAACTTCGCCGACGCCACCTTCGTTGACTATGGCGCGGCTGATGCCTTCGCCGTGGCTGCCAAGGCCCTTCCCGGCTTGGTCGATGCGCTTCAGCGGATAGCCTCGCTTCAGGTTACTGGCGGCGCAGCGGCAAACCTTGCTGAGCGCGTCCTCAGTCGTGTGGGAACTGTCCAAGTGAGCGGAGGCGGCGATGACTGAAGATCAGAAAAAGGTATTCAAGCGGATCGTTGAGAACGGGCGCATTCGTGTCGATACTATGGACGCCCTCCTAATCCTTATTAGTGAGATTGAACGAGATGCTTCCGCACCTTTGGAGCGCCTTCAGGCGCTGCTGGACGCTCAGGAATACGAGAACGACCTTGTGAGCGTCGGCCAGATCCGCCGCGCTCTCTCGTTCTCAGGCGAGCAAGAGCCGCCGCGCTGCAACCACTGGCCCGGCCAAAAACGTTGCGGAGTCTGCGGCATGGACAACACTTCGCGGCTTCCTTCAGATCAGTTGTTAGGTGAAAAATGAACGTTTGCTCGACATACCCATGCCGGCGCACCGCCGCTGGCTGCCCGCTTTGCGATCCGCCTCAATACATCCAGTATCAATTGCCGCCAGCGCCCGTCTTCCATCCTCCCGGATGCATCTGTCCGCCGACTTCGGAGAAGACTTGCGAAAATCCTGGGTGCCCACGCCAACATCCGCGCAACCGGAAGAGCATCGGCGCCGGCAGTCTGGCGATTTCCTCAAAGGAGCATTCATGACCGTTTGCATGACATATCCGTGCCGTCGCAATGCGGGCGGGTGCCCGGTCTGCGATCCACCTGCAATTCATCCGATGTACACGCCGCTAGGTCCGGTAGACCGAACGATGCCCACGCCGCCACTTGGCTGCATCTGCCCGCCGACCTCGGAGAAAACCTGCGAGAGCGTGATTTGCCCGCGCAAGAACCATCTGAAGCCGGCTAGTTCACTCGCCTCATACTCGGTCTCGTCGAAGGAGGCAAAGTGAAGCTCATCACACTGGTCCAGGCGGCGGCCGAGATCGGGGTGTCAAAGCGCTGGCTGCAATATTGGCTGGCCGAGAACCCGGTGGATAGCGCTGGCCTGCCGTTCTATGTTCCAATCGGCCGGAACAAACGCTTTGATGTTGCTGACGTCGGCCGGATCAAGGCCGCAATTCGCGAGGGGGAACGATGCCGCTTAAGCTCTATCGGCGTAAAGGGATCTACTATTGCCGCGGAACAGTTGGCCCGACTGGTAAGCGACGTCGTTATAACGTCTCGCTTCACACCACGGACAAAGACACCGCGGCGCGCCAGGTTGCCGAAATCGAGTCCGGACACTGGAAAGGTCATTTCGATGGACCCGAGGCAATCCTGACCTTTGCGCGAGCTGCGCAGATCTACCGCGCCGCCGGCAAGTCCACGACGTTCCTCGAACCGATCGAGAAGTATTTCGGCGGGACGCTGGTCAAGGATATTTCCGAGGGGACGGTTCAATTGATGGCAAAGGACCTCTACCCGAACGTGGGCAACGCCAGCCTCAACCGGCTGGTGATCGTGCCCACCATCGCCGTCATCAATCACGCGGCCCGGTCGAAGCTGTGCTCCCGGCTGACGGTCGAGCGCTACGAGGAAGACGCCAAGGTGAAGGAACCGGCGACGCTCGAATGGGTGACGAAGTTCCGGGCGGCCGCCAAGCCGCACCTCGGTGCCATGGTCCTGTTCATGTGGTTTACCGGGGCTCGGCCCGGCGAGGCCGTCGCGGTGCAATGGGGCGACGTGGATCTTGACAAGCGGACAGTCCTGATCCGGGAGACCAAGCTGAGCAAGGAGCGCGTGGCGCACCTGCCGGCTGCCCTGGTCGTGGCCCTCGCCAACCTGAAGCACGTCGATGGCCGGGGGGTGTTTGTCTATGGCCGCCTCAGCTCGCTCAAGGACTCCTGGAAGACCGCCTGCAAGAAGGCGGGCATCAAACGCCTGACGCCGCACTGCTGCCGCCATGGCTTCGCTACGGGGCTCCTGAGGCGCGGCGTGGACGTGGTGACGGTGGCATGGCTGGGCGGTTGGAAGGATGCGGCGCAGGTTCTGAAGACCTACGGCCACGCGATCAAGAACCCGAAGCTGACCGATTTGCTCACTGGACCTGAGCTGCCGATTTACGCTGAAACTGATGCACAAAGTGCGCACAGCCAAGAGGGTAGGCCAGAAACCAAAGTCACTGCAACGGCTTAGAGGAATTGCTGATTTCCTTGGGCAGGAAAGCGCGAAACAATCGCATCATGGGGGAGAGACTACCGGTTGGATAATGGCCTAGCCCAAGCGGGCCGTCGTGAAACTGTCATAGACCATTTTCGATCCACGCGCGTGCCACCTCACGCCCGTGGAGCCGGATCATCCACCGCTTTCGCGCGCCAACGAATTTTCTGCTACATCAATGACTTACAGCGAACGCCGGAGGTAATGCGCGATTTCGCCGATGACGCCACGGCGGAAGGTGAGCACACAGATCACGAAGATCGAGCCCTGGATCACCGTCACCCACTGGCCGAAGCTCGCCAGATATTGCTGCATGGCGATGATCGCGAAGGCACCGACCACGGGCCCGAAGATGGTCCCGAGCCCGCCGACCAGCGTCATCAGCACCACCTCGCCGGACATCGACCAGTGCACGTCGGTGAGCGAAGCGTTCTGCGCCACGAACACCTTCAGCGATCCCGCAAAGCCGGCGAGCGTGCCCGACAGGACGAAAGCCAGGAACTTGTACTGATCTGTCCGGTAACCGAGCGAGATCGCGCGCGGCTCGTTCTCACGGATCGCCTTCAGGACTTCGCCGAACGGCGAATTGATGATGCGGTAGATCAGCAGGAAGCCGGCGAGGAAGCCGACCAGCACCACGTAGTAGAGCACGGTCGGCTTGGTCAGATCGAACACGCCGAACATGCGGCCCTGCGGGATGCCCTGGATGCCGTCCTCACCATGGGTGAACGGCGCCTGGAGGTAGATGAAGTACAGCAGCTGCGACAGCGCCAGCGTGATCATCGAGAAATAGATGCCCTGGCGGCGGATCGAGATGAAGCCGGTGATGAGCGAGAGCCCGAACGCCGCGGCAATGCCGACGAGGATGCCGAGTTCCGGCGGCAACGCCCACACTTTCAGCGCGTGCGCGCTGCAATAGCCGGCGGTGCCCATGAACATCGCGTGGCCGAACGAGAGCAAGCCGCCATAGCCGATCAGGAGATTGAATGCACAGGCCAGCAGCGCGAAGCACAGCGCCTGCATCACGAAGAACGGATAGATGCCGCTGAATGGCACCGCAGCCAGCAGCAGCGCCATCACCACGAACACGATCATCTCGTCGCGGATCGCGCGCGGGGGGGCCGGCAGTGTGTCGTCCGTCAAGGCTGTCATATCAGGCCGCCCTTCCCGTCAATCCCGTTGGCTTCACCAAGAGCACCAGCACCATCAGCACGAACACGACGGTGTTGGAGGCCTCGGGGTAGAAATACTTGGTCATGCCCTCGATCACACCGAGCGCGAAGCCGGTGATGATGGAGCCCATGATCGATCCCATGCCGCCGATCACGACCACCGCGAACACGACGATGATGAGGTCGGCTCCCATCAGCGGCCGCACCTGGTTGATCGGCGCCGACAGCACGCCGGCGAGCGCGGCAAGGCCGACACCGAGGCCGTAGGTCAGCGTGATCATGCGCGGCACGTTGACGCCGAAGGCGCGCACCAGCGTCGGGTTTTCGGTGGCTGCACGCAAATAAGCGCCGAGCCGTGTCTTCTCGATCAGGAACCAGGTCGCGATGCAGACCACCAGCGAGAAGATGACGACCCAGCCGCGATAGACGGGCAGGAACATGAATCCGAGATTCATGCCGCCCTTGAGCTGGTCCGGAATGGCGTAAGGCAGGCCGGAGGAGCCGAAGTAGTTCTGGAACACGCCCTGCACAATCAGCGCAATGCCGAAGGTCAGAAGCAGACCGTAGAGATGATCCAGCCCGGTCAGCCATTGCAGCATGGTCCGCTCCAGGATCATGCCGAAGATGCCGACGATGATCGGCGCAAGCAGCAACGCCCACCAGTAGTTGATGCCGCCGAGGTTCAGCAGGAAATAGGCAGCGAACGCGCCCATCATGTAGACCGCACCATGGGCGAAATTGATGATGTTGAGCATGCCGAAGATCACGGCAAGCCCGAGACTGAGCAGCGCGTAGAACGAGCCGTTGATCAGTCCCACCAGTAGCTGAGCGTAAAGAGCCTGCATCGATCCCGCACCCGGTCCCTTCGGCGTTCCCTGAAAGTCGCCCGCAGGCCTGATGGCCTGCGGGCGGTTATCTTACTTCTTCAAGAGCGCGCACTTGCTCTCGGACAGCGGCGTGAAGGCCTGGTCGCCCGGCACCGTGCCGACCAGCTTGTAGAAGTCCCACGGTCCCTTGGACTCGGAGGGCTTCTTCACCTCGAACAGATAGGCATTGTGGATGGTGCGGCCGTTGGGCTGGATCTCGCCCTTGCCGAACAGATCGTCTTCCGTCGGCATCGACTTCATCTTCTCGACGACCTTGGCGCCGTCATGCGGGTTGCCGCCGAGCGCTTCCAGTGCCTTGAAATAGTGACGCACGCCCGCATAGACGCCAGCCTGCACCATGGTGGGCGGCGCGTTGCTCTTCATCTTCTCGGCGAAGCGCTTGGAGAACGCCCGGGTCTTGTCGTTCATGTCCCAGTAGAAGGTCTCGGTGAAGTTGAGGCCCTGCGCGGTCTCGAGCCCGATCGCCTTGACGTCGGTGAGGAACAGCAACAGCGCCGCGAGCTTCTGGCCGCCCTTGACGATGCCGAACTCGGCCGCCTGCTTGATCGTGTTGGTGGTGTCGCCGCCGGCATTGGCAAGGCCGATGATCTTGGCCTTGGAGGCCTGCGCCTGGAGCAGGAAGGACGAGAAGTCCGGCGTGTTCAGCGGATGCTTGACGCTGCCGACCACCTTGCCGCCATTGGCGGTGATGACCGCAGTGGTGTCGCGCTCCAGCGCCGCGCCGAAGGCGTAGTCCGCGGTCAGGAAGAACCAGGTGTCGCCACCGGCCTTCACCAGCGCCTGGCCGGTGGTATGCGCCAGCATGTAAGTGTCGTAGGTCCAGTGCACGGTATTGGGCGAGCACTGCGCGTTGGTGAGGTCGGAGGTCGCCGCACCCGAGTTGATGTAGACGCCGTTCTTCTCCTTGACGACGTTGTTGACGGCCAGCGCCACGCCGGAATTCGGCACGTCGACGATGATGTCGACCTTGTCGACGTCGAACCATTGCCGCGCGATCGCGGTGCCGATGTCGGGCTTGTTCTGGTGATCGCCCGAGATGAGGTCGATCTTCCAGCCCTTCGCAGCCAGGCCGGAATCTTCAATGGCCATCTGTGCGGCGAGCGTCGAGCCCGGTCCGCCGAGGTCGGCGTAGAGCCCGGACTGATCGGACAGCGCGCCGATCTTGACGGTCTTGTCCTGCGCGGACGCGACGCCCGTTACGGCGAAGGTGAGCGCGGTGGTCAGCAGCAATGACGCAATCGACTTGGTCTTCATGCAACTTTCCTTTTGAATTTTCTCGTTCGCAGTTCTTTTGTTGAGCATGATCTTTCGGAAAACCGCTACACGCTTTTCCGGATCATGCTTTAAACGCCGAGATAGGTGTGGAGCTTGTCCATGTTGGCGGCAAGCTCAGCATTGGAAAATCCGTCAATGATCTTGCCGTGCTCGACCACGTAATAGCGGTCGGCGACGGTGGATGCGAAGCGGAAGTTCTGCTCGACCAGGAGGATCGTAAAACCCTCCTTCTTGAGCCGCGCAATGGTGTGGCCGATCTGCTGGATGATGACGGGCGCGAGACCCTCGGTCGGCTCGTCCAGCATCAGGAAGTTCGCGCCGGTGCGCAGGATGCGCGCGATCGCGAGCATCTGCTGCTCGCCGCCGGAGAGTTTGGTTCCCTGGCTGTTGAGCCGTTCCTTCAGGTTCGGAAACAGATCGAAGATCTGCTCGAGCGGCAATCCCCCTGGGCGAACCACCGGCGGCAGCATCAGGTTCTCCCGCACGTCGAGGCTGGAGAATATCCCCCGCTCTTCCGGACAGAACGCGATGCCCATGCGCGCGATCTTGTCCGAGGTCGTGCGGATGATGTCCTGGTTGTTGAACTTCACCGAGCCGGTACGCTTGCCGATGATGCCCATGATCGACTTCAGCGTGGTGGTCTTGCCGGCGCCGTTACGCCCAAGCAGCGTGACGACCTCGCCCGCATTCACGTCGAAATTGATCCCGTGCAGGATGTGGGACTCGCCGTACCAGGCTTCCAGGTTGCGGACCTGAAGGATGTTGCCGCCGCTCGCGGTCTTTGCGGGAGCTTGCGCGGTTGCAGTCTCAACCATGACCGGCTCCCAGATAGGCTTCCTTGACGCGTTCGTCCTTGGTGAGTTCGCTATAATGGCCTTGCGCGAGCACCTGCCCGCGCGTCAGCACGGTGATGATGTCGGAGAGGTTGGCCACGACGCTCAGATTATGCTCGACCATCAGGATGGTATATTTCGCGGAGATGCGCTTGATCAGCGCGGCGATTTTGTCGATGTCCTCGTGGCCCATGCCGGCCATCGGCTCGTCCAGCAGCATCATCTCGGGGTCGAGTGCGAGCGTGGTTGCGATCTCCAGTGCGCGCTTGCGCCCGTAGGGCATCTCGACCGCGGGCGTATTGGCGAACTCGCTGAGGCCGACATCGTTCAACAACTCCCGCGCGCGATCGTTAAATTGGTTGAGCACGGACTTGGAGCGCCAGAAATCGAAGGAGCTGCCGTGCTGGCGCTGAAGCGCGACGCGGACATTTTCCAGCGCGGTGAGATGCGGAAATACCGCCGATATCTGGAACGAGCGAACCAGCCCCAGGCGGGCCACGTCGGCGGGCGCCATCGTGGTGATGTCCTGCCCCTTGTATAGGATTTTTCCGGCAGACGGCTTGAGGAACTTGGTCAAAAGATTGAAGCACGTCGTCTTGCCGGCGCCGTTGGGGCCGATCAACGCGTGAATGCTCCCACGGCGAACCTTGAGCGCAACGTCGCGGACGGCGAAGAAGCCCGCGAACTCCTTGGTCAAGCCTTCCGTTTCGAGAATGAACTCATCGGCCAAACAGTTTTCCCCCTGCCCGCGCAACACGCGTGGCTATCCTTGTTGCTTCGGTTTCCGGAGGCCTTTTTCCGGAGGCCTTGGAGCCTCTCCGGAACGCCGCCTCCGGGCGCGGAATATGCCGGAGGTGACGGGGGTTAGGCAAGGCGGAAAGCTGAGCAGGTCAGGCCTCCGGCCGGGAGACTTATGCTCCCTTAGTCGGACGTGTTTTGATGTCGCCTGCCCAGCCTCCCGGTCGCAAGGCGCCGGTCATCAAGCCGTCGTTAACGGTCTTTCGGTCCATGCGCCAGCCTTCATAGAAAATTTTCCCGCAACCAGGATCATGCGCGGGTTTTATACGTCGGGAATATTATCGTGGATTTTGCAAGCGCCGCTCCTTCTGTGGTGAAGTCGATCAGGCAGCGTGATCTCCTGAACACGTGGCTGCGGCTTTATGCGCGCGAGCAGATGGCCCCGGCGATCTGGGAGTACCAGCCCGAGCGGCTCGAAGAAGAGCTCTCCGATCTCATCTATTATACGGTCGACATTTCGGCGCCGAAGCCGCGCCTGACCATCCAGAGCGAAGGTACGCGCATCTCGCGCGCCTATGGACACACGGGCAAGGGCGTTCTGCTCGACGACTATATCGGGCCGCGACTCGTGCCCTTTGTGATGCCGGTCTATTATGAATGCGTGGCGCGCGGCCTGCCCGTCTACAGCGTTGCCGACGTCGACGACATTTACGGGCGGATCGTCGCCTATGAGCGCTTGCTGCTGCCGTTCCAGGTCGACGGCAATATCTGTCACATCATCGCATCGCTCAAGACCTTCTGCGAGGATGGCGGCTTCGAGATCAAGAACCTGATGCGCGGAAATGACGCGCTGCCGCGCCCGAGATCGCGCGCGGTGATCGACCGCGACCTGTTCCATCGCGCTCCCGGCCGCATCGCGCCCGCCGAACTGGTCGAGTTCGCGGACCAGTCGGGCTCCGGTGTCACCACCGAGAACATCGAGCTGAACTAGCGGTCAGCGCGATCTGGCGCCGAAATCCTTGGCGTAAATGTCAGGCTTGAAGCCGACCAGCACCTTGCCGCCAATTTCCAGCACCGGCCGCTTGATCATCGATGGTTGCGCTAGCATCAACGCCAGCGCCTTCTTCTCGCTCAGGCCTTCCTTGTCGGCATCGGGAAGCTTCCTGAAGGTCGTCCCGGCGCGATTGAGCAGCATCTCCCAGCCGACCTTGTCGCTCCACTGCTTGAGCTTGTCCTTCTCCACCCCCTCCGTCTTGTAGTCGTGAAACGTGTAAGTCACGCCATGGGTGTCGAGCCAGGCGCGCGCCTTCTTCATGGTGTCGCAGTTCTTGATGCCGTAGATGATGTTGGGCAAGACGTTCCTCGCGCATGCGTCGTATCGTGATCCCCAAGCGTTGTACGCAACTCCGGTTCGCGCGACAATATTGCGAACGACGCCAACTCTCCGAACGGACACTCCATGCACGTCACCCACGATCCAGCCGCGACCGCGTCGCCGACCATCGACTTCAACAGCTTCCTCGCGGTCGATATTCGCGTCGGCACCATCGTCGATGCAAAACCGTTCCCGGAAGCGCGCAAGCCGGCCTGGCGTCTGTGGATCGACTTCGGTCCCGCGATTGGCGTGCGCAAGAGCTCGGCGCAGATCACCGAAAACCATCCGCTTGAGACGCTGGTCGGCCAACAGGTCGCGGCCGTCGTCAATTTCCCGCCGCGCCAGATCGGCCCGGTCGTCTCGGAGGTACTGACCCTCGGTTTCCCCGATGCCGAGGGCAAGGTCGTGCTGGTGCAGCCGAGCAAGCCCGTACCGAACGGCGGACGGCTGTTCTAGCCTCCAGGCCGCTTCGGAATATTCAGCCCGCTCTGGACGGAAGGACGCGCGAGGCCGCGTTCGAGCCAGGCGCCCACCGACTTGAACTGACTGAATTCGACGAGATCGCCGGCGCCGTAGAACCCGACGAGGTTGCGCACCCAGCCGAGCATGGAGATGTCGGCGATGGTGTAGTCGTCATCCATGAACCATTGCCGGCCTGTAAGATGCGTCTCCATCACGCCGAGCAGGCGCTTGGCCTCGCCCACGTAGCGCTCGAGCGGCCGCTTGTCCTCGAAATCCTTGCCGGCGAATTTGTGGAAAAAGCCGACCTGGCCGAACATCGGCCCGATGCCGCCCATCTGGAAATGCAGCCACGCGAGCGTCTGGTAACGGCGCGCCGCATCCTGCGGCAGCAGCTTGCCGGTCTTCTCCGCGAGGTACTGCAGGATCGCCCCGGACTCGAACAGCGGCAGCGGCCTGCCGCCGGGACCGTTCGGATCGAGGATCGCCGGGATCTTGCCGTTCGGATTAAGCGAGAGGAATTCCGCCGTCTTCTGGTCGTCTTTGCCGAAATCGACGAGGTGGACTTCGTAAGGAAGCCCGATCTCTTCCAGCATGATCGAGACCTTGACGCCGTTCGGCGTCGGCAGCGAATAAAGCTGGAGCAACTCCGGGTGCTTGGCCGGCCAGCGCTTGGTGATGGGAAAGGCGGACAGATCGGACATCGGGACCCTGGCTTCGTTCATGAGACGCCGCCTAATCTAGGCGAGCGGACGAACGACGCAAGGTCGAGTGCTCAGATGGATTTCCCGCACCGGGATCAGGTCACAATGGCCGTAGCAAATGGCTGGTGGCGTAAGTCATATCGCGAGTCATATCGCGCTGTACGCGCTGCTCGATGAAGCGCTGCCCGGTAACGAGCAGCGCTCCGGTGAAAACAAGCGCTAGCATCGCGGTCGCGAACTGACTGATATTATTCATCGCACGAGCTTCTCTCACACCGGTTCGCACAGGGAACGCGGCGGACCATCGACGGTTCCTGCAGGCTTCAAATAAATTGCCGCTTTTTCCCGGTTCATGAGCCGGCTGCCCACCTCAATAGTTGATCTCCACCCGCAGCCCGTGCGGGTCCTCCTCCCCGCCGACACGTTGCGTGCTGTCGCGTGCCGCGACGGTGCAAGCACAGGCGTCGATAAGATCGTCGCGGCCGATGCCGGTGCCGTGACGTTGGGTCAACCATTTCGGCAGGCGCGTGAAGCCGCGTTGCGCGAGGAGCGCGATGCGCTGCTCGCGGCCTTCCGCGGATGTCTTCTTCGCAAGCCGGACGCACCCTGCGAGATTCCAGAAGATCAATTCCGGATGCGCTTCGCCGATCGTCGCCTGACGCGCGGGCGTCATGATCTCGTCGACGTCCCTGATCTTGTCCCTGATATTCCAGAGCTGTGCCGATACGCCCCTGCCCTTGCCTTCGTGCTCCCAATAGTGGCGATTGGCCGCCGCCATGTCGGCGAATGTCCAGAGGTCTCGGCGCGCGCCGAGAAACACCGCGGGACCGACCAGCTCGCGTGCGCGCAAATCGCAGATGCGATAGCCGCTCGGCTTCAATCCGATCGGCATATCGATCATCGCACGCGCGTGCGGCATCGCGAGCAAGCGGGTCAGGCCGGGTGAATAATCGAAGCCATGATCGCCGCTCGCGTCGATCCAGGCCGCGACCCAGCCGAAGCGAAATCCGTCGAGGCCGAGATAGTTGTTCACGCGTACGATCCAGCCGCCGACCCGCGCTCGTTCATCCCGTGCCCTCGATCCGATGTCGCTCGAACAGGCGCTGCGCCAACAGTGCATGGCCGAGCGTGCCGCCGGCGCGAACAGCCGCCGCAATCAACGCGGCCTCCGCGACTTCCTCGCGCGTTGCACCGGCCTTCGCCGCCTGCGCCGTGTGCACGTCGAGGCAATACGCGCATTGCGTGGTGAGTGCGACCGCGAGGGAGATCAGCTCGCGGTATTTTGGCGGGATCAATCCGTCCTTGCGCTCGACCGCGTGGTTGAACGCAAGGAACGCGCTGGCCTCGACCGGCGCGAGCGCCACGAAGTCCGGGATCGATTTCAGATCGTCAGGGCTTTGATAACAGGTCATGGCTCACCTCGTCAGATATTCGCGCATCAGGGCGCGGGCGCGATGCAGGCGTGCCTTCACGGTTTGCCTTGTCGTATCGAGTGCGACGGCGATTTCGTCGATGGTCATTTCCTTGACGTCGCGCATCAGCGCGACATCGCGGTAGTGCGGCGGCAGCGCCTCGAAGGCTGCCGCGACGTCGAGCCGCAAATCGGCTTCTGGGCGCGACAGCAGCAGCGCCTCCGCCTCTCCGTCGTCAATCGCCGGCGCGAGCCCCGCCTTGCGGGCGAGCCGCAGGCATTCGCGGCGGACCACGCTGAACAGCCAGGCCGAAAACGCGAGCCACGAGCGGATCGTGCCGACATGGCGAAACAGGATCCACAGCGCCTCCTGCGTCGCATCCTCGGCATCCGCCGAGCTGCGGCAGGTGGCGCGGGCATAGCGACGGATGTTCGGCTGCGCCGTCTTGAGCAGAGACGCGATCGCCTGGGGATCGCCGAGGCGCGCGGCCTCGAACAGGTTTGGCGAGATCACGGCGGCTCTCACGACACCCCTCCCCTTCCGATGCCGGCCATCGCGCAGATCGGACAATAGCCGACCAGGCCGGTCAGCGCGAAGCCGGCGCCGCCGAACGCAACCAGCCACGCCGCAGCACCGCTGAGATACACGAATGCGGCGACCGTCACCGCGACGCCTAAGGCAATCCGCACCGCCTGATGCAGGCCGCCGATGTTCTTCCTGTAAAATGCCATCACATCCTCCGAGATGAGCCGAAGCAAAATGCCCCGACCATCAAGAGAGGGCGCGACGACCCGAAAAGATTCGCGGCACCGTGCAATTTTTTTCGCGCTCAGCTTCCGACTGCCTGATAGGCCAGACGCTTGAATTCGAAGAAGAACGGATTCCAGAAACCCATGTAGCGCTGCGTCATCAGCACGCCGGCGGTATTGGCCTGCGGGCAGATCCACCAATGGGTGCCGGCAAGGCCGCCCCACTGGAATTCGCCGGTGGAATTCGGGGGATCGAACGGCGTCGGCGCGAAAGTGACGGCGCCACCGAGGCCAAAGCCCTTGCCGGGGATCGGGCCGAGATTGGCGAAGCGGATGGTCTGGCCGGCGGGCAACTGGTTCGTCATCATCTGCCGCAGCGTCTCCGGCTTCAGCAGCGCATCCGGGCCGGGTAGCAGCGCCCGTACCAAAGCGAGCATGTCGGGCAAGGTCGAGACCAGCCCGCCGCCGCCCGACAGCCGCGGGAACTGCCGTCGATAGGCCTGCGGATAAGGCAGATTGTCGGCCCGGGTGAGGCCGGGCTTCATCGGGTCCAGCACGTCGGCACCATTGTACAGCGCGACCAGCCTGCCCTGCTGCGCGTCCGACACGTGGAAGCCGGTGTCGGTCATGCCGAGCGGCTCGAAGATGCACGCCTTGAAGACGGCGTCGAGCGGCTTGCCGGAGACGACCTCCACGACACGCCCGAGCACGTCGGTCGCAACCGAATATTCCCAGGACGAGCCGGGATGATAGGACAGCGGCAGATCGGCGAGCTGGTCGATCATGCCGGTCAGCGGCGTGAGCGGATTGAGGATGATCGCCTCGTTATAGCCTTTGAACAGCACCGAGCCGGGATCGAAGATGCCGTAGCTGAGGCCGGCCGTATGGGTGAGAAGCTGGCGGACCGTGATCGGGCTCTTGGCTGGCTCGACGTCGGCAAGGCTCGAAGCGCCCGGCTTCAGCACCTTGCGATTGCCGAGTTGCGGCAAGAATTTCTCGACGACATCATCAAGCCCGATGCGGCCTTCCTCGACCAGCAGCATGACCGCGCAGGTGACGAAGATCTTGGTATTGGAAAACGCCCGAAAAATGTGATCGGGCCGCAGCGCGGTACTCGCCTCGCGATCGGCGAAACCGACGCATTGCTGATCGACGACCTCGCGCCCGCGCAGCACCGTCCAGGATGCGCCAGGAATGATCTCCTGATCGACGTAACGCTGCATTGCCGTCCGTGTGGCGGAAAAATCAGGTGTTCTGGCGTCCATGTGCTTCCCCCAATGATGGTTGGGATCGATATAGCGTGAATTCGCCGGATATGAAGCCCGTCCGAACGGCGCAGCTCAGTCCTGCTTCATGAACGCAGTGACGTGCAGGCGGCGCCGAATCCGCATCCCCTGCCGCTGGTACAGCGCGATGGCTGACGAGTTGCTCGAAAACACGTGCAGGAACGGAATTTCGCCGCGTGCCTCGATCTGGCGCGCGACCGCCGCGAGCAGTGCCTGCGCGTAGCCTCGCCCCCGATGATCAGGGTGGACGCAGACGGCCGTCATCTCGACGAAATTGCCCGGCTTCATGCGCTCGCCGGCCATCGCGACCAATTCGCCGCCGGTGCGGATGCCGAGGAACGTGCCGAGCTCGTGCGTGCGTCGCGCGAAGGGACCGGGCTTGGTCAACTCGGTCAGCGCCATCATGGCGGGAACGTCGGCCGCACCCAATCTGACGATCTCGGCGTCGCGAAGCGGGCTGTCGGCGGGCGAGCCGATCATCTGCTCGCAGGGTCCGGCGAGCACGACCTTGAAGCCGGCGGCAACGTCGACCGTATCAGGCGTAAACAGCGCAGCGACCTGCGAGCCGGACAGAAGATCGCCGAGCGCGGCAAAGCTCGCCTCGGACATGTCGACCATGTCGGCAAACGGCGTCATGTTCACGGGGTAGCGCAGCGCGCGCGGGCCCCCTTCGGTCAGATGTTTGTGGCTGGTCGTGAGCGCGCTCCAGATCGGGCGATCCAGCAGCGTCACGTCACCGTCGGACACCGTCTCAATCCTTCTCGAAGCTGACGATGACGGCGGCATTGGCGATGAGGATGGGGTCGTTGCCCTGTTCCGGGGCCGAGGGAATCTCCAGCCCACCCTTGACCGCGTTGACGGTCACCGTGCCGTAAGGCAGCTCCTTGGCAACGGCTTCCTTGTCCACGCTTTCCGGATTAGGCACCGCGATCGTGACGTCGACGAACATGTCGTTCGCGGTCTTGTTGATCATCCGGAAGAAACCGAGGCTCGAATGCCTGATGGCATCAGACACCGCACGCTTCGCCGCCTTGGTGGCGTCCTTGCCGTGGACGTCCACGCCCATGCCCATCTCGGTGATACAGCGAACGCGAGTCATGCTCATTCCTGTCGGTGCTGGAATTCAGAGGGGCTGAGCTTCCGCGATCCGCGCCTCCGGCACAAGCGCCTTTTCGCGCAGGAAATATGCGTTGCGGTCCTCCTCCTGCGCATTCACGACCGCGCGAATTCGCAGCAGATCCTTGCGCGCCACCAGACCCACCACACGATGGTTGGCGCGGTCGACCACCGGCAAGCGGCCGATATCCGAGGCGACCATGAGATCGGCGACCCGCCCCAGGACGTCGTCGGGATGTGCCACCACTGCCGACGTATCCGACACGACATCGTCGAGCGTTGCGGCCTGGTGATCGCCCTCGGTGCGCCAGCGCAGCACGTCGGCACGGGTGACCATGCCGGCGAGCCGCCCGTCGGCGGCGACCACCGGATAGGATTTGTGACGGCGCTGGTCGGAGGTGAAGAAAGCGACCGCCGCGTCGACAGGCATGCCGACCGGCAGCGTGTCGACATTCGTCACCATGACATCGGCGGCGCGCAGCAGCTCGAATGGATCGATCGCGTATTCGCGCGTGATGTGCTGACCGCGGCGCGCAATCTTCTCGGTCAGGATCGAGCGCTTCAGCAGCAGCACGGTAACCGCATGCGCCGCGCCGGTTGCCGCCAGCAACGGCAGCAGCATGTCGATGTTACCGGTCAGCTCGATCGCGAACATCACGCCTGTCAGCGGCGAGCGCATCGTGCCGCCCATCATCGCGGCCATCCCGACCAGCGCCCAGAACGACGTTCCGCCGGGCAGCACCAGTCCCTCGATCCAGCCGGCCGTGCCGCCGAGGATGAGCAGCGGCGCCAGTACGCCGCCTGACGTACCCGAGCTCAGCGCGATTACCCAGATCGCGGACTTCACCAGCAGCAGCCGGATCGCCTCGTCGCGCGCCATGTGACCCGACAACAGATCGGCGATCACATCGTAACCGACGCCGAGCGCGCGCGGATCAATGAGTCCGCCGAGGCCAACGGCGAGGCCGCCGAGCATCGGCCACCACATCCAGTGCACAGGTAGATGGTCGAACAGGTCTTCGATCGCGTAGAGCAGCCGCGTCATCAGGCCGGATTGCAGGCCGGCCACGATCCCGACGCCGACCGCAGCTGCCAGTCCCCACCAGGGCAGATCCGGCCGCTCCGCGAACGGAAACAATGGCCCCGTCCCGAACAGCAACGGGCGCCACGCCGCCGAGATCACCGCCCCCGTCACGACAGGCAGGAAGCTGCGCGGCTTCCATTCAAACAGTAGCAGCTCGACTGCGAGCAGGACCGCCGCGATCGGCGTGCCGAAGATCGCCGTCATGCCGGCAGCGGCACCGGCGACCAGCAGCGTCTTGCGCTCGGCTGCGGTGAGATGGAAGCACTGCGCGAAGATCGAGCCGATCGCACCGCCGGTCATGATGATCGGCCCCTCGGCGCCGAACGGACCGCCGCTTCCTATCGACACCGCCGAGGACAGCGGTTTCAGGATCGCGACCTTCGGCTGCATCCGGCTGCCGCCGATCAGGATCGCCTCGATCGCTTCGGGGATGCCGTGGCCGCGGATCTTCTCCGAGCCGAACCGAGCCATCAGCCCGATCACGAGGCCACCGAGCGCCGGCGCCAGCACCATCCAGATCCCCGGATGGGCGTTCGCGAGCGAGACATTCTCGGTGCTGATATGACCGAACCAGACCAGGTTGGTCACCAGCGCAATCAGCTTAAGCAGCACCCACGCGGCTCCGGCGCCGAGGCTGCCGACCAGCACCGCCATGCCGATCAGGACCAGCACGCGGCGGTCGGCGGTGAAATCTCCGGGCTTGCCGCGAGGACGCGGGAGGCCGCCGGTAATGTCCACGGTCTGGCGCATGAATTGCTCTTGAAGGATTTGATTTGGGAGGGATTCTTGTGCCCGCCAATATATCGTAACACGATATATATCAAGGAATGGCTGCCATGATCCTCCGAGACCATCCGATGGCCTGGGCGCTACTTCTCCCGCGCCCGGAGTTCGTCGACCAGGACCCGCACATTCTCCGAATAATCGATCGGGATCACGACCAGATGCACGCCGCCTTCCTTGAAGGCGGCATCCAGCGTCGGAGCAAAACTGTCGATGCTCTCGATTCTATGTCCCTTCGCCCCATAGGCCTGCGCGTACAGGACGAAATCGGGATTGCCAAAGGTCATGCCGAAATCGGCAAAATGGTCGACGGCCTGTTTCCAGCGGATCATGCCATAGGCGTTGTCCTCGAGCACCAGCACGACCAGGTTGAGCTTGAGGCGGACGACGGTCTCCATCTCCTGGCTGTTCATCATGAAGCCGCCGTCGCCGGCGACCGCGAGCACGCGGCGGTCGGGATAGAGCATCGCGGCCATCATCGCCGACGGCAGGCCGGCGCCCATCGTCGCCAGCGCGTTGTCGAGCAGCAGCGTGTTGGCGACGCGGGTGCGATAGTTGCGCGCGAACCAGATCTTGTACATGCCGTTGTCGAGCGCGACGATACCGTTCTCCGGAATGACCTGCCGGATGTCGTGCACGATGCGTTGCGGCGTCGGCGGCCAGCGCGCTTCAGTGGCGCGATCGGCGATCCGGCCGAGAATCGTTTCGCGCAGCGGCAGCAGCGCGGCGGCTTGCGGCAGCTTGCCTTCGAGCCGGTCGGCGAGCAGTTCCAGGCTCGGGCCGACGTCGCCGACGACTTCCGCATCCGGAAAATACACCTGCTCGACGCTGGCCGGCGTGTAGCTGACGTGAATCACCTTCGGGCCCGAGGGCCCCATGATGAAGGGCGGCTTCTCGATCGGGTCGTGGCCGATCGCGACGATCAGATCGGCGGCGTCGATCGCGTCATGAACGTAGTCGCGTTCGGACAGCGCGGCAGTGCCCATGTAGAGATTGGTACCGCCCGGCACCGTGCCCTTCCCCATTTGCGTGGTGAAGAACGGAATGCCGGTCCGCCGCACGAAGGTCGCGATGCCGTGCGTCGCGCGCGGCCGGCTGGTCGCAGCGCCCATCATCACCAGCGGGTGCTTCGCAGCCAAAATCATCTCGGCAGCGCGATCGAGCGCGGCGCGATGGGCGACCGGGATCTCGATCGGATGAACCGGGATCATCGGGACATCAGGCACTTCATCGCCCGCGATGTCCTCGGGCAGTTCGAGGTGCACCGGCCCCGGCCGCTCCTCCATCGCCACGCGAAACGCATCGCGCACCACAGTCGGGATGCTGGAGGCGCTGATGATCTGCCGCGACAGCTTCGTCAACGGCTTCATGGAGGCAACCACGTCGACGATCTGGAAACGCGCCTGCCGGCTGCTCATGATCGGCTTCTGGCCGGTGATCAAGATCATCGGCATCGCACCAAGATGCGCATACGCCGCGCCCGTCGACAGATTGAGCGCGCCCGGGCCGAGCGTGGAAAGACAAACTCCGGGCTTGCCGGTCAGCCGCCCATACGTCGCCGCCATGAAGGCGGCGGCCTGCTCGTGGCGGGTCAGGATCAGCTCGATCCTGGAGGTACGGAGCGATTCCACCAGATCGAGATTCTCCTCGCCGGGCACACCGAAGATGCGGTCGACGCCTTCGTTCTCCAGCGCGGCGACAAACAGGTCCGAGCCTTTTGCTTTGCGTTCCTGCCCACTCATGTCGCCTCCCGGTCACAATGTCGGCTCCCGTGTTCCACGGCAGCGGAGGCATGGTAACGGTCCGCAGCGCAGGCACAACTCACAAAGAGGCGCGCAGCTGCATCATCCCTGTCATCGCGAGCACAGCGAAGCAATCCAGACTGTCGCCGCGGAGAGATCCTGGATGGCTTCGCTGCGCTCGCAATGACGGAGTGTGGCGACAACGCTCCTCCCTCTCGTGTCCCGGACGCGGTGCGGCACGCAGTGACGCTTCGCAGAGCCAAGGAAGCTACGCCCATCGCTGTTGCACAGGCCCCGCCTCCAGCGCACCGCGAAGAGGCGCTGCGCTGCGTCTGGGGCACGACCATCGTTGAAGGACTGGCATGGGCTCGCATCCTCGCGGCATGTTCGCCCGAGCTTTGCTTTGCTTCATCGCCTTGCCCTCTTATGAAAGAGGGCGCAGGGAAGACCGGGTGCCGGCTGGCACCCACGGTCCACTGTGCGAAAGTTGCGCTACGAAAAGCTGCACAGCGGCATACAGGTGAAGCCAAACAACCGGCCTTCCCTGCGCAGCGGTTTTACGGCTTATGCCGTGCTCTCCCCGGGGAGCGATGCACTATTGCCCCCGTCGCCTCACAGATGCGCGGACCCGGTCGGGCCGCCACATCACCGCAAGACTTGACGCACAGACCCCGGGCGTCAGGACGACACGGTTTTGCCGTACGCGAGAGCGCACCGGTCGTGTGCGCGACGCCTTCGCTCACGGTTGCCCGCCCTGCGAAGCCGTTCGCGCCAGTGTGCCCAGCGTCCGCCGCCGCCCGGCCCGCGTTCGTGACGATCGCGATACGCCCCTCTTCCTTGGGCCGGAGTGAGGCGACACATACGTCGTTTCCGAATTTCGGTAAACTGGAATATTTTTGATGGCCGGCATCGACCAACGGATGGCGTGTTTTGCCGACGGGCAACACAAAGTCTTGTAGCCCGGCGCCCTCACCTCGCCATCAGGCTAATCTCCGTGACGAGGCGGCGTTGCAAGCCGCGTGCGCCGTGCTATCGCTTGGGCGATGACTCCCAAAACCTTCGAAACCCGCTGCCTGCACCTGCCCGCTGTCACCAAGGTGGTACAGTGGGAGGGCACCTCCGTGTTCAAGGTCGGCGGCAAGATGTTCGCACTCGGCGGCGGCTTTGCCGCGCGCTCCGGCGGCTACATGTTCAAGGTCTCGAACATGGCCTATGCCATGCTGATCGAGCACGGCCTCGCGCGGCCGGCGCCGTATCTGGCGCGCGCCAAATGGGTGCAGCTCGTCGGCAACAGCGCACTGTCAGACGCCGAGCTCACAACCTATCTGGCGCAGGCGCACACGCTGATCGCGGCGAAACTTACGCGGAAGTCCCGCAAGGCGCTGGGCCTGGACTGAAGCGCGGCCGCTGCTGAGGCTGCTGAAGCGAGGGCCTGCAGTGATTGACTTCGATAATATGCCTGACTAAAGTCAGACATCATGCTCGACCCTGTTTCCCGCGTCCGCCGCTTCAACCGTGCCGTCACGTCGGCTGTCGGCGCGCTCGATACGTCATTCCTGGGACGCGGGCGGCCACTGGGGGCGGCGCGCGTGCTCAACGCGATCGGGCACGGGCGGTCGGACGTGGCCGAGATTCGCGACTATCTCGGCCTCGATTCCGGCCTGATGAGCCGCCTGCTCCGCAGCCTCGAGGACGAAGGGCTGGTCGAGACCATTGCGCATGAAGATGATGCGCGCCGCCGCGTGGCAACGTTGACACGTGCGGGCCGGCGCGAGTTCGCGGCCTATGAGGCGCTGTCGAATACGCAGGCCGAGAGCTTCCTCGCCCAACACTCGCAACGCGAGGCGCTGCTGGCGGCGATGGATTTGATTGCCTCCGCATTGACGCGCGAGCGCGTCACGCTGGACGAGATGGATCCACGGAGCGAACAGGCCCGTTATTGCCTCGGCGAATATTATGGCGAGCTCGGCCGCCGCTTCAAGCAGGGCTTTGACGTCTCGCTGTCGCGCGATCCTGACGCCAAGGATATGCGCCGCCCGCGCGGCACGTTCATCGTCGCGATCTCGGACACGCTGCCGATCGGCTGCGTCGGGCTCAAGGGCACGGATCACGGCTATGCCGAGATCAAGCGGCTGTGGGTCGCACCGGCAGCGCGCGGATTGCGGCTCGGCCGGCGCCTCATGGAAATGACCGAGGATGCTGCGCACGGGCTCGGCATCAAGCTGCTGCGGCTCGACACCAACAGCGCCCTGGCGGAGGCCGGCCAGCTCTACCGAGGAAGCGGCTGGACCGAGATCCCCCGCTTCAATGACGATCCCTACCCGGACCTGTTCTTCGAAAAACGTCTGTGAGCGCCGGCGCCGATCGGCCTGTTGCCGCGTTATGGCCGGAGCCGCAGGAGCAACGCCATGACCAGGTCCGACCTCGCCGACATCTACCGCGACTACATCGCCTGCCTGAACCGGCGGGATTGGCCCGCCCTCGGACAGTTCGTCCACAATAACGTCTGCCACAATGCGCGACCGTTCGGACTATCCGGCTATCGTGCCATGCTGGAGCAGGATTTTCGTGCAATTCCGGATCTGCATTTCGACATCGAGCTGCTGGTCTGCGATCCGCCGCAAATCGCCGCCCGGCTGAAGTTCGATTGCACGCCGGCTGGAACGTTTCTGGGGCTGGATGTGAACGGCAGGCGCCTGTCCTTTTGCGAAAACGTGTTCTATCAATTTCGTGACGGAAAAATACGGCAAGTGTGGTCCATCATCGACAAGCGCGCGATCGAGGCGCAGCTCTAGCGCTGCGCCTCGATGAACCTGCTTACGCCGCCGCCGGCGCCACCTCCGCTTGAGGCTTCGCGAACGGCCTGAAATTCATCGCCATCAGGAAGGCGCCGAGGCCCATCGCCCAGGAGGCGATGTAGAGCCAGGCGTAGCTCGAGAACGCATCGTAGATCAGGCCGCCCGCGAGCGGGCCCGTGGCCATGCCGAGGCTGCCGGCCATCGCGGTGCCGCCGATCACCGTACCCATCATCTTGAGCGGAAAGTTCTCGCGGATCAGCACCGCGTAGAGCGGCATGGTGCCGGCATAGATGAAGCCGAAGACGGCCCCGACCGCGTAGAACGTCGCAAGCTGATGCGCGAAGACATAGGCGAGTGCACCGAACGCCTGCAACAGCAGACCCGAGACCAGCACGCGCTTGGCACCGAAACGGTCGCCCATCAGGCCGAAGGCGATGCGCCCGCCCATGCCGGCAAAGCCCTCGATGCTGTAGATCGTCACCGCCGCAATCAGCGGAATGCCGCAGCTCACGGCATAGGAGACGGTGTGGATGATCGGGCCGGAATGCGTGGCGCAGCAGAAGAAGTTGGTCGCGAGCAGGATTAAAAATTGCGGCGAGCGCAGCGCCTCCGTCAGCGACATTTCCCCTTGCGGCGCACCCTCGCCCGCAGGCGCGGCCACGGCGTGCGCGAGCGCCGGCGGGGGACGCACCAGGAACGAGACCGGGATCATGATGGCGCCAACCACCAGCGCCACGATCTGCATCGAGGTGCGCCAGTCATGGCCGGAGACGAGCCAGGCCGCGAGCGGCGCCATCGTCATCGGCGCCATGCCCATGCCGGCCGACACCAGCGACACCGCGAGGCTGCGATGGGTGTCGAACCAGCCGGTCACGGTCGCCATCATCGGCGCGAAGATCGCTGCACAGGAGGCCCCGACCAGAAGGCCAAAGACGAACTGAAACGCCAGCAGCGAGGTGGCGTGGCTCGCCGCGAACAGGCTGACGGACAGCACCGCCGAGCCCGTTAGCACCACCGGCCGCGGCCCGAACCTGTCGCTCAGCGTGCCCCAGGCCATGCTGGTACAGGCCATCGCCAGAAAGCCGATCGTCATCGCGCTGGAAATGCCGGTCACCGACCAGCCGGTGTCCTTTGCAATCGGCTGCAAAAACACCGGCAGCGAAAACATGCCGCCGATCGCGACGCAGCCGAGCAAGCCGCCCGCGGCGACGACCACCCAGCGATATGAGGAAGAGTTCATTTTGGTCTCCCGTCAGGTCTGTCTGGGTGGAAGACGAATGGGAACTGCTCGCGCCGACAGCCGGCACCACGGCATCGAGCAATTTTTTCGGGACCGGCCGCGCTCACGCTCCGCTTAGTTCGCCAGTCTCTGCTTCCCGATCCAATCATTGATCAGCTTGGCGACGTCGTCGGAGTTGCGGTCCATCATCATCATGTGGGTGTTGCCCTTGATCCCCATCCTGGGCAGTTCGAACGTATCGACCTTTCCGCCCGCAGCCGCGACCGCTTGCCCCCATTTAGTCGGATTGACCACGAGCTTGGACCACACCGGGACCTTGTCGAGGAAATCACCCCACACGATCAGATGCGGTACGCCCTTGAGTTTCGCAGCATCGGCCTTGGCCGGATCGGGTGCCCCGGACGGCTCGACGGTGATCAGCGCCTTCACCTTGTCCGGCGCATTGAGGGCGGCGGTGAAGCCGAAATTGCCGCCCTGGCTGTGCACCAGGATGATGCACGGGCACACCTTCTGCACCAATGCATCGTAGGCTTTTTGCGTGGCCGCGTCATTGGTGGCCCAGCGCGGAATGCCCTGCTTGGCGAACTGGTCGAACGCCTCGATCGGGAATTGCTCGCCCTCGAATGCCTCGCGCTTGCCGCCGACCTCGTAGCTCGGCCCGATCCGGAACAACTCCCATGCTTCCTTCTTGGGCCGGAAGAACGGCTCGCTCTTGAATATCTCCGGATAGCGCGCCCAGGAGGCGCGGCCGCGCTCCACCGCATCCGAGACGTAGACGTCATAGCCCGCATTCAGGAAGAACTGCTGCCAGCCCGGCTTGCCGTCGGGCTTGGTCTCCCATGTCACCCCCGAAAGGCCGCCGCCGTGCCAGAGCAGCAGCGGCAATTTCGACTTCGGCGCTGCCTGTTTGACGAACTGAACGTACATCTGCTCGACCTCGAACTCGCCGTTCGGATCGACCTTGATCGGCGGCGCGCCTGGAGAGAACACGATCTCCTTGGAAGCAAGACCGCTCAGCGTTTCGGTGTGGCCGCCGACGTGAAAGCTGCCGACTTCCTTGACCAGATAGTCGGCCGCGGCCGGCGTTGCCGCTGCGATGGTCGCCGCCAGCGCGATTGCGATTGTGCGCATGAAGTTTTCCTCCGACTCTTGTTGTTGGCGGCATTGTCGCCAACAAGAATGTCGAAAACAACCCCATGCACAGTAGACGGCCCCTGCGGGATCAATGGCTTACGATGTGCCTCAACTGCAAGACCGCGATTTGACTCGTCGGGCAAAACACCGGCATCATGTCATGATCCCGCCAACGCCGTCGCAATCATCCCTGCTGTGTCCTCTTGACGCTGCGGCGCCACTCGCTGACGGTCAGCCATACCGCCGAGACTAGAAAATAGAGCGCGCCGACCGCAGCATAGCCCGCGACATTCGCGATCGATGGAGACATCGGCGTCGTGGCCTGAAAGATGAAGAAGCCGCCTGCGAGCGCCGACTGGGCCCCGCTGAGCACCATGGCCCATTGCGCGCCAAAACTCCTCCAGCGGCGGATGGCCGTCCCGAGTTGGAGCAGTCCTGACAGGATCGCCCAGGCCCCGAACACTCCGAGCACCCGGTTCATGCTCATCTGCAAGGCAACAAGCACCGCGACGGTGGTCGCCAGGCTGACCACGACGTTCAGAGCCTGCGTGCGGTTTTGAGCGAGCCCGCCGCTGCGCAACGCGTCGACCAAGTTGGCCGCGGCGTCCCATGCCGGGTAGAGCACGAGCAAGGCTCCCGCGATCACCGGAGATGACGGCCCGACGGCAAACGAAGCTCCGACCCAGGCGACCGAGAACGCCGCCCGGATGAAGTAGTAGAACTTCAGCCATCGCTCGCGATCGGCACGAACGATATCCAATTGATGATACGCCATTCCACTCTCCTTTACCTACTAGTTGGTAGTCTTTCGCTAGCAAGGCGCCTCGCCCGGCTTGGCTGCCGGGTGTAGTGGTCGTCTCGCCGATGTCTCTCAATGTCTGGTGGACAGCCGATCCAGCAGCGGGGTGGTGATCACACCGAACATTTTTGGATCGCCATAGGCGCGCGCCGACAGCATCGCGCCGTGAATGGTCGCCATGAAGCCTTCAGCCTCGACCTTGGCTGTGCCGGAGAGTTTGAACCGCCCCTTCCGCTTGCCGCGCTCCATCACCGATGTCAGCCACGAAGCCAGCGAACGGAAGTGCGCACGGACTTCGAGCGCGACTTCCTCCGGCAAGATCGGAAGCTCGCTGGCAAGCAGCGCGCACACGCAGAACGGCGCCGTCGCATCATTGATGCACGCTTCCCAATACGCGGCATAGTTTTTGAGCTGATCGCGCGGATCAGGGACATTGCGCTCGAGCGCCGACAGTCCCGCCTCGGCTTCGGCGCGGTAGCGCGACACGAGGGTGCGGACCAGATCGACCTTGCTGGCGAAATGGTGGTGGATGCTCGGCTTGCGGATGCCGATAACATCGGCCACGTCGGCGTAGCTGAAGCCGTTATAGCCGCCCGCGATGATCAAGGTGCGCGCGCAGGCGAGGATGTCGTCGGCAGTCGAGGAAACATTGGTCATGGCCGATTAGCTACCTTCCAGTTGGTAGGGCGTCAAGAACGGGATGCTTCAACCATCCGTGAGTGGTAGGAGCCTGCATGACCATTCGCCCGATCGTCCGCTATCCCGACCGCCGCCTCGCGATGCCGGCTCGCCCCGTCACTGCATTCGACGCCGCCTTGCGCGAGCTTGCAGCGGATCTGCTCGAGACGATGCGCGCTGCGCCCGGCATCGGCATCACGGCGCCGCATATCGGCGTGCCCTTGCGCGTCGTCGTGCTCGAGCTCGACGCTCCGGACGGCCCGCGCACCTACGTCAACCCGGAGATCGAATGGGCCTCGGCCGAGATGATCCTGCATCGCGAAGGCAGCGTCTCGATGCCCGGGGTCAACGACGACGTCCAGCGCCACGCCCGCGTGCGGATCAGCTATCAGGATATCGACGGCAACATGCAGACCGAGGAGTCCGAAACCTTGCGCGCTGTTTGCCATCAGCACGAGATCGACCAGCTCGACGGTATGTTCTGGATTCAGCGGCTGTCGCGGCTGAAAAGGGAGCGGCTGGTGAAACGGTATGAGAAGATGTCGCGGGGCTGAAGGTGACTGTTCGCTCCTCTCGCCATTTTTGTTCGTAATTTATCAAGCCCTCTTCCCGCTCCGTTTGGTCATGGGAGCGTTACGACGCTCGCGTTTGCCGCGCGCGATCTCGGTCGCCAGCGCGTCCAGCTTCGGCTCCCAAAAATTTCTGAATTGATCGATCCATGCATCCACCGCCCGCAGGCCCGCGACATCGACCGAATAGAGTCGTCTCTGCGCCTCCGCCCGAACCGTTGCAAAGCCGCTCTCGCGCAGCACCTTGAGGTGCTGCGACACAGCCGCCTGCGTGATCCCGAACTCGGCCCCGATCACTTCGACGACCTCGCCGGACGCCATTTCCCGAGGCGCGAGCAGCTCGAGGATGCGACGGCGCACGGGATCAGCGAGGACCTCGAAGATTTGCATCAGCTTCCTGTGCCCGGATGGGCGATGTCAGGCGGCATCTCACCGCGATAAAAAGCGATGGTGCGGTCAGAGCGCTGCTTCGCCGAAGCCGCATCGACCCCGCTTGCGACGTGCGCCGCGCGCCAATACTCGCCGCTACCCGTCATGAATTCCTTGCCCGCAGGAGAGCCCATCCATGCCTCGGCCGTCTCATGGTCGACCGATGCCCCGGTCACAAGATATCTCTCAAGTCCCGCAATGGCGAGATCCCAACCGATCCCCACTGCCCCTGGACCGAACTGGTTCCAATGGTCCTCAATGATCGCGGTATGCTCAAGCGTCAAGCGCGCCTGACTTCGTTCTGCTGTCAGCTTGACATCGATCCAGCTCATCGCGCCGCCGAATTCCCAAGTCGCAGCAAAATGGGTCGGCGGCGTGCATGCCGTGATGGTACCGCCTGCATTCCCCTTGAGCTGGTACTTTCCACCGAGCCGGAGATCTCCCTCGACCGGCAAGAACCACCGCGGAATGCGCTGCTGGCTGGTCACTGCGTCCCAGAGATCGTCGACGCTCGTCTCGTAAAGCCGCGTCAATGTCACTGCACTGGCGGCTTTCCCGTCCTTCTCGAAATTCTTTACCGACCGCGTCACAAGCCCCAATACCCTGGCGACGTCGATTTCCATGGCGCTCCTCCTTGTCGTTTCATGCAAGAATGAATACCGGTCGAAGCTAATATAAGTCAATTCTTATATTCAGGAGAGATACTGCTCAGATATTTCGCCGGCGGCTTCCCGAGCGCCTTCTTGAACATCGTGATGAAGGCCGCGACCGACTCGTAGCCGAGGTCGGCCGAAACCTGCTGCACGCTGGCGCCGGAGGTGAGTTCTCGCAAGGCGACGATCAGGTGCAATTGCTGACGCCAGCGCCCGAAGCTCAGCCCCGTTTCCTTGACGACGAGACGCGCGAGGCTGCTCTCGCTCAGCGCAACGCGATGGGCCCATTCGGCCAGGGTCCTGCGGTCGGAAGGGTCTTTTGCCAGCGCTGCAGCAATCTTCTTCAAACGCGGCTCGGGCGAGAGCGGCAGATGGAGCTGCTGAACCGGCATGTGAGGGAGTTCGCGCAGAAGGACGCTCGCCAGGAGGGCCACCCTCGCCTCGTCATCCGCGATCTGATCGGACAGCTCGACGATCACTTCACGCAGCAGCGGGGAGATCGAGAGCGTGCAGCACCGATCCGGCAAGTCCACGACGTCGGGCTCGATATAAACGAAGAACAGCCGGGCATTTTCTGTCGCGAGGTTGCTGTGCTGCATGCCCCCGGGCACCCAAACTGCGCAATGCGGCGGCACCATCCACAGGCCATTGGGAACGCGAGAGGTGACGCCGCCTCCCAACGCAAAAACAAGTTGCCCTTTGCGGTGCCTGTGATCGGGCACCTCCGCCTTGGTCCCGATCACGTCAACGCGCACGGCGATGACAGGTGCGGAGCGATCGTCCACATCGAGATTCGTCCACGGAAAGCGAAGGGACTGCCGCATGCTTGCCTGTTTTTAGCAATTGATTGGCGGAATATCTAAATCGAGCAGATAAGAAAGTCGATAGGCTGTCGCCTGAACCTGCCTGGCTGCGGCCAGGTGCGCACACGCGAGCAAGAGATACGACCATGCATGCCTTCACGACCGCTACGGCAGCCGAACGTGTGGTCCGCACACAAGCCGGCTCCGTGCGTGGCGGCCCGCGCGATGCCAGCGGCGTGCTGGCGTTCAAAGGCATTCCCTACGCAGCACCGCCGGTCGGACCTTTGCGTTGGTGCGCACCGCAGCCGCCCGCACCATGGGACGGCATGCGCGATACGCTGGTGTTCGGCGCGGGGTGTCTATCGGCGCTCAAAAACGACCAGCGGCCGGGACCGCGCGACGAGGATTGCCTCTATCTCAATGTCTGGACCGCGGCGAAGCACGCGGACGAGAAGCGGCCCGTGATGGTGTGGATTCACGGCGGCGGCTTTCAGTTCGGCTCCTCGGCCAATCCCGCGACCGACGGCGGCGCGTTGGCCGCCAAGGGTGTCGTCGTGGTCAGCTTCAATTATCGCCTCGGCATCTTCGGCTTCTTCGCCCATCCCGATCTCGACACGGAGGCACCCTCAGGCAATTACGGCCTGCAGGACCAGTTGATGGCGCTGCGCTGGGTCAAGGCCAACATCGCCGGCTTTGGCGGTGACCCCGATAACGTCACCCTGTTCGGCGAATCCGCCGGCGCCATGGCCGTCGGCATTTTGATGGCCTCGCCGCTCGCGCATGGACTGTTTCACAAGGCCATTGGACAGAGCGGCGCGTTCTGGGATGGCAAGCACGGCCCACTCCAGGGCTTTGAAGAAGCTCGCGCGCGTGGTCTCGCTTTCGCCCGGCAACAGGGCAACGGGTCCATCGCGGCCTTGCGCAGCATGCCGGCCGACCGGTTGAATGCAGCCGCGCCGTGGAGTTTCAGGACCAGCCCCGTCGTGACCGCGTTCTCGCCGAGTATCGATCATCACGTCGTGCCTGATGTGCCCGCGCGGCGATTCCTGCGCGGCGAACAGATGCACATCCCCTTGCTGGCGGGCTGGAATGCCGCCGAGGAAGTCCCTTTCGCCCCGCAGTCCCTCCCCGATCAATCGGCGAAAGCCTTTGTCGCCGCGGCTGCGGAGATGTTCGGCAAGGAACGCATCGCCGATTTCCTGAAGGTCTATCCCGCCGCGACCGACGTGGAGGCCAAAGCGTCCGCGGCGGCGCTTAACGGCGACACTGTGGTCGGCGAGCAATGCTGGCAGTGGCTGCGGCTGCATCGCCGCGGGGGACGTGCGCCCGTTTACGGTTATCACTTCAGCTACACCTCGCGTTACACGCCGGTCGCCTCGCATGTCACGGACATTCCGTTCGTGTTCGGCACCCTGACGCCGCAACAGGTGATCGGCAGCACGACGCCACCGGCCGAAGAAGACCGCGCCCTGGCGCGGACGATGATGAGCTATTGGGTGAATTTCGCCGCACACGGAGATCCCAACGGATCCGGCCTGCCGCCCTGGCCCGCCTATGACGAGAACGATGTCGTGCAGATCCTGGGCACAAAGATCGAAGCCCACCGCAATCCGCAAGCCGCTCGCTTCAGCTTCCTCGACAGTTTCAGGCAGGACGGCATATTGCCGATGGGCTGGCGGGATATGCCGTAGGCGACCTCACCCGCCGGCCATCAACTCCTTCGCCAGCGCCATGTAGGCCGGCAGCGTCACGGGATCGTTGGCGGCGTTGCCCGCGGCCGGATGCGAGGCGTAGCGCGCGATCACCATCTCGGCTTTGGGATCGACGTAGATGCCCTGGCCGTGAACGCCGCGCGCCATGTAGGCGCCGTGGGCGTTGTGCGTGACCCACCATTGATTGCGATAGGACGCACCAGGCAGCGTGGTGTAGCCGGCCGGCTTGAATTTTTCGGGATCGCCGCCGCGCGCGATGTCCTCGACCACCGATGAAGGCACGATCTGCCGGCCGTTGAAGCGGCCGTGATTGCGCATGGTCTCGCCGAAGCGGGCGAGATCGCGCAAGCAGGTCGACAGGCCGCCGCCGCCGCTTTCGGTGCCGATACGATCGACGTGGTAATGCGCGTCCTCCTCCGCGCCCATCAGCGTCCATATCCGCTCGGAGAGAAGATCGGACAACGTCATGCCGCTGGCGCGCCTGATGATCCAGGCCAGCACGTCGGAATTGACGGTCTTGTAGGCAAAGGCCTTGCCGTGCTCGCCCTGCTTCTTCTGCGCGACGAGGAAATCGAAAATATTGGTCGCTCCGTCATAGTCCGGCGGAATCGGCGCCATGCCGTTCGCCCGCCGCAGCCCCCACACCGCGGAATTCCTGTCGGTGTAAACTTCGGTGTATGCGAGCCCCGTGGTCATATCCATGGCCTCCCGCACGCGCGCGTCGCCGAAGGCGCTGGCCTTCAGCTCCGGCACATACTCCGTAACAGGCGCCTGCGGATCGATTTTGCCCTCGGCGACCAGAATGCCGGCGAGCGTGCCGGTGAACGATTTCGTCACCGACATCGCGATATGCGGCTTGTGCGGCTTCAACGCGCCAAAGTAGCGCTCGTAGATCAGCTTGCCCCGATGCATCACGGCGATGCCGTCGGCATAGGTCTCCTCCAGCATTTTTGCGAACGTCATGGGACGTCCATCCATCGTGATCGAGGCGACGGCGCCGATGTCATGGTCTTCGCGCGGAAGCACCGACGCGGGCCCCGCCCCGCGCCAGACGTTCACGGTCGGCACCAGCTGGCGGATGTTGCTCCATGCCCAGCGGAGCTCGGGGAAGCTGCGGAACGAGCCGTTCTGGAAGCTGACGGTGCGGTCCGGTGCCGGCGGGAAGCCTTTCATCCAGCCGAGGGTTTCGGGGTCGGTTTCGGTGGCGGTTGCGGGTGACTGGCTGGGGTCGGCGGCGGTGGACATGAAGGCAGGCTCCAGAGGGGACGCCCTGGTCGTAGCACGGGAGCGCGCAACAGAGACCCGGCGTTTGTGCAAGGAGACCTGCACGATGAGGCGCAGCTATTTCAGCGGCAGAAAAAGCTCCGCGACCGTCTCATGCTCGGGCACCTCCGGGAAGAAGCTCAGCCGCTGGCAATAGATCGGGAAGTCGCGCGCTTCCTCGCCGCTGGCCGGGAGCCACTCGCGATAAAGAAAGAGCGCGGCCGGCTCCAGATTGTCGGCGTAGCCGACGACGCGCAGCACGGCGCAGCGTCCGCCGGGAATCTCGCCGGCCTTGATCTCTTCGCCGTTCGCTTCGATGAGCTGGCCGGTCCCGACACAAAGGTCCATGCGATATTCGGCGGGCGGCACAGGACGCCGCTCGGAATGCCAGACATTGAAGGTCGGACTTGTCCTCGGGTGAAGGCCGGCGGCTCTGCGCCACGCGATGAACCGCTGGATGGTGGCGGGAAGTGTTTCAGGGCTCCCCCGATGCTCCATGATTGCCACCGGAGTCGGGGTCACATCGCGTATCGTCACGTCGGCGGCGGTAAAAATTATCTGCATGAGCTTGTTCCTGGCGTTGTCGAGAGGCCCGAAGGCCGCAAGCCACGGCTCCCAGTCGGGAGACTTCCGGAACGACGACGGCGATTGCCCGAACCGTTGCCGAAAGGCGCGGGCGAAGGCGTCAGGTGCATCGTAACCTGCATCCATCGCGATCTCAGTGACATCAAGGGCGTCCATGTAGGCCAGCTGATGCGAAGCGCGCTTCATACGGGCCAGCTGGACATAGCGATGCACTGACAACCCGAAGGTGGCGGTGAACTGCCGGTGGAAATGAAATTTTGAGAAGGCCGCAACACCGCTCACCGTGTCCAGGTCCAGATCATCGTCGAGATGCCGGTCAATATGATCCAGCACCCGCCGCATCCGGGTCTGATAGTTTTGCAGCGCCGCCTTCATCGTCCCTCCTCCGTGGCGGCTCAATCTAGACGCTGACGGCCATGGTTCGCCCGACCGATCTTGCGGTTTGGCACGGATTCCGTCAGGAGGGCGGCAACTCGACAATGTGATCGAGCACAGGCACGCCGAGCGGCCGGAAGTGCCTGACACGACCGCACCTATTGCTTGAAACAATGCTCGCGATGCCAATTAAGAAAATGGGGGTGAGGCCGATCGGATATCCGATGCGGCGCAAGGGCGCGACCGGTCTTGTTGATGATCGACCGCACTCCGTCGGGATCATTTGTTTGGCGCGAGATCAATATCTCCAAATCGTCTGCCAAACTGATCAGACCGCGATCGAACATCCAATGCGCGGTACTTGAAAGAGCGATGCCATTGCTGATGATGTCCGGACCGCTCGCCTCAACCGGTCGTATGTGAGCCGCGGCGACTTCTGCGCGCCCCATCCCGTTGATGAGCTTTAGCCCAGTAATCGCGCAACGCTCATCATAGGCCCGCAACACGATCCGACGAAAAACTCGATCGCGTAAGACTCTCGACACTGTGAGGCTAACGCGGTCTCCCTGCTGGTCGCACTTAAACGGCGCCTGCCTCTCCTCAACCTGAAGCAGTCGAACGTCCTCATCCACCCGGGGCAACAAGGGCGCGCCCTCCGCCAAACCGAGTTCGCATATTCTATTGAAATCGTCCGGAGAGATTGGGCGGACTGCCGACTGCGCACGTCCTGAAATTCGGCCCTGCTCATTCAGGACGCCGCGCTCTGCGGGACCAGTCGGCCCGTTGAAAGGGACTGGATTGGCAAAATCGAGATAACTTCCGGGCTCGATCAGAGCGAGATACATCCCCGAGGCACCAGGGTCGGGAATCACCTGCTGAACCCGAGCAATCGCAAAGTAGCCGCGCGTCTCCGAGACCTTGCTTGGTTCGTAATAGATGATCCAATCGCCGATGCAGGCTTCAACACGGCGGAGATAATGACTGGGAAACTGATATTATTCAGCCGGGCTGTCATCGTAGATCGAGTCCGATCGATGGATGAATACCCCAAATCCCATGATTTATGCGACGACGCCTCTCGAGGAAGTAACTGCCTAATCCAGTGATGCCGAACCTGGAGAGGAAACTCCCTACTCCCACTCGATTATTTTGAGCGATTATAATGCTTTGATTTAACAGACAAAAGTCTTTCCCTGTACGACGAAGAACCGACTGCCCGATCCGTCAGAAATTTGCACTCTTGAATTCAAAGGAGAATTTCGGCGATTTGGAATTTGCTCGGTTTCAGCGACTATCGCCGACGATCGGTCGATTTTTTTGAAAGCCCGACGAATGTAAGCAGAAACGCCTCGCTGAAAAAAGACCGTCACCGTCCATGCGACCGGGGATTTTTGGTCCAATCGCGCCGATATGGCGCGTCGAATCGGCGAGCGCCGTGAAGGGTCAGTCCAAACCCACATCCGTAGTGTTTCCCTTGTAGGAAACCCATATGGCGGCACTGGCGTTCACACAATGGCCGACCTGTGCAGCGCCTACGCGCGCCCATCGTGTGGGCCAGTCTCTGATGGAACCGTAAGTCCCGCTTCTGCAAGAGGAGCTCATATGCAAGAGTTCGAGCGTATCAAAGTCTTGTTCGTTGCCGGGTTTGGGCCAATCGTCCGCGATAGAGTCGCGGGCGGAAAATTATACGGCGAGACCCTCAATATCTCATTCAAGAAGGAGCAGGGTGGTTACCTGCATACTGAGGCTCTGAAAGGAGTTCGGACTTTCGCCTTGTGGCCGCTCGATCAGGCGGCACAGTCCTGCTTTGGCAAAGATTCCTGGCCAGACAATACACCTGTTCCCCAAGCATGGCTCGAATTTGATGTCGAAGACGTTGAAGGCGCAACTGCGGAACTGGAATCGCGAGGCTATCGACTGCTCATCAAGAACAAGAAGGAGCCATGGGGTCAGACTGTCACACGGTTCCTTTCGCCGGAAGGAATTCTGGTTGGAATAACAATCACTCCATCGATGCGGGACTCATGAGTGCCTCGGTGAATGTTTGGTGTCCCGTTCATCTCGACACTATCGAAGACGATCTGTTAAACTGAATTCCTAATCCTATCCGCTACTATCCAAACGCCGCCTTTTCTACGCCCCCTACTCCCACTCAATCGTCCCAGGCGGCTTGCTGGTCACGTCGTACACCACCCTATTCACGCCTTTCACCTCGTTGATGATGCGCGTGGCGGTCTCGCCGAGGAACTTCATATCGAACTGGTAGAAGTCCGCGGTCATGCCGTCGGTTGAGGTGACGGCGCGCAGGCCCACGACGAAGTCGTAGGTACGGCCGTCGCCCATGACGCCTACCGTCTTCACGGGCAGCAGCACGGCGAAAGCCTGCCAGATGTCGTCGTAGAGGCCTGCTTTCCGGATCTGGTCGATGTAGACGGCGTCGGCCTGGCGCAGGATGTCGAGTTTTTCGCGCGTGATATCGCCGGGGCAGCGGATGGCGAGGCCGGGGCCCGGGAACGGGTGGCGGCCGACGAAGATTTCGGGCAGGCCGAGCTCGCGCCCGAGCTTGCGCACCTCGTCCTTGAACAGCTCGCGCAAGGGCTCGACGAGCTTCATGTTCATGCGCGCAGGGAGACCGCCGACATTGTGGTGCGACTTGATCGTCACCGAGGGGCCGCCGGTGAAGGAGACGCTCTCGATCACGTCGGGATAGAGCGTGCCTTGCGCCAGGAAGTCGGCGCCGCCGACCTTCTTGGCCTCCTGCTCGAACACCTCGATGAAGAGGCGGCCGATGGTCTTGCGCTTGGTCTCGGGGTCGGTGACGCCTTCGAGCTCGCCCAAAAATTGCTTCGACGCATCCACGTGCACGAGCGGGATGTTGTAATGGTGGCGGAACAGGTCAACCACCGTCTCGGCTTCGTCGAGGCGGAGCATGCCGTGATCGACGAACACGCAGGTGAGCTGGTCGCCGATGGCTTCGTGGATCAGCACGGCAGCCACGGCTGAATCGACACCGCCGGAGAGGCCGCAGATCACCTTGCCCTTGCTCACCTGCGCACGGATCTTCGCTATCTCCTCCTCGCGGAAGGCGCGCATGGTCCAGTCGCCGGAGAGGCCCGCGATCTTGCGGACGAAATTGCGGATCAGTTTTGCGCCGTCGGGCGTGTGCACCACTTCGGGGTGGAACATCAGGCCGTAATATTTGCGCGTCTCGTCCTGGATGATCGCGAAGGGCGCGTTCGGCGAGGTACCGGCGACGGAGAAGCCCGGCGGCATCTTTGTGATGCGGTCGCCATGGCTCATCCAGACCTGGTTCTTGCCGCCTGCTGACCAGACGTCCTCGAACAGCTTGCTCGCGGCTTTGACCTCGACATCGGCGCGGCCAAATTCGCGGTGATGGCCGCCCTCGACGGTGCCGCCGAGCTGGGCTGCCATGGTCATCTGGCCGTAGCAGATGCCGAGGACGGGCACGCCGGAATCGAAGATTGCTTGGGGCGCGCGGGGCGAGCCCGCCTCATGCACCGACTCAGGGCCGCCGGAGAGAATCACCGCCTTCGGCTTCATCTCCTTGAAGGCTTGTTCGGCCTTGTTGAACGGGACGATCTCGCAATAGACGCCGTCCTCGCGCACGCGGCGCGCAATCAGCTGCGTCACCTGGCTGCCAAAGTCGACGATGAGAATCTTGTCGTGCGCCGAGGCCACTGAGAGCGTCGACGCGGAGCGGTCGTTCTGTGCTGCTGTCATGGCAAGCAGATACGCGACGGACGCTTTTCCCGCAACCGCGCGGGCCGCGCGCCCACATTCTTCTTTGGGCGTGGACAAATGGATATAGGTCAGTATTATTGACCTAATACGCCCCGTCAATCACCAGGGGCCGATCAGGGAGGACGCCATGCCACCGCATCATCAGCCGTCGAATCTCGCCGCGCTCGGCCACACCTGGGCGAGGCCTGGAATACTGGCGATCTCGAACGCGTGCTCACCCTCTATGACGAGGACGCCGTGATGACCTCGGACCGCATCCCCGCGATGGGATTCGAGCCGGATGGCACCGTGCGCGGCAAGGACGCTTTGCGCGCCTATTGGGGCAAGGCGCTCGGCCTGTTGCCGAACCTGCATTTCTCGCTGATCGAATTGTTCGTCAGCCCTGACAGCGTGGTGGTGGTCTACGAGAACGAGCGGGGCAAGCGGATCTGCGAGTATTTGCGGGTGAACGCGGCGGGGCTGATCGTGCAGGGCTCGGCTAATCATTTGGCGCACTAGGCCCATCCTCGTCATTGCAATGACGGAGACTGTGGCGAACGCATACGCTAGCAACACCGCCGCCGGACCACGACCAGGACCCCCACCATGAAACTCCCGACGTCCCCCTTCACCGTCACCGACTGGAGCAAGGTCACCCCGACCATCCATCCCGGCAAGACCGGGCAGGCCCAGTGGCGCACGCTCAACATCGGCGACCTCCGGGTGCGGATGGTCGAGTATTCACCGGATTATCTCGCCGACCATTGGTGCGATCGCGGCCACGTGCTCTACGTGCTGCAAGGCGAGCTCGACAGCGAGCTGCGCGACGGCCGCACGTTCAAGCTCACGGCGGGGATGAGCTACCAGGTCTCGGATTTCGGCGATGCCGCGCATCGGTCCTCCACAGCGACCGGGGCAACGCTTTTCATCGTCGATTGAGGCCTCCCGGGTGGTTAATTTGCACCGCAAAATAGCAAATTGGCGCGACATCCCGAACCACGGGTGGTGCCTTGAAGTGGCCCCAAAATCTCGCTATATTGTGATCATCGATACTTGGCCGAACGACTGGGCCGCTTCGCTTCGTTGCTGACGGGCGCGCACGCTTCAGATGAATTCTCCAACATCGACTGATGAGGACTATGGACGCAATGTCGCGTTCCGGTCTGCGTGTTAACTTCTCAAGCAAAGGAAATTCCCCATGGCTATGGGCACCGTGAAGTGGTTCAACAATCAAAAGGGTTTTGGTTTCATCCAGCCGGATGACGGCGACAAGGACGTGTTCGTGCACATCAGCGCCGTCGAGCGCGCCGGCCTCTCGACCCTCAACGAGGGCCAGAAGGTCTCGTTCGACATCGTCGCCGATCGTCGCAGCGGCAAGTCCTCCGCTGACAATCTCCGCGTCGGCTAATCGCCAGCACAACAGCGCTCTGACCACGGACGTACCGGTTAGAAGCGTTGAGACAACAGACCCCGCGAACCGGTAACGGTTCGCGGGGTTTTTTGTTTGGGTGGTTCTAGCCGGTCTTCTTCAGCACCGAAACGAAGAACCCGTCCGTGCCCGTCCGCCGCGGCGTCATCAGCCATCCCTCCGGCGACTGCAGCGCGGCCTGCGCAAACTCCTCCGACTTGTCCCAGAGCACACTCGCGGTCTGCTCGGGTGGCACCACCGCGAATTCGGGATGGCGGCCGGTGAACGCCCTCACCTGCTCGCCGTTCTCCTCGGGCAGCACCGAGCAGGTGATGTAGGCGATGCGGCCGCCGGCCTTGACCAGCGGAACCGCGCGATCGAGCACCGCGGTCTGGTCCCTCAGGCGAATCTCCAGTGCCCCCGGGCGCATGCGCCATTTGGCGTCGGGGTTGCGGCGCCAGGTTCCGGTTCCCGTGCACGGCGCGTCGATCACGACAAGGTCGGCGGTGGCGCTGATGTCGGCCAGCGGATCGGCCTCGCCCTTGGGCGTGCGCACATCGGCATTGTGGACGCCGGCGCGCGACAGGCGTTCGTGAATGGGTACGAGCTGCCGCTTGTCGCTGTCGGTTGCGATCAACCGGCCTTTGCCCTGCATCATCGCGGCGAGCGCCAGCGTCTTGCCGCCGGCGCCGGCGCAGAGATCGATCACCTGCTCGCCGGGTTTTGCCGCGGTCAAAGCGGCCGCAAGCTGCGATCCCTCATCCTGCACTTCAATTGCGCCCTTGATGAAATCCTCTTCCGCCTGGACGCCCGGGTTGCGTGCATCGGCCGAAAGCGCGATGCGCAGGCCGGTTGCGGACCAATGCGTCGGTTTCGCATGAAGATGAGCAAGCGCCCCCAGCACCTTGTCGCGATTGGATTTTAGCGTGTTGACGCGCAGGTCGAGCGGCGCCCGGCTCGCCATCGCGGCGGCCTCCGCCACGCGGTCCTCGCCGAATGCCTTCGCAAAGTACGGCTCCAGCCATTCCGGATAGTCGCCGGCGATCGCGGCCGGGGCGTCCTTCAGCGAGCGCACGGCGAGCGCGGCCTGCTCGGCGTCGGTCAGCGGCGCGGGGGCAAAGCGGCTACCGTCGAACAGCGCGGCCATGGTGGCCGCGTCCATGTTGCGCTCGAGCCGGAGCATGCCGATCAGCCGCGCCCGCGCGGTGTCGGCATCCATCAGGAACGCACTCGATGCATAGCGGCGCAGCACGTCCCAGACGAGGCCGCCGATCGCGGCGCGGTCGCCGGAGCCGGCGAAGCGGTGCGCGGTGCCCCACTCCTTCAGTGCCTTGGCCGCGGGAACGCGGTCCTTCTCGATGGTGTCGATCAGTTCGATGGCTGCGGACAGCCGGGCAGCGGGAGTCATTTCAAATCTTTCAGTGAATCCTGCAGATCAGGATTGGCGATTAGCGCCTAGATCAGCAACAGCATTTTCAGCGCGAAGTAGATCCACATCGCCAGCAGCACGAGCACGCCGGCGAGCCAGATCGTGGAGCGCGGGCCGAGCTGGTTCGAGGAGACGAATACGCCGGCATGGACGAACCGCGTCACCACGAACACCCAGGACATCAGCACGATGAAGAGATCGGCATGGCGCAAGGGAAGCGCCAGCGCGATCAGGACATAGAGCAGCACCGGCAGCTCGAACTGGTTGCGGTAGCAATTGGCGAATTGTGTGGCGCCCTGCGGCCAGTTGGGCTCGCCCAGGGCAATGTCGCGGCTCTTGCTCTCGCCGGAGACGAGCGCGCGCCGGCGCCCCAGCGCCATGGCGATCAGGAGCGCGAAGGTGAGACCGACCTGCACGAAGACCGGCAGCAAAACCATTTGAATGGACATCGGAATTTTCCCGGGATCTTCCCATCCGGCGGAAGGCACAGCTAGCGTCCATTAGCCGTCACCGCTGTTCCTGACAATCAACGAGTTGAACCGGCGTTCCCGATGAGGCGGCCAACTGTCGATAGTTAAAGCGATTTTGGCCCCTTTGGGCGCAAAGCCTGCACGCCGCCCTGCCCGTCGCCTGCCGTTACATCCCCGGCAATCACGACATCGGCGACAATCCGACCGTGATCGGCCCCTCGCCGAAGCCGCCGGTCACGTGCACCAGCGGCGCGACTTCACCTGGCGCCACACCCACCACGTCTGGGCGCCTCAGCCGGCTTCAGGAATCAACGACGCGCGCCAGGACCGGATCGCGATCAAGAAGGTCGGGCTCGTGGAGTACCGCTTCCAGCCCGACAGCTTTGAGGTCCGCCATGTCAGGGCGGCCGGCCAGGTCGACGTCGACATCGAGGAGCTGTTCGCCCAGATGGGCGGCGAGCACTAGCTCGCCGGCCGGTGTTCAAGCGACGCTTTTGAGATCCTGCTGGATCGCGGCAAGCAAGGATTGCAGAGCCTCGCTGTTCACCGGCTTGGTCCCGGTATCGGCACGCTGAACATTGGCAGGCCGCGCGGCTTTGACCGGACGCTTGGGGAATGGCGGCAAAGGCGTGGGCATTGCGGGTTGCGTGAACGCGCGCTCATCGTCGCCGTGAACGAATTTGCCATGGATGACGTCGTCTCGACGGCCCATGACGAACATGGTCGCCCAATAGCCAGCGGCCAAAAGGATTACGCAGAAAACAACAATCTCTAACATCATCGCACCTGAAATATGCGCAATGATTCAATGCCTTCGCCGGCCCGTCAATGAACCGACGGTCACACTTGCGGCTTTTGCGGGCAGGTGTGGCCGATCGGTCACTCTTTATTAACCATCTCCGCCCCCGAGGGGGCCGGAGCGGTGGATCAAGCCTTGTCCGGCCCGACCCGCACCAGCTGCTTGCCGAAATTGGCGCCCTTCAGGAGCCCCATGAAGGCTCCGGGCGCGCTTTCCAGGCCCTCGGTGACGAACTCCTTGTACTTGACCTTGCCGTCCCGGACCCAGCCGGACATATCGCGCAGGAAGTCACCATGGCGGGAGGCGAAGTCGGAGACAATGAAGCCGCGGAACGTCAGCCGCTTGGTCAGGGTCGCGCGCATCATGCTGGCCGCCCATTTCGGCGGCTTGGCCTCGGTGTCGTTGTAATGCGCAATCAGGCCGCAGACCGGCACGCGCGCGAACGGGTTGAGCAGCGGGAACACCGCCTCGAACACGACGCCGCCGACATTCTCGAAATAGACATCGATGCCCTTCGGACAGGCGTCTTTCAGCTTCGCCGCCAGATCAGGATCGCGGTGATCGAGGCAGGCATCGAAGCCGAGCTCCTTCACCACGTAGTCGCATTTGTCCTTGCCGCCGGCGATTCCAACCGCGCGTGCCCCCTTGACCTTCGCGATCTGTCCCACGGCCGAGCCGACCGCGCCGGAGGCGCCGGCGACGACGACGGTCTCGCCTTCCTGCGGCTTGCCGATATCGAGAAGGCCCGTGTAGGCGGTCATGCCGGGCATGCCGAGCACGCCAATGGCCGTCGAGATTGGCGCGAGCTTCGGGTCGATCTTGTTCAGCCCCTTGCCGTCGGAGATCGCATGCGTCTGCCAGCCCGCGCGCGACAGCACGATGTCGCCCTTGGCGAAGTTCGGATTGTTGGAGGCTGCGACCTCGCAGACCGTACCGGCTTCCATCACGCCGCCGACCGGCACCGGCGTCGCATAAGACGGACCGTCGCTCATGCGCCCACGCATATAGGGATCGAGCGACAGCCAGATCGTGCGCAGCAGGACTTCGCCCGCGCCTGGCGTCGGGACTGCGAATTCCTCAAGGCGGAAATCGGACGACTTCGGCTCGCCGACGGGACGCGCGGCGAGAACGATGCGTTTTGCTTGGGTCATGATGGCTTCCTCCAGAGTTTTCTTCGTCGCGAGCGAAGCGGAGGGAGGCAGCTGCGTCAATACAAAAGCATTGGGGTAACCGGCGCTGATGCGAGCGCGCCTCTCGTGTCCCGGACGCGCTGCAGCGCCCTTGCGCTGCTGCGCAGAGCCGGGACCCAGAACGCCCCATGCGATCAGGTGGAAAGATGGGCCCCGGCTCTGCAGCGCACCGCTAAAGAAGCGCTGCGCTGCGTCCGGGGCACGAAAGCGAGAGGACTAACCGCCGCCCGGATAGTTCGGCGCTTCGCGCGTGATGGTCACGTCGTGGACGTGGCTTTCGCGCAGGCCCGCACCGGTGATGCGGACGAAGTTCGCCTTCTCATGCAGCTCCTTCATGTCCTTTGCACCGACATAACCCATCGCGGCGCGCAAGCCCCCGGCGAGCTGGTGCATGACGTTGCCGACCGGGCCCTTGTAGGGCACTTGGCCCTCGATGCCTTCCGGCACGAGCTTCAGCGTGTCCTTGATGTCCTGCTGGAAGTAGCGGTCGGCCGAGCCGCGCGCCATCGCGCCGACCGAGCCCATGCCGCGATAGGCCTTGTAGGAGCGGCCCTGCCACAGGAACACCTCGCCGGGCGTCTCGTCGGTGCCGGCGAGCAGCGAGCCGACCATCGCGATGTCGGCGCCGGCGGCGAGCGCTTTGGCAAGGTCGCCGGAGAACTTGATGCCGCCGTCGGCGATGACGGGGATGTCGGCCTTCTTGGCAGCTTCGACCGCATCCATGATCGCGGTGAGCTGCGGCACGCCGACGCCGGCGACGATGCGCGTGGTGCAGATCGAGCCCGGGCCGATGCCGACCTTGATGCAGTCCGCCCCCGCATCGATCAGCGCCTGTGCGCCCTCAGAGGTCGCGACGTTGCCGGCAACAACCTGCACCGAATTGGACAGACGCTTGATGCGGTTGACCGCGTGCAGCACGTGACGGGAATGGCCGTGCGCGGTGTCGACCACGACGAGATCGACGCCGGCATCGATCAGCCGCTCGGTGCGCTCGAAGCCGCTATCACCGACCGTGGTGGCGGCGGCGACGCGCAGGCGCCCCTGCGCGTCCTTGCAGGCCAGCGGATGCGCGACCGCCTTCTCTATGTCCTTCACGGTGACCAGTCCGACGCAGCGATATTGATCGTCGACGACGAGCAGCTTCTCGATGCGGTGTTGGTGCAGCAACCGCCGCGCCTCGTCCTGGCTGACATTCTCGCGCACCGTTACGAGACCTTCATGCGTCATCAGCTCGGAGATTTTTTGCTGGCGGTCGGTGGCAAAGCGGACGTCGCGGTTGGTGAGAATGCCGACCAGCTTGCCCGGCGTGGACTTGCCCGCACCGGTGACGACGGGAATGCCCGAGATGCCGTGATCGCTCATCAGCTTGAGCGCGTCGTCCAGCGTGGCGTCGGGACTGATGGTGAGCGGGTTCACCACCATGCCCGACTCGTAGCGCTTGACCTGCCGCACCTGGGCGGCCTGCCCTTCGGGATCGAAATTGCGGTGGATGACGCCGAGGCCGCCGGCTTGCGCCATGGCGATCGCCATGCGGGCTTCGGTGACCGTGTCCATGGCGGAGGCCATGATCGGGATGTTGAGCGGGATGGCGCGGGTGACGCGGGAGCGGATGTCGACCTCGCCCGGCATGACGTCCGACAGGCCCGGCTTCAACAGCACGTCGTCGAACGTTAAGGCTTCGCGAATGCCCTGAAGTTGCACCGTGGCCATTTGCCAACTCCTTCCTGCGGCCCTGCCGCAAATAGCTATGGATGAGCGCCGCCCTCGGCGTACCTTGCGGCATCGCCGGAGAATCGGAGCCCATCGGTGGGGTTGACGCGGGTCGATAGCACGGGAGGGTGACGAATCAAAGCAAATCGGACCGCCGGCCAGCCATGCACAGGCCTTTTTAGGCAAGTTCAGCGCGGATAGCTCCGCGGCCCGTGCCGCCGGATGGCGTCCACGACGGCCCCGTGCCGGTAAATCATCGCGATCTCCGGCGCAGGGGCGCGCCCATCTGGGGTCACGCAGGATTTAGGTGCTATGCGTTGATCCGCAATGGTGGCGGGTCGGCGGCGATGATAAGCCGCAACTCCGCCCTTCCTTCCGATTTCCATTACCAATTCGTCATGGTCGACAAGCAACGCGTCATTCCACTGATCGTGGCCACTGCTCTCTTCATGGAGAACATGGATTCGACGGTCATCGCCACATCGCTGCCGGCGATCGCGGCCGACATCGGCACCAGCCCGTTGACGCTCAAGCTCGCGATCACCTCCTATCTGCTGTCGCTTGCGGTGTTCATCCCGGCGAGCGGCTGGACCGCCGACCGGTTCGGCGCGCGCATGGTGTTTGCGATCGCGGTCGGCGTGTTCATGGTCGGCTCGGTCGGCTGCGCGCTCTCGACATCCGTCAACGATTTCGTGTTCGCGCGCATCCTGCAAGGCATGGGCGGAGCGATGATGACCCCGGTCGGACGCCTCGTGCTGCTGCGCTCCGTCGACAAGAGCGCGCTGGTCAATGCAATGGCCTGGGTGCCGGTCCCTGCCCTGATCGGCCCAGTGATCGGGCCGCCGCTCGGCGGCTTCATCACCACCTATGCGTCGTGGCACTGGATCTTCCTGATCAACATCCCGATCGGGCTGCTCGGCATTTTCATGGCCTTGCGCTTCATCGATCCCATCAAGAGCGAGGAACGCGAGCCGTTCGACCTCTACGGCATGGTGCTGGCGGGCCTCGGCCTTGCCGGCATTGCGTTCGGGCTCTCGGTTGCCGGTCTCAATCTGTTGCCGTGGAGCACGATTGCCGCCCTGGTCGTCGGCGGATCGATCTCGATGACGCTCTACGTCATTCACGCGCGGCGGACGGGATCGCCGGTCCTCGACTTCGCGCTGCTGAGGCTTCCGACGCTGCGCGCGGCCATTCTCGGCGGGTTCATATTCCGGCTCGGCATCGGCGCGCTGCCGTTCCTGTTGCCGCTGCTGATGCAGATCGGCTTCGGCCTGTCGCCGTTCAAGTCCGGTCTCGTCACGTTTGGCTCTTCGCTCGGCGCCATGGGCATGAAGGCGCTGGCCGCAAGCGTCATCCGCGCGTTCGGCTTCCGCAAGCTGATGACGGTGAACGCACTCGTCAGCGCGGTTTTCCTCGCCGCCTGTGCGCTGTTCACGGTGACGACGCCGCTGCTCATCATCATGATCATCCTGGTGATCGGCGGCTTCTTCCGCTCGCTGGAATTCACCGCGATCAACACGGTGGCCTATGCCGAAGTCGAGACTGCGCAGATGAGCCGCGCCACCACGCTCGTCAGCGTCAACCAGCAGCTCGCGGTCTCGGCCGGCGTCGCCGTGGGTGCCGCCTCGGTGGAGACCACGATGTGGCTTAGCCATGTCAGCGAGCTCAACGCCACCGTGTTTGCGCCGGCCTTCGTCGTGATCGCCCTGACCTCGGCTGCGTCGAGCTGGTTCTTCTGGCAGATGCCCGACGATGCCGGCCACGAAGTCTCCGGCCGCAAGGCGGTCGAGATCGCGAGCCGCAAGGGTGCGGGCAAGGGCGCGGCGAGTGCCGCCATCAAGGCAGCGACGGAGGATACCCAGGACGCGCGGGATCAGCGGCTGGGATAGTCTCTGTTCTCGTCGTTGCGAGCAATGACGGAGTTTGTTGCTATTCCGTCGCCCCGCCCCGAAATCCCGTCGCGAGCACGTAGCGCTCCGAGGAATCCGCACGGCTTGCGGCAGGCTTGACGTGACGCACCGTCGCAAAATCGCGCTTGAGCTGGGCGAGCAGCTCGGCGTCGGCGCCGCTCTGGAACGCCTTTGCCAAAAAAGTTCCGCCGGGCTTTAGCACGTCGCAGGCAAAGGCGGCGGCGGTCTCGATCAGGCCGACGATGCGGAGCTGGTCGGTCTTGCGGTGGCCGGTGGTGTTGGCGGCCATGTCGGACATCACGACATCGGCGCCGCCGTCGAGCATGGCCTTGAGCTTGTCCGGCGCGTCATTGTCCATGAAATCGAGCTGAGCGAACTCGACGCCGGCAATCTCGGGGATGTCCAACAGGTCGATCGCGATCACCTTGCCCTTGCCGTCGACCGAGCCGACGCGCTTGGCGGCGATCTGGCTCCAGCCGCCCGGCGCAGCGCCGAGATCGACCACCGCCATGCCGTGCTTGAGCAGCCGATATTTGTCGTCGATCTCCAGCAGCTTGAACGCGGCGCGCGAGCGATAGCCCAGCGCCTTCGCCTTGATGACATAGGGGTCGTTGAGCTGCCGCTCCAGCCAGAGCTTCGACGACAATTTGCGCTTGCCGTGGGTCTTGACCTGGACGTGCAAGCGGCCGGTGGTGTCCTTGGCCATCTCACCAGCTCCTGAGTGCGCCGTCTTCGCGCATCATCTCGACCAGCATGCCCTCGCGCAGGCCCCGGTCGGCGACGCGCAGGCGCGGCAGCGGAAAGGCGCGGCGGATCGCATCGAGGATGGCGCAGCCGGCCAGCACGAGATCGGCGCGCTCGACGCTGATGCAGCTGTTGCCGGCGCGTTCCTCGTAGCTCATGCCGAGCAGCATGTTGATGGTCGCGGTGACGTCGGTATCATTCATCCAGACGCTGTCGATCCGGCGCCGATCGTAGCGCGCGAGCTTGAGATGGATGCCGGCAAGCGTCGTCACCGTGCCCGACGTGCCGAGCAGATGCATGTCGGCAAGATCGCCGCCATGCTGTTCGGCGAACGGCGTGATGTGACGGGCGACCTCGCGCTCCATCGCAGCGTAGATCTCCGGCGTCACGTCGCGCCCGCCGAATTGCTCGGCCAGTGTGACCACACCGAACGGAATCGACATCCAAGCTTTTATGCGTGGCTCCGGATTCTCCCAGTCGCGCTCGATCCGCACCAGCTCGGTCGAGCCGCCGCCGATGTCGAACAGGATCGCGCCGCGCCCCCTGGGATCGACCAGCGGCGAGCAGCCGAGCACGGCGAGCGCCGCCTCGGTCTCGCGGTCGATCACCTCGAGCTCGATGCCGGTCTCGGCCGCGACGCGGCTGCGAAAATCCTCCGCATTCGAAGCCGCACGGCAGGCCTCGGTGGCGATCAGCCGCAATCGCTTGGCTTTGCGCAGATTGATCTTGTCGCGACAGATGCCGAGCGCCACGACGGCGCGCTCGATCGCAGCCTCGCTGATGCAGCCGGTTGCCGAGACACCCTCGCCGAGCCGGATGATGCGCGAGAACGAATCGACCACGCGAAAGCCGTCATGGGTCGGACAGGCTATCAGGAGCCTGCAATTGTTGGTGCCGAGGTCCAGCGCCGCATAGACGCCGGTTCCCGGCGCTTGCGCGCCGACGGCCGGTTCCGTGGCAAACGCCACCGCCGCCATCGACCCCAGCTCACCGTGCGGCGCGAGGCCGTCGCGGAGCCGCGTGTGGTCATTCATACAAATTGTCTTTCCGCGGCCGGGTGGGCCGAGCTGGAATTGCTTTTTCGCCTGAAACCTTAGCAGTGCGTCAGTCCTGCGCAACAACGCATCACATGGGACCATGCCCATTCGTGCGTTGTCGTGAACGGGCCGGTGGGTTATCTCAACAGGATCCGGTCCCCCGCTGGCGCGAAAATGCGCAAATGCCGGCTTTTCAGGTCATTTCCATGCAAGAACACACGAAATCATCCACGCTCGAAAACGCTATTGCACTGCAAAAATACGGTGTCGGGCAGCCGGTCCGCCGCAAGGAGGACGACACGCTGGTGCGCGGCAAGGGCCGCTATACCGACGATTTCAACCTGCCCGGCCAGGCCCATGCCGTCGTCGTCCGCTCCACCCATGCCCATGGTATCATCCGCGGCATCAACACCGACGCCGCCAAGGCACTGCCGGGCGTGCTGGGGGTCTGGACCGGCACGGACCTCGATGCGGCCGGCTATGGCCCCTTCACCTGCGGCCTGCCGCTGAAGAACCGCGACGGCTCCCCCCTGCGCCAGACCAACCGCCAGCCGCTGGCGACCGACAAGGTCCGCTTCGTCGGCGATCCCGTCGCCTTCGTGGTCGCGGAGACGCTGGCCCAGGCGCGCGACGCGGCCGAGGCGGTCGAGCTCGACATCGAGCCGCTGGCCGCGGTGACCGAGCCCGAGGACGCCGCAAAACCCGGCGCGCCGCAACTCTACGACCACATCCCGAACAATGTCGCGCTCGACTACCATTATGGCGACATCGAGAAGGTCAACGCCGCCTTCGCCGGCGCCGCTCACGTGACCAAGGTCGACATCGAGAACACCCGCGTCGCCGTGGTCTCGATGGAGCCCCGCGTTGGCCTTGCCTCCTACGACAAGAAGACCGAGCGCTACACCATCCAGATGCCGACGCAGGGCGTCGCCGGCAACCGCGCCAACCTCGCCAAGAACCTGAAAGTGCCGAACGAGAAGGTGCGCATCCTCACCGCCAATGTCGGCGGCTCCTTCGGCATGAAGAACGTCAACTACCCTGAATACATGTGCATCCTGTACGCGGCCAAGGAGCTCGGCCGCCCGGTGAAGTGGCTGGACGAACGCTCCACCAGCTTCCTGTCCGACAGCCACGGCCGCGCCCAGAAGATTCATGCCGAGCTGGCGCTTGACGCCGAGGGGCATTTCCTCGCGGCAAAGCTCGAAGGCTACGGCAATCTCGGTGCCTACATCACCGGCGTTGCGCCCAGTCCGCTCTCGCTCAACACCAGCAAGAACTTTTCCAGCGTCTATCGCACACCGCTGATGGCCGTCGACATCAAGACGGTGCTGACCAACACCACGCTGATGGGCGCCTATCGCGGCGCCGGCCGGCCCGAGGCCAACTACTACATGGAGCGGCTGATCGACCGCGCCGCCGACGAGATGGGCATCAACCGGCTGACCTTGCGCAAGCGCAACTTCATCAAGCAGAACCAGATGCCGTTCGCCGCGTCCTCCGGCGTCACTTATGACAGCGGCGACTTCCAGGCTGTCTTCAACAAGGCGCTCGAAATCTCCGACCACGAGAATTTTGCCAAGCGCAAGAAGGAGAGCAAGAAGGCCGGCAAGCTGCGCGGTATCGCCGTCGGCTCCTATCTCGAAGTGACCGCGCCGCCGAGCCCCGAGCTCGGCAAGATCGTGTTCGATGCCGATGGCAGCGTGCAGCTCATCACCGGCACGCTCGATTACGGCCAGGGCCACGCATCCGCGTTCGCGCAGGTGCTGTGTGCGCAGCTTGGCGTGCCCTTCGACAGTGTCAAGCTGGTGCAGGGCGACAGCGACATCGTCCACACCGGCAACGGCACCGGCGGTTCGCGCTCGATCACCGCGAGCGGCATGGCGATCGTGGGGGCCGCCAAGCTCGTGATCGAAAAGGGCAAGCGTGCCGCTGCGCACATGCTGGAAGCGTCCGAAGCCGACATCGAATTCGCCGACGGCAGTTTCACGATCGCCGGCACCGACCGCAGCATCGACATCATGGAGCTCGCCAAGCGCCTGCATGACGGCAAGACGCCGGAGGGCGTGCCCGACAGCCTCGACGTCGACCACACCAGCGAACCGGTGCCGTCGGCCTTCCCGAACGGCTGCCATGTCGCCGAGGTCGAGATCGACCCTGAAACCGGCGTCGTGCAGATCGTGCGCTACAGCGCCGTCAACGATTTCGGCACGGTGATCAACCCACTGCTGGTCGCGGGCCAGCTCCATGGCGGCGTCGTCCAGGGCATTGGGCAGGCGCTGATGGAGCACATCCGCTACGACGAGAGCGGCCAGCCGATCACGGGCTCGCTGATGGACTACGCCCTGCCGCGCGCCGAGGACGTTCCGTTCATGACGGTCGGCGACCACCCCGTGCCGGCGACGACCAATCCGCTCGGCAGCAAGGGCTGCGGCGAAGCCGGCTGCGCCGGCAGCCTGTCGACGGTGGTGAACGCGGTGATCGACGCCCTCTCCGACTACGGCATCAAGCACATCGACATGCCGCTGACCCCGGAGCGGGTGTGGCGCGCGATCCAGGATGCGAAGGCGGCGTAAGGCTGCGTAATCTCCGCGTCCACAACTGTCATCGCCCGCAAAAGCGGGCGATCCAGTATTCCAGAGGCGGCGCGGCTAGAATCGAGAAGCCGCGGCGTACTGGATGCCCCGCCTTCGCGGGGCATGACAGCGCGTGTTGTTACGCTGCCGCCTGCTCGCGCGGCTGGAAGATCGCGGTGTGCTGGCAATGCGCCAGCGGCGTGGTGCCGTTGGCGACCACCAGCGCGTCGAGCTCGACGAAGCGGTGGCCTTTCTTCTCGTAGTTCGCGGTGACTTTTGCCCGCGCGGTGATCTCGTCGCCGGCGCGTGCGGCTGACAGCAGCTGCATGCGGCTGCCGACATGGATCCACGGGCCCAGAATGGTGTTGTCCACCAGCACGCGGTTCATGACGCGCTGGATCAGGCCGGGATGGCCGAGCCCCTCGCGCGCGAAGATCGGATCGGGCTCCCTGATGTCGGCGAGGTAGTCGGCTGCATCCTGCCCGGCCCAGCGCCGGGGCGTCGTGCCCAGCCAATTTCCGGTTTCGAAGGTCGCTGCGCTGACTGGCTTACGCTCGGCCACCACAGGCACCGCGATATACTCGCTCAACGACACCGCAGTCGCGGCGGCCGCCGGCAGCGTTGCCGTCCCGGTGGCGCAGAGCTCGGTGCGGCTGAACACCTCGATCGTGAGCAAGCCATTGTGCTCGGTCGCATCGACATCGGCGGTCTCGCCGTCATAGACCGGCTTGATGAAGCGCGCCTCGACCAGCCCGCGCGACAGGAAATCGCGGCCCCAGCGCGCCACCGGCACGTGCATCATGTAGGCGAAGACATCGACGCCCGGAACCAGCCCGCCGGAAAAGCCGAAGCGGCGCGCCACATTGTCGTCATGCATCTTGTTTTCGGATTGTTTTGCAGTGTTGTAGGCCACGACGCGATGGGTTTCGAGCCGGTTCGGCATGGGGTCACCTTCCCTCAATTCTTGCTCTGAATTCTTGTTGTTGCGGACCGATCGTAGGCCTTGAGGAACCGGGGTCAATCCCCTCGCCTTTGCGGCCCGGATGGGGTACCACGCGCGGGCTGCGGAACCGCTTCGCAAGCCCCATCTACGGATAATGACGAACCCTCAAAACACCACCCGCATCTACGTCGACGCCGACGCCTGCCCCGTCAAGGACGAAATCTATCGCGTAGCCGGCAGGCACGGCTTGCCCGTGAGCGTGGTCGCGGGCAATTTCATCCGCGTGCCGCAGGACCCGCTGATCGAGCGGGTGGCCGCGGGCGCCGGTATGGATGCCGCCGACGACTGGATCGCCGAGCGCGCGGGGCCCGGCGATATCGTTATTACCACGGATATTCCGCTCGCGAGCCGCTGCGTGAAGGCCGGCGCCGATGTGATTGCATCCAACGGCAAGCCATTCACGGAAGAATCGATCGGGATGACGCTCGCGGTCCGCAACCTGATGACGGATTTGCGCTCGGCAGGCGAAGTCACGGGCGGCCCGAAATCGTTTGCACCACGCGACCGCTCGACGTTTCTGTCGACGCTCGACCAGACCATCCGCCGCATTCAGCGCCGCCGCGCCGACCAGGCCGCAACAAGACAGGACTGAGACACCGCATGGCGCCACCGCTGATTCAACTGCGCGATATCAAGCTGACCTTTGGCGGCACGCCGCTCCTGGCGAACGTCGAACTGTCGGTTTCGACCGGCGAGCGCGTCTGCCTGATCGGCCGCAACGGTTCGGGCAAATCGACACTGCTCAAGATCGCTGCCGGCCTGGTCGAACCGGATGGCGGCAGCCGTTTCGTGCAGCCCGGCGCCACCATCCGCTACCTGCCGCAGGAGCCCGATTTTGCCGGTTTCTCCACCACGCTGGCCTATGTCGAGGCCGGCCTCCATGCCGGCGACGATCACTATCAGGCGCGCTATCTGGTCGAACAGCTCGGCCTCAGCGGCGAAGAAGACCCGGCGCATGTCTCGGGCGGCGAAGCGCGCCGCGCCGCGCTGGCGCGCGTGCTGGCGCCCTCGCCCGATATCCTGCTGCTGGACGAGCCGACCAACCATCTGGATCTCACGACCATCGAATGGCTGGAGGGCGAACTGGAGAGCCGCCGCTGCGCGCTGGTGATCATCAGCCACGATCGGCGCTTCCTGAGCAATCTCTCGCGCAGCACCGCCTGGCTCGACCGCGGCCAGATCCGGCAGATCGACCGCGGCTTCAGCGCCTTTGAGGCCTGGCGCGACGAGGTGCTCGCGGAGGAAGAGCGCGACCAGCACAAGCTCGACCGCAAGATCGTCAACGAGGAGCACTGGTTGCGCTACGGCGTCTCGGGCCGCCGCAAGCGCAACGTCAAGCGGCTTGGAAACCTGCACGCGCTGCGCGATCAGCGCCGCACCCATCGCGGAGCGACGGGCAACGCCAACCTCGCGGCTGCCGAAGCCGACAAATCCGGCAAGCTCGTCATCGAGGCTAAGAATATCAGCCGGTCCTATGGCGAGCGAAAGATCGTCGACGGCTTCTCGATCCGCGTCCAGCGCGGCGATCGCATCGGCATCGTCGGCCCGAACGGCGCCGGCAAGACGACGCTGATCGAGATGCTGACCGGCGGCAGCGCACCGGACAGCGGCAGCTTACGGCTCGGCGCCAACATCGAGATGGCGACGCTCGACCAGCACCGCGAAAGTCTCGATCCCAAATCGACGCTGGCCGAGGCGCTGACCGGCGGCCGCGGCGACCACGTCATGGTCGGCGGCAAGCCAAAGCATGTCGTCAGCTACATGAAGGACTTCCTGTTCGCCCAGGAACAGATGCGCACGCCGCTGGAGGTGCTGTCCGGCGGCGAGCGCGGCCGGCTGATGCTGGCACGCGCGCTGGCGAAGCCCTCCAATCTCCTGGTGCTGGACGAGCCGACCAACGACCTCGATCTCGAGACCCTCGACGTCCTCGAGGAAATGCTCGGCGACTACGAGGGCACCGTAATTCTGATCAGCCATGATCGCGATTTTCTCGACCGCGTGGTGACGTCCGTGATCGTGCCTGAGGGCGATGGGCGCTGGCTCGAATATGCCGGCGGTTACACCGACATGCTGGCCCAGCGTGGCGTCGACTTGAAGCGCGCGACAGCGAAAGCCGCCGAAGAGAAGAGAGAGACGCGGTCAGCAGCACCTTCCGGCGTCACGAAACGACGGTTGACGTTCAACGAGCAACACGCGCTGGAGACGCTGCCCAAGACCATCGCCAAACTGCAGGCCGAAATCGCCAAGCAGCAGCGGTTCCTTGACGACCCCGATCTGTTCCGCAAAGATCGCAAGCGCTTCGATCAGGCCTCCGACGCTCTGACGAAAGCGCAAGGGGAACTGGCCGAGGCCGAGGACAAATGGCTGGAGCTCGAAGTGCGGCGCGAAGAGATCGAGAAAGCTTGACCCATGACAACGACACTCGCTGCAAAAATTGCCCGCGAATACGGCACGCCCTGCGCCGTCATCGACATGGACAAGGTCGAACGCAACATCGCGCGCATCCAGAAGGCCTGCGATGACGCGGGTGTAGCCAACCGTCCCCACATCAAGACGCACAAGAATCCGACTATCGCGAAGATGCAGATCGCGGCCGGCGCGAAAGGCATCACCTGCCAGAAGCTCGGTGAAGCCGAGATCATGGCCAATGCCGGCATCGATAATATCCTGATCAGCTACAACCTGCTCGGCGACGAGAAGATGGCGCGGTTAGGGGCGTTGCAGGCCAAGGCCAACATGACGGCCGCCGCCGACAATTCGACCGTCGTCGCCGGTCTGCCCAAGGCCGCCGCTGCGTCGGGCCGACCGCTGTCGGTCGTGGTCGAATGCGATACTGGGCGCAAGCGCGCCGGTGTTGAAACGCCGGCCGAGGCGATTGCGCTCGCGCGCGAGATCGCCGCGTCCAAGGGGCTCGAGTTCGCCGGCTTCATGCTGTATCCGACCGAGACCGGCTGGGCGGACGCGCAAAAGTTCTACGACGAGGCCCTGGCCGGCGTGCGCGCGCACGGGCTGGATGCAAAAATCGTCTCGACCGGTGGCACGCCAAACCTGAAGAATCTCGGCAAGCTCAAGGGCGGCACCGAGCACCGCTTCGGCACCTACATCTACAACGACCGCATGCAGGTCGCCGCCGGCTCCGCCACCTGGGACGATTGCGCGCTGCACATCTATTCGGCGGTGGTCAGCCGCGCCGCGCCCGAGCGCGGCATCCTCGATGCCGGCTCAAAGACGCTGACCACGGACACCGGCGGCCTCGACGGCCACGGCCTGATCCTGGAGCACCCCGAAGCCAAGATCGCGCGCTTCGCCGAGGAGCACGGCTTCCTGGACCTCTCCCGCAGCAACACCAGGCCCAATGTCGGCGACATCGTGCGGATCGTGCCCAATCATGTCTGCGTCGTCGTCAACATGATGGACGAGGTGGTGATGGTGCGCGGCGAAGAAATCATCGGCACGCTTCCGGTCGCGGCACGGGGGAAGCTGCGGTAGGGGCTTCGACGATTCCACAGCCGTCATTGCGAGGAGCTCTTGCGACGAAGCAATCCAGACTACCTCCGTGGAGGATTCTGGATTGCTTCGCTACGCTCGCAATGACGGTGTTTAGCGGTCGAGCCACTTAAGCATACCCCGCCCCGCCGCAGCCCCCGTGGCGAACGAGGCCTGAAGCAAATAGCCACCCGTCGGCGCCTCCCAGTCCAGCATCTCACCGGCTGCGAACACGCCCGGCAGCTTGCGGATCATGAAGTCCGCGTCGAGCTCGTCGAACGATATCCCACCGGCGCTGGAGATCGCGCGCGCGATCGGCGCGACGCCCGTGAGCTTGATCGGCACGGCGTTGATCAGCTCCGCCAATTGTTCAGCCGACATTGCCGACAACGATTGACCCGCACCGATGGCGGCTTCCTGCAACAGCCCGACAGCGACCGGACACAGCTGCGCAGCCTTGCGCAAGAAGTTGGAGAATGATTGCTTGCCGCGCGAGGCGGACAGACGCTTGACGAGTTCGCCATGATGCACGTCCGGCCGCAACGCGACGTGCAGGACCGCTTCGGCGTTCGCCGCAATCGCCTCGCGCAGTTCGGCCGACAATGCATAAATCGCCCCGCCCTCGATCCCGCCGCTTGTGATGACGGCCTCGCCGCGCGCGCGGTGCGGGCCGAAGGACAGCGCAGCACCCTTGAGCGGCTGGCCTTCGAAGCGCGTGCGGAAGATTTCGGACCAAGCGACGATGAAGCCGGAGTTCGCAGGCCGCAGCGGCGAGATTGAAATGCCTTTGTCGGCCAGGATCGTCGTCCAGCCGCCATCGGAGCCCAGTCGCGGCCAGCTTGCGCCGCCGAGTGCCAGCACCGTGGCGTCTGCGGCGATGGCGGCGGCGCCGCCGGGTTTTTCAAGGACTAGCCGTCCCTCCCCGTCCCAGCCCATCCAGCGATGGCGAAAGGCAAAGCGCACGCCGGCGGCATCGAGCCGTCGCAGCCAGGCCCGCAGCAAGGGCGAGGCCTTGAACGCTTTCGGAAACACACGCCCGCTGGAGCCGACAAACGTCGGCTCGCCCAGCGCCTCGCTCCAGGCACGCAAGGCGTCCGGCGTAAGCGCTGCGATCGCCGCGTGCAGCTTCGGCGCCGCCTCGCGATAGCGCGCCATGAACTGCGGCAACGGCTCGCTGTGGGTGAGATTGAGCCCGCCGCGGCCGGCCATCAAGAATTTGCGGCCCGCGGACGGCATCGCGTCGTAGACGGTGACGCGAGCACCGCCTTGCGCCAGCACTTCGGCCGCCATCAGCCCGGCAGGGCCGGCGCCGATGACGGCGACGCCTGTCAGAGTTTCACCCCGGCGCGCGCCGCGGCCTGCGCCACGTATTTCTGCGTCTGCTCGAACGCGCCCTGTAACGCCTTCGCCTTCGACATGTCGCTGATCTCGGCGAAATGCGCCGCGACCGCGTCCGGGGTCCACTCGGCCTCCGGCAGGTTGACGCCTTCGCTCTCGACGATCTTGATCACCGCGAACGAACCGGCGCCGGCGCCCATGATGGTGCGGGTCGGCGCATCCTCACTGAGCATGTACTCGACCGCGGGCGTGATCGCGTTCGGCTTCATCAATTGCAGCGCCTGCGGCGGCAGCAGCTCTTCCGTCATGCGGGTTGCCGCCGTCGGCGAGATGATGTTGACGCGGATGTCGGTCTTACGGCCCTCTTCCGCCAGCACGTTCATCAGGCCGACCATGCCGGACTTGGCGGCACCGTAATTGGCCTGGCCGAAATTGCCGTAGAGGCCGGAGGACGACGTGGTCAGCACGATGCGGCCGTAGCTGCGGTCGCGCATGCCGGCCCAGGCCGCCTTGCAGCAATAGAAGGTGCCGACGAGGTGCACGTCGAGCACCTTCTGGAAATCGGCCGCTTCCATCTTGCCGAACGACTTGTCGCGCAAAATGCCGGCATTGGCGCACAAGAGGTCCACGCTGCCCCACTCCCTGGTGGCGCGCTCGACCATGGCGGTGACCTGCTCGAAATTCGAAACGTCGGCGCCGTCGGCCATCGCGGTGCCGCCGGCCTTGCGGATTTCCTCGACCACGGCTTCCGCGGGCGAGAGCGAACCGCCGCTGCCATCGCGCGCGCCGCCGAAATCGTTGACTACGACTTTCGCACCGCGGCTCGCCAGCCCCAGCGCATGCGCCCGTCCGAGACCATTGCCCGCGCCGGTAACGATGGCGACGCGTCCGTCGAACCTGATTGCCATTGTGCAGTTCCTGCTTCTTCTTCCTTCGCCCCTTGTGGGAGAAGGTGGCGCGAAGCGCCGGATAAGGGGTCTCTATCGACGGCGGAGCTCGCGGAGAGATACCCTCACCCGGCTTCGCGTTCCGCAAAGCCACCCTCTCCCACAGGGGAGAGGGTGAGAAAGCTCCGCGAGAGATTTGAACAGCTTTTGAGCAGCGATGGCTGGCCGGGTCAAGCCCGGCCATGCCGACCTACGCTAGGCGAAATAGATCAAGCCAAGCCACTCCGCGACCAGCGCGGGCTTGTCTTCGCCTTCGATCTCCACCGTGACGTTGGTGCGCGACTGCAATTCGTTCGGCTTGCGCAGCTTGGCTTCCGCCAGCACGAAGCGGCCGCGGACCCGCTTGCCCGAGCGCACCGGCGAGATGAAGCGCAGCTTGTCGAAACCGTAATTGACGCCCATCGTGGTGCCCGCGATGACGGGCATCACCTCGTAGGACATGATCGACAGCAGCGACATCGTGAGGAAGCCGTGCGCGATGGTGGTGCCGAACGCCGTCTCCTTCTTCGCACGCTCCGGATCGACATGGATGAACTGGTGATCCTCGATCACGTCGGCATAGGTGTCGATGCGGGGCTGGTCGACCAGATGCCACGACGACACGCCGATCTCCTTGCCGACCATGGCCTGATAGGCGTCCAAGGAAATCGGCGGCTTCTTCCAGACTTCGTTCACTTAGGTCTCACTCCGTGTTTTCGGCAGCTCCGGAAAATCCTCTTCCCGGAATTCCCGGCCGCGCAGGGGATCGTTGCGGTCGTCGTCGCGCTCGATACGTCGTAGCTGCACGCGGCGGATCTTGCCTGAGATCGTCTTCGGCAGCTCCGTGACGATTTCGAGGCGGCGGATGCGCTTGAACGGCGCAAGGCGCGTATGCAGATGTTGGAAGATGGAGAGCGCCGTCGCTGGCGATCGCTCCGCGCCCGCGGTCAGCAGCACGAAGGCCTTGGGAACCGCGAGCCGGATCGGATCCGGGCTCGGCACCACGGCGGCTTCCGCCACCAGCTCATGCTCGAGCAACACGCTCTCCAGCTCGAACGGGCTGATGCGATAATCGGAGGATTTGAACACGTCGTCGGAGCGGCCGACGAAGGTGAGATAGCCATCCTCGTCTTCGAACACAACGTCACCGCTGCGATAGAGTTCGCCTTCGGCGCCGGACAGCCCGCCGTCGTCGCCCTGATATCCCTGCATCAGGCCGGCAGGGCGCTCACGGCCCAGCAGCAGCGCCACCTCGCCTTCCCTGGCAGGATAGCCGTCGGCGTCGCTGACCTGCACGCGGTAGCCCGGCAAGGGCCGGCCCATCGATCCGACCTTGATCTTTTGCCCCGGCGAGTTGCCGGCGAGCGCGGTCGTTTCAGTCTGGCCATAGCCGTCGCGGATGGTAAGGCCCCAAGCGGCCTGCACCTGGTCGATCACTTCAGGATTGAGCGGCTCGCCTGCGCCGCAGACCTCGCGCAACGCCACCTTGAAAGCTGCGAGGTTCTCCTGGATGAACAGCCGCCACACCGTCGGCGGCGCACACAGCGTGGTGACGCCGCAGCGGCCGATGGTGGCAAGCAATCCCTTGGCGTCGAAGCGCGGCTGGTTGACCACGAACACGGTCGCGCCCGCATTCCACGGCGCGAACAAACAGCTCCAGGCGTGCTTGGCCCAGCCGGGCGAGGAGATGTTGAGATGGACATCGCCAGGCTTCAACCCGATCCAGTACATGGTCGAGAGGTGGCCGACGGGATAACTGCGCTGGCTGTGCCGCACCAGTTTTGGCTTTGCCGTGGTGCCCGAGGTGAAATAGAGCAGCATCGCGTCATCGGCGTTGGTCGGGCCGTCAGGCGTGAATTGCTCCGAAGCTTTTACCGCTCCGTCATAGGCAAGCCAGCCGTCGGAGGCCGCACCGACCACAATGCGGACGATGTTCTCCGCACCAAGGCTGGTGAATTTTGCGACCTGATCCTCGGCGGCGACCACCGCCTTCGCCTTGCCGCGATCGAGCCGGTCGCGGAGTTCGTCGGCCGTGAGCAGCGTGGTGGCGGGAATCACGACGACGCCGAGCTTTATCGCAGCCAGCATGGTCTCCCACAGCGGAACCACATTGCCGAGCAGCAGCAGGAGATGATCGCCGCGCTTCAGGCCCTGCGCGCGGAGGAAGTTCGCCACCTGGTTGGAGCGGAGCGAGAGTGCCGCGAAGGACAATTTGGTCTGCCGGTCCTGTGCGGCATCGACGATCCAGAGCGCAGGACGATCCTTGCTGTCAATATTCGCCGCCAGCTCGGCGTCGAACCAGTCGAGCGCCCAGTTGAAAGGAACCGGATCGGGCCAGCGGAAGTCCTTGACCGCTGTCTCATAGTCCGTGCGGTTATGAAGCAGAAACGCGCGCGCTTCCTGAAATGTCGTCATCAAGCTTTCCCGGCCAGACTCCTAACGTGCTTGATAATTCCGGAAAAATCCACCCCGCCCTGGCCGGCTGCGTCGAAGGACTGATAGATCTCCTGCGCATGCTTGCCGAGCGGCGTCGCCGCACCCGCGGCCTTGGCGGCGTCCTGCGCCAGCGTCAGATCCTTTACCATCAGCGCCGAGGCAAAACCCGGCTTGTAGTCGTTGTTGGCCGGCGAGGTCGGCACCGGTCCCGGCACCGGGCAATAGGTCGTGAGCGACCAGCACTGGCCCGACGAGGTCGAGGCGACGTCGAACAGCGCCTGATGCGAGAGGCCGAGCTTCTCAGCCAACGCAAAGGCTTCGCTCACCGCGATCATGGAAATGCCGAGGATCATGTTGTTGCAGATCTTTGCCGCCTGGCCCGCGCCGGCGCCGCCGCAATGCACGATCTTCTTGCCCATCTTCTCCAGCACCGGCTTGGCCGCCGCAAACGCGCGCTCCTCGCCGCCGCACATGAAGGTCAGCGTCGCACCCTTGGCACCACCGGTGCCGCCGGAGACCGGCGCATCGATCGCGAGCACGCCGTCCTTGGCGGCCAGCGCATGCGCCTGCCGTGCGCTCTCGACGTCGATGGTGGAACTGTCGATGATCAGGGCGCCCTTGGCCATCGCAGGAACGACCTCTCCCCACACGCCGAGAACGTGCTTGCCGGCGGGCAGCATCGTGACGACCACATCAGCGCCCTTCACGGCGCCCGCCGCGCTGTCGGCGATGCCGGCGCCATCGGCCTTGGCCTGGTTGCGCGAGGCCTCGGCCAGGTCGAAGGCCACCACCTTGTGGCCGGCTTTGACCAGATTGGCCGCCATCGGGCCGCCCATGTTGCCGAGACCGATGAATGCAATCGTGGCCATCTCGATGTCCTCCGCTTATGCGTTTCGTTGATTAGTTAAACTTCAATTCGTCGGCGCCAATCTCGGCGAGATAGGGCGCAAGCAGGTCCGGCGTGACATCCTCGATGCGCGGCGGCGACCAGGTCGGATTGCGGTCCTTGTCGATCACGGCGGCGCGTACGCCCTCGCGAAAATCATCGCTGCGGAAAACTTCCAGCGCGGCGCGATATTCGCGCACCAGGCACTCTTCCAGGCTCGACGCCGTGCGTGCAAGCCGCAAAAGCTTCAATGTTACCACCAAGCCGCGCGGTGACTTTTCATTGAGCGTCTTCAATGTCGCATGGGCGAACTCCGAGCCGTCGCGCTTGAGCGCAGCGACGATGTCCTCCATGCCGTGGAAGCCGAACAATGCGTCGATCGTCGCCTGCCTGGCCGCCACGGGCCCCGCGGCCTCGCCTGTGGCAAAACCGTTGATCAACTTGCTCACATCAGCCGCGGTCACGCCCTGGCGAACCTTGGTCAGCGCCTCACGCAGCCCCGGCCATTTGGCAACCGGCACCACGGCATCGGCGAATTTCGCATGGATGGCGTCGGGGCCGTTCATGGTCTGGCCGGTGAGACCAAAATAGGTGCCGATCTCGCCCGGCGAGCGTGACAACAGATAGGTGCCGCCGACATCGGGGAAGAAACCGAGCCCGACCTCGGGCATCGCGAGCCTGGTGCGCTCGCTGACGATTCGATGGCTCGCATGGGCCGAGAGCCCGACGCCGCCGCCCATCACGATGCCGTCCATGAAGGCGACATAGGGTTTTGGGAATTTCTTGATCCGGGCGTTGAGGATGTACTCCTCCCGCCACAGAATCTTGCCGAGATCGCCGTCGACCTTCGAGCTCTCCCAGAGCGCGCGGATGTCGCCGCCGGCACACAGGCCGCGCTCGCCGGCACCTTCCAGCACGATCACCGCAACAGCAGGATCGGCCCCAAAACGGTCGAGCGCCTTGTCGATGCCGCGAAACATCTCCAGCGTCACGGCGTTGATCGCCTTCGGACGGTTGAGCCTGATAATGCCGGCCGAGCCTTCGACCCGTGCGACCAGACCGTGCTCTTCCACACCACTCATCGCCCGCCCTCGATCAGTTTGCGCGCCACGATGAGCCGCATGATTTCATTGGTGCCTTCGAGGATCTGGTGCACCCGCAAATCGCGCACGATCTTCTCGATCCCGTATTCGCTGAGGTAACCGTAGCCGCCATGGAGCTGGAGCGCCTGGTTGGCGACCTCGAAGCCGGCGTCGGTCCCAAAACGCTTGGCCATGGCACACAGCATGGTGGCGTCCGGGTCCTTGCGGTCCAGCGCCGCCGCTGCGCGCCACAAGAATGTGCGCGCGGCCTCGAGCTCGATTGCCATGTCGGCGAGGCGGAATTGCAGCGCCTGGAATTCGTCTAGGCGCTTGCCGAAGGCTTTGCGCGCTTTCATGTAGGAACGCGCCTTGTCGAACGCGGTCTGCGCACCACCGAGCGAGCATGCCGTGATGTTGAGGCGTCCGCCGTCGAGACCGGCCATCGCAATCTTGAAGCCGACGCCCTCTTCGCTTAAGCGATTGGCGACCGGCACGCGGACGTTCTCGAAAATCACGGCGCGGGTCGGCTGCGCGTTCCAGCCCATCTTGCGCTCGTTGCCGCCGAACGAGACGCCCAGCGTCTTGCCGTCGATGACTAGGGTCGAGATACCGCCGGGACCATCGCCACCGGTGCGCACCATCGTGACCAGGAGATCAGTACCACCGGCGCCGGAAATGAACTGCTTCTGGCCGTTCAGCACATAGTGATCGCCGTCGCGCACGGCGCGGGTGCGCAGCGCCGCCGCGTCCGAGCCGGCGCCGGGCTCGGTCAGGCAGTAGCTCGCAATCAGCTCCATGGTGCAGAGCTTTGGCAACCATGTGTGGCGCTGGGTGTCGCTGCCGTAGGCATCGATCATCCAGGACGCCATGTTGTGGATGGAGATGAAAGCCGAGGTGGTCGGACAGCCCGTCGCCAGCGCCTCAAAAATCAGCGCCGCGTCGAACCGGGTCATGGCGGAGCCGCCGACATCCTCGCGGATGTAGATGCCGCCCATCCCGAGCGTGGCGGCCTCGCGCATGATTTCGACGGGAAAATGTTTCTCCTCGTCCCAGCGTAGCGCGTGCGGCGCGATCCTCGAAGCCGCAAACGCCAACGCCATGTCGCGAACCGCGATCTGATCCTCGTTCAGAGCGAACTGCATGATGGGCTGCTCACTGTTCTCGTCATTGCGAGGAGCGAAGCGACGAAGCAATCCAGTGTGACCGAGGAGAAAGTCTGGATTGCTTCGCTACGCTCGCAATGACGGGCTGGGCTACAGCCTTACTTCATCAGCGGAATCGAGAACTCCGCGCCTTCCTTGACGCCGGACGGCCAGCGCGAGGTCACCGTCTTGGTCTTGGTGTAGAAGCGGACCGAGTCCGGGCCGTGCTGGTTGAGATCGCCGAAGCCGGACTTCTTCCAGCCGCCGAAGGTGTAGTAGGCGATCGGCACCGGGATCGGCACGTTGATGCCGACCATGCCGACATTGACCTTGGCCGCGAAGTCGCGTGCGGCATCGCCGTCGCGGGTGAAGATCGCAACACCGTTGCCGTAGTCATGTTCGGACGGCAGCGCCAGCGCTTCCTTGTAGTCGTGCGCGCGCACGACCGAGAGCACGGGACCAAAGATCTCTTCCTTGTAGATCCGCATGTCCTTGGTGACGTTGTCGAACAGCGAACCGCCGAGATAGAAGCCGTTCTCGTAGCCCTGCATCTTGAAGCCGCGGCCGTCGACGGCGAGCGTCGCGCCTTCCTTGATGCCGATATCGATATAGCCCTTGACCTTCTCGACCGCCTCGCGCGTCACCAGCGGACCGTAATCGGCCGACGGATCGATCGAGGTGCCGATCTTGAGCGACTCGACGCGCGGGATCAGCTTTTCCATCAGGCGGTCGGCGGCGGACTTGCCGACGGGCACGGCCACCGAGACAGCCATGCAGCGTTCGCCGGCCGAACCGTAGCCGGCGCCGATCAGTGCGTCGACGGCCTGGTCCATGTCGGCGTCGGGCATGATGATGGCGTGGTTCTTGGCGCCGCCAAAACACTGGCAGCGCTTGCCGGTCTGCGCGGCACGCTCGTAGATGTATTGCGCGATCGGCGTGGAGCCGACGAAGCCGACGGCCTTGATGTCGGGATCGTCCAGGATGGCGTCGACCGCCTCCTTGTCGCCGTTGACGACATTGAGGATGCCGGCCGGCAGGCCCGCCTCGATCATCAGCGCGGCCAGCATCATCGGCACGCCGGGATCGCGCTCCGACGGCTTCAGGATGAAGGCGTTGCCGCAGGCGATCGCGGGGGCGAACTTCCACATCGGGATCATTGCCGGGAAATTGAACGGCGTGATGCCGGCGACGACGCCGAGCGCCTGGCGCATGGAGTAGATGTCGATGCCGGGTCCGGCGCCTTCGGTGTATTCGCCCTTCATCAGATGCGGGATGCCGCAGGCGAATTCCGCGACTTCGAGGCCGCGCTGGATGTCGCCCTTGGCGTCGGGCACGGTCTTGCCGTGCTCACGCGCCAGCATCTCGGCAAGCTTGTCGTAGTCGCGCTGCACCAGCTCGACGAATTTCATCATCACGCGGGCACGGCGCTGCGGGTTGGTCGCGGCCCATTCCGGCTGCGCGGCGCGGGCGTTCTCGACGGCAGCGCGGACCTCGGCCTTGGACGCCAGCGCTACCTTGCCCTGGACGTCACCGGTCATCGGCTCGAAAACGTCGGCGGTGCGGCCCGATGTGCCCTTGACCTCCCTGCCGCCGATGAAATGTCCGATTGAACGCATGGCATGATCTCCCTGGAAGTCGAGCACGATCGCTTTGACAAATCCTATCAACCTGCATTTTATAGGATTCAAGTCTGAGATAATGCACCATAGATGTGCGAAAATGCTGGATCAAGGCGCTATCGACTGGGACGACTTCCGCTTCGTGCTGGCCATCGTGCGGGGCGGCTCGGTTTCGGCTGCGGCAAAACAGCTCGGCGTCGACCATGCCACCGTCATCCGCCGCGTCGACCGGCTGGAGAAGCACCTCTCGGCAAAGCTGTTTGACCGGCGCAAGACCGGTTACCTCCTGACAGAGGCCGGGCAGCGCGTCGCCGACAGCGCGGAAGCCATGGAATCGACCATCGTCGCCAACCAGGAGCAGGTCGGCGGCTCCGTGGCCCGGCTGACCGGCACGGTGCGGATCGGCGCGCCCGACGGTTTTGGGACTGCGTTCCTGGCGCCGCGGCTCGCGCCCTTCGCCGACCGCTATCCCGACCTCGATCTGCAACTGGTCGCGACCGCGCGGCTGTTCAGCCTCTCCAAGCGCGAGGCCGATATTGCCATCAGCCTGACCATGCCGAAGGAAGGCCGCATCGTCGGCCGCAAACTGCTCGACTACCGCCTCGGGCTCTATGCCGCGCCCGCCTATCTCGACCGCTTCCCGAAAATCACCTCGCGCGAGGTCCTGCCGCAGCACCGCTTCGTTGGCTATATCGAGGAGCTGCTGTTCACGCCCGAGCTCGATTATCTGCCGCAGGTGTCGCCGAAGATCTCCGCACGCTTGCGCAGCGCCAATCTGATCGCGCAGCTCAATGCCACGCTCGCAGGATTCGGTATCGCTGTCCTGCCGCACTTCATGGCGGCCGACTATCCGCAGCTGATTGCGGTACTGACGGAAGAGGTCTCGATCACCCGCACCTTCTGGATGCTGATGCACGCCGACAGCAAGGACCTCGCGCGGATCAGGGCTGTGGCGGATTACATCAGCGAGATCGTCGAGCGCGAGCGGGCTCTGTTTGCGGGGCGGACCTCGTAGGGTGGGTTAATTCTGCTTCGCCTTCTTCGCCGCCGCAGTCTTCGGCTCACGGCGCGCGCCATCCAGCGCGCTCTCCCTGCCCGTCTTCAGCACCTCGTCCGACAGCTCGCTCGAGCCGGCGATGCGCGCCAGCAGCATGGTGCCGGCCATGGTGGTCAGCGTCGCGATTGCCTGCTTGCGCGCGGCCTTGCGCGGGAGGTTCGGGATGAAGTCGGTCATCATCTCGATCATCTCGTCGAGCTTGCCGGCAAAGGCCTTTCGCGTTTTCGGGCTCTCGCGGGCGATCTCGGCGCCGAGCGCGGGGATCGAGCAACCATGGCCGGGATTGTCGCGATGGAGCGCTGAGAGATAGGCTTCCGCGATCAGCGCCAGCCGCTTCTCCGGCGCGACCTCGTCGGTGATCTTGCGCCAATGGTCCATCCCGCGATCCATGGCGTAGCCAAACGCCTCGATCACCAGCGCCTCGCGGGAATCGAAATGCGCGTAGAAGCCGCCATGGGTCAGGCCCGCTTCCTTCATGAGGTCGGCGACGCCAATGCCGTGGGCGCCCTTTTCGCGCAGCCGCACGGAAGCCTTCTTCACGATACGGTCGTGTGTTTCCTGCTTGTGTTCCCGGGAATAGCGCATGCTGGTCTCATTGAATGTCGAAGATCATCTCATAACACAGAAATGGACCAGGCGGCGCATTAATTCATGTTAAGATATTGCCGATCATCGAAAAGGTTGCAGTTGCATGCACCGCAAGCGCCCCCTTGCCGTCGCGCACAAAACCATCGGCGTAGCTGCTCTGGCGTCCCAGCTTGATCACTTTGCCTTCGGCCGAAATCAGCCCGGAACGAACCGAGAGCGGACGCAGGAAGGTCACTTTCAGATCGAGAGTGACCGAGCTCTGCCCGGCCTCCAACCGGGTCGAGATCGCACAGCCCATGGCAGTATCGATCAGCGCCGCGGCGGTCGCCCCGTGCAGGAGCCCGATGGTATCTTCGATATCCTCGCGCGGCTCCAGTTCCATCACGATCCGGCCCGGTTCGACCACGGCCATGGTGAAGCCGATCAGTTTTGCAAACGGCAGCGGCGGCAGGCGGCCGTCGCGGATGCCCATCATCGCATCCATGCCCGATAGCCCCATCGCCGCCTTTGCGACCGGCGCGGGCACTTGCCAGTCCACGACACGCTCGCGCCGTTGCGCGGGTGAAAACAGGTCGGGTTGATCGTTGTCGGGCATGGATACTCCTTTGCATGATGTACATCATGCTATCTCGCGGACTTCGCGCCGGCAACTCCGCCTCCCCACCGCTTGACAACCAATGCGTTTCGGCTCGGAAGTGATCCCGAACGGCGTACCTTTGCGCAACGTCCACGAAATCAGAGATCCCATCATGGAAATGCTCAACCACCACTGCGGCGTGACGCGCGACGCGCGCGGCGTCGTTCATGTCGCGATCTGCAACGCCGGCTCGCTCAACATCCTCGGCTCCCCCGTGACCGACGCGGTCCGCGAAGGTTTGCAGAAGCTCGCGACTGATCGCAGCATCCGCGTCATGGTGCTGCGCGGCCAGAGCGAGAAGAGCATGATCGGCGGCGCCGACATCAAGGAGATGGTGAAGCTCGACCAGACATCCGCCGAAGCCTTCATCAGCCGCCTGCGCGATCTCTGCGAGGCCGTGCGCGCCTTCCCCGCCCCCGTGATCGCACGCATGCCGGGCTGGTGCCTCGGCGGCGGGCTCGAAGTGGCCGCGGCCTGCGACTTCCGCATTGCCGCGCATGATGCGCATTTCGGCATGCCGGAGGTACGCGTCGGTATCCCCTCGGTGATCCATGCCGCGCTGCTGCCGCGCCTGATCGGCTGGGCCCGCGCGCGCTGGCTGGTGATGACCGCCGAAAACATCGACGCGCCGACGGCGCTGGCCTGGGGTCTGGTCGACAAAGTCGCGCCGGAGGGCGGACTGGACGCGGCCGTCGAGCACCTCGTGCAGGCGCTGCTCGAATGCGGCCCCGAGGCGCTGCGATCGCAGAAGGCACTGCTTCGGCAATGGGAGGAACTGCCGCTGACGGAGTCGGTGAATTTGAGCGTGAAAGTGTTCGGCCAATCGTTCCTGACCGACGAGCCGACGCGGCTGATGCAGGCGTTCGTCGACCGGAAGCGGTAAGCCTGCCCCACAGCCTCCTCCCTTCGAACGAGCAAATCTCATCCGAGCCACGACAATTTCTCATGCCGGATGCGGTTGCATTTTTTGCGCCGCATCATATGATGGTCATAATCTTACCCACCATCGCAGGGAGTCCCGCCATGGCCGAAACCGCCGATCCTGTCGTCATTGTCTCCGCCATCCGTAGCCCGCTCGGCCGTTTCATGGGCGAGCTGTCGCCGCTGCCCGCCCACAAGCTCGGGTCGCATGTGATCGCCGCGGCGTTGGAGCGTGCGAAGCTCGCGCCGGAAAAGGTCGACGAGGTCTTCATGGGCTGCGTGCTGCCGGCCGGCCAGGGCCAGGCCCCGGCGCGCCAGGCTGCGCGTGCAGCCGGCCTGCCCGACGCCACCGGCGCGACAACCGTCAACAAGGTCTGCGGCTCCGGCATGAAGGCGACCATGTTGGCGCACGACATCATTCGCGCCGGTTCGGCCGAGATCGTCGTCTCCGGCGGCATGGAGAGCATGAGCAACGCGCCGTATCTGCTGGCGAAGGCACGCGGCGGCTATCGCGCCGGCCATGACCGCATCATCGACCACATGATGATGGACGGCCTCGAAGACGCCTACGAGACCGGCCGCTCGATGGGCGATTTCGGCGAGGCGACTGCGGAAGCCTATCAGTTTACCCGCAAGGACCAGGACGCCTATGCGATGGAGACGCTGAGTCGCGCGCGCAAGGCGGTGGAGGGTGGTGCGTTCAAGGCCGAGATCGCGCCGATCACGCTGAGCGAGAAGGCAGGCCCCCGCATCGTCGCCAATGACGAGCATCCGCTGAAGGTCGATCCCGCAAAGATTCCCGGGCTGAAGCCGGCGTTCCGCGCCAACGGCACCATCACGCCGGCGGCCTCCTCCGCCAACGCCGACGGCGCCGCCGCGCTGGTGCTGACGACGCGGTCGCTCGCCGATCGCGATGGCCTGCCCGCATTGGCAGAGATCAAGGGCCACGCCACCCATAGCCAGGAGCCGCAATGGTTCACCACGGCGCCGATCCCGGCGATCCGCAAGCTCCTGGACAAGGTCGGCTGGAGTGCCGGCGATGTCGATCTGTTCGAGATCAACGAAGCCTTCGCCGTGGTGGCGATGGCGGCGCAGCGCGATCTCGGCATTCCCCGCGAGAAGCTCAACATCAACGGCGGCGCCTGCGCGCTCGGCCACCCCATCGGCGCCACCGGCGCACGGCTGATCGTGACGCTGCTGCATGCGCTCGAAGCAAAAAACCTCAAGCGCGGTGTGGCGGCGCTCTGCATCGGCGGCGGCGAAGCCACTGCGATCGCGGTGGAGCGCCTGACGCACTGACGTAAAAGTCCGGAAATGAGGGAACTCTGTCATTTCCGACAGACGCGTCGCGTGCCATTCTGCAAACTCGCGCAGGTGTTTCAAATCCTGCCACCAAGATTGAGGCCCAATGATCTCGAACTGGCTCGCGGCAACACTCGGCCGCCGCAATATTCACTACGGCTGGGTGATGGTCGGCGTGACCTTCCTCACCGCGCTGATCAGCGCCGGCACGGTCGGTGCGCCCGGTGTGTTCATCATTCCGCTTCAGAAGGAGTTCGGCTGGAGCACGGCGGAGATCTCGTCCGCGCTGTCGATCCGCTTCATCCTGTTCGGGCTGATGGCGCCGTTCGCTGCCGCGCTCCTGAACCGCTACGGCCTGCGCAACGTCACGCTGCTGGCTCAGCTCATCGTCGTCTCCGGGCTGATCCTGTCGCTCGGCATGACAGAGGTCTGGCAGCTCGTCGTACTGTGGGGCGTCGTGATCGGCCTCGGCACCGGCATGACCGCGCTGGTGCTGGGCGCCACCATTGCGACCCGCTGGTTCGCGGCGCGGCGCGGCCTCGTCGTCGGCATTTTGACCGCGAGCGTCGCCACCGGCCAGCTCGTCTTCCTGCCGCTGCTTGCAAGCCTGACCGAACGATACGGCTGGCGGCTTGCACTCGGCTTTGTCTGCATCGCGCTCTGCGTTTCCGCTCTGGGAGTTCTCCTTGTGATGCGGGACCGCCCGAGCGACGTCGGCCTGCGCCCCTTCGGCGACGAAGGCACCGAGCCCCTGCCCGCCCCACCGGTCAGCCATGGCTCGATCACGGCTGTGGCACTCGGCACGCTGCGCGACGCCTCGAAGTCGCGCGCATTCTGGGTCCTGTTTGCGACGTTCTTCGTCTGCGGCGCATCCACCAACGGCCTCGTGCAGGTGCACCTGATCCCGATGTGCCTCGATTTCGGCATTCCGCAGGTGCAGGCCGCCGGTCTGCTGGCTGCGATGGGCATCTTCGACTTTTTCGGCACCATCATGTCGGGCTGGCTGTCGGACCGCTACGACAACCGCTACCTCTTGTTCTGGTACTACGGCCTGCGCGGGCTCTCGCTGATCTTCCTCCCCTTCAGCGATTTCTCGTTCTATGGGCTCTCGATCTTCGCGATGTTCTACGGGCTCGACTGGATCGCAACCGTGCCGCCCACGGTGCGCCTCACCGCGCAGAAATTCGGACCCGAGCGCGCCAATCTGGTGTTCGGCTGGATCTTTGCCGGCCACCAGCTCGGTGCGGGCACCGCCGCCTTCGGCGCCGGCTTTTCGCGGACGGTGTATCAGAGCTATCTTCCCGCCTTCTTCATCGCCGGCGCACTCTGCGTGTTCGCCTCCTTGATCGTGCTGACGCTCTCGCGACAAGCGAAGCCAAAGCCGCAAGCCGCGATGGCCTAGTACCTGATCGTGGTGGTGACGCCGAAGACCGCAGCGCCGACGTCGAGATTGCGCGCGCCGTCGCAGTGATATGGGCCCCGGCTCTGCAGCGCACCGTCAAAGCGACGCTGCGCTGCGTCCGGGGCACGAGACTGCGCATAAATTTCTTCCATTCAGAACGCATGGCTTCTCAGAACGCATGGCTTCGCATTCTCGCGGCTCATTTCGCCCGAGCTTTGCTCTCGTCTTCGCACCCTCTCGCAAGAAAGGGCACAGGGAAGGCCGGGCGCCGGCTGGCACCCGCAGTCCCGTGTGCGAACCAGACGCGCACGGGGTGGACCACAGGTGACGCCGAGCAACCGGCCTTCCCTGCGCGAATGGTATTACGGCTTATGACGCGCTCTCCCCGGGGAGCGATGCACTATTGCCCCCGTCGCCTCGCGGATGGCTGATGTGCTGGCCCGGTTGGGCAGCAGCATCACCACAAGACTTGACGCACAGACCCCGGGCGTCAGGACCACACGATTTTGCCGTCCGCGCACCTCCCCGCCCCTGTCCCCGATGCCTGGCGTGCGCTCGCCATCGAGACCGAACGGGGACGCTGTCAGCGCCGTGTCGTACCGCGTGTGCAGTTGCTCACGGGAAAACCCGCCCTGCAGCTTGCCCAGCGCGCCGACGCAGTCGCGGCCACCGCCTCCCGGCCCGCGTCTCGTGACGATCGCGAAACGCCCTTGTAGCGGGCCGGGATGAGCGCAAACTACGCCTTATCCGAACTTCTGTAAATACGAATATTATTCCAGCGCAGGCTTGACAGGGTGTTTTGCCCGACGGCTCCACGGCTCGTTACGTGCCCCTGCCCTTGGCCGGCTGGTCTCTCAAGTGACCGAACCGCCGCGCGGGTTGACGATCGTATACCCACGCAATGAACGCGCATGCATTCGAGTCGCGTGTCCGCCCGAGTTGGCGTCGTAGGCCAACCAGGTGTCCCCTCCCAGGTGTTGTTCGAGGACGAACACATGTCCGCGTCGGGCTGCGACCATTCCCGGTGCGGGTGATGTCCGCGGAAAGCGCAGCCAGTTCGCCGCAAGATTCAACTCCGGCACGATACGGCCGAACACGCGCAGAGCCGCGCCGCAGCCGCAGAAGGAGGAAGGGCAACCTGCCGGACGACTGCCGACAATGCGAGCCTCAGCGATGCTCGCCGTCGCGGCGCCGTCTGCGTCGGTCACTGTCAGTTGCGTCGCGCGATAGGCTTGTAATGAGGACCTGGACGTTAGCGAGGACCTGGGAATCCGCTCACGGCGCGTTTGCGAATACGAAAGGTCGCAGGGCATCGTGACATTGCATTCGGGTGCTTGATGAATTCGATAGGGCCGTGCTTCGGAAGCGACTGAGCTAAAGGCAACAAATAGACACGCAGAAAGAACCGGCTTGAACATTGCAGGGCTCCAAATTGGAAGGACCCTGCCCCGACAACGAGAAACCAACAACAGTTTGGCTGAAATGGGCTCAAAGAGCGGCTGAAAGTGGCTGCCCTTGCAGGCCGCTCCCTGCAATCATCATAATCCACACGTAGCGACGGGCATGATTAGCTCGCAGAACGCGAATGCTTATCGTTGCAACTGAGACGCGGCTGCGTGTGCATTCGCTACTGACGCCGGACTGCAAGCCGATCATGAGGCCCAATCACGACGCCCCAGAGCGCTTGCTTTCCGCGTCAATTCGAAAGTCCGACTTGGCTGCGCCGAGCGCTGCGGCGAGTTCGTCGATGTGGTAGGGTTTCGGCAAAATCTGGACGCCGGCCGTTTCGGCGTCGCGAACCGCGGCTTCGGCGTATCCGCTCGTCAGCAGAACCGGGATGTCGCTTCGCCGTCTCTTGATCTCGCGCGCGAGTTCGACACCGTTCATGCCGCCCGGCATCATGATATCCGAAAACACCAGATCGACGGAGCGGCCGTCCGCCAGGGCACCGAGCGCCGCCGCAGCACTCGCCGCGCGCGTGACCTCGTAGCCGAGTTGCGCCAGCATCTCGCTCACCAGCGCGGCGACCTCGTCATCGTCTTCGACGAGGAGGATCCGGCCATGGTTGGCCTTCTTCGGCCGCGCCCTGTTCAGATCGATGAAATGGCGTTCACCAGAAGGGATGTTCCTGGATCGCGGCAGATAGAGCTCGATGCTGGTGCCCTCGCCGACCGTCGATTTGATTCGAACCGTCCCTCGTGACTGCGTCGCAAATCCGTGGACCTGGGCAAGCCCCAGGCCCGAGCCTTTCCCGACATCCTTGGTCGTGAAGAACGGCTCGAAGACCCGCGCCAGGATCTCCGGGCTCATTCCAACACCTCTATCGACCACGGACAGACGAACGTAATCGCCCGCGATCTCGTCCTCGGTCAGGCCGGCCAGGTTCTCGCCACGGACAACGATCGTGCCACCGCTCGGCATCGCATCGCGGGCGTTGACCGCCAGGTTGAGAATGACCAGTTCGAGCTCTCCCGGATCGACTTCCACCGGCCAAAGACCATCCGGAAAATCGAACTCGACGTGAACGTCGCCTCTCAGGCTCCGATCGAGCAATTCGCGCATGCCGCCGATCTGCGATGCGATGTCGACAGCCACGGGCCGGAGCTTCTGCCGCCGCGAAAAAGTCAGAAGCTGCCTGGTCAAGCCGGCACCGCGCTGCGCCGCCTGGACCATTCCTTCCATGAGACGACGCCGACGATCAGGATCTGTCTGCCGGTCGAGCAAATCGAGGCCGCCGGAGATCACCATCAGCAAATTGTTGAAATCGTGAGCTACGCCGCCGGTCAATTGTCCGATGGCCTCGATCTTCTGGGCCTGACGAAGGGTCTCCTCGACGCGGGCGCGCTCTTCCATTTCGGCCCGCAGATGCTTGTTGGCCCCCTCGAGCGCACGGGTGCGCTCGACCACGAGCTTCTCGAGCTCCTGGGCCGTCCGCTCGCGCGCCTGCAGCAAGGTTCGAATTTCATATTGCCGCCGGCGGGCCCGCATTGCGGATTGAACCGCGCTCGTCAGCGTGATCGGCTGAACCGGGCGTTCAAGCAGCGAAACGTTGCGGAGTGTCTCGACGATGCTGCGGCGCCAGGCAACCACCGCCGGCTGCTCCCGATGGCTGGTGAGAATGACAAAGGGCAGGTCAGACCAGGGCGGCTGCCTCTCAATCCAATGTGCCAGCGGCTGGGTATCCTTCCCGAACAACCCCTCCTCGGCCAGAAGGACCGCGCCCACGCCCGCCGACATCTCGCTGACCAGTTCAGGGAGACCTCGACAATTGATCGCTACGAGATTCGAATTACGTAAAAGCTCGACCGATGCCGGTCCATCGCGGCCGATCGGGGCAAACACGAGAACGCAATGATCGCGGGCAGCGCTCATTCCGCCGGCCCTTCTGGTATCTCCGTGCCCGTATAACGTGGATTTCCGGAGAAGATGCCGCTGAACTCGCTCAGCGGAGGACCCAGCGTGATGCCGGCACGGCCAAGGCGAAACTCGCGGATGGTATTTTCATGATTGCCGCTGCGTTTCTTCACGACCGAGAGGGCACGCCGCACCGTTCCGCCGACCTCGAAATAGCGCAGCATGAGCACGGCATCGCTCAAATAGCTGATATCGAGAGCCGTTTCCATCGGGCCGACCAGCCCATGTTGGGCGAGGATCAGGACGGTCAGCACGCCTTTTTGCGCGAGATAGCTCAGGAGCTCATGCATCTGGAGGATGAGAAATCGCTCATCCGGCATCGCGTTGAGGTAGCCGTTCAGACTGTCGATGACGACAATCCTGGCGTTATCCTTTTCGACACTCTTGCGCACATTGGCGGCGAATTCCCCGGGGGACAGCTCGGCGGGATCGATCTGTTGAAATCGGATGAGTCCCGATTGCAGGTAGCTTTCGAGGGGCATCCCAAGCGTTCGAGCCCGGGCTTCCACGGTGCCGCGACCTTCATCGAAGGCAAAGAACACCGCATGCTCACCGCGTTCTGCCGACGCGATCGCATAGGTCAGCGCGAGAGACGACTTGCCGACACCGGCGGCACCCAGAAGAAGCGCACTGGTGCCGCGCTCGAGCCCTCCTCCCAGAAGGAGATCGAGCTGCGCGTTGCCGCTGGGCGTGAACTCGCCGACAAACGAGGCGTGATGTTCCGCCGCCACCAGACGGGGGAATATCCGCACACCTCCCGCTTCGATCGTGAAATCGTGGAAGCCGCCGCGAAACCGGATGCCGCGCATCTTGATCACGCGAAGCCGCCGGCGCTCTGCTCCATAATCGATGGCGAGCTGTTCGAGCATCACGACGCCGTGCGCGATCGAATGGAGTTGCAAATCGTCCTGGGAGGACGAGAGGTCGTCGAGGAGAATAACCGTGCAATTGCGGTTGGTGAAAAAGTGCTTCAGGGCCAGAACCTGGCGCCGGTACCGCAGCGGGTTCTGCGCAAGGAGGCGCAGCTCGGACAGGCTGTCCAGCACCACCCGCGCGGGATTGATCCGTTCGACTGCCTTGAATATCAGGCCGGTCGTTTCGCTCAGCTCCATTTCGGCGGGATGGAAGACGGTGAGCTCCCGGTCCGGATCGAGCGTCGTCTCCGGCGGGACAAGTTCGAAGATGTCGACGCCTTGCAGCGACCAGCCGTGGCGCTGCGCAACCAGCGTCAGCTCACGTTTGGTTTCCGACAAGGAGATGTAGAGCACGCGTTCACCGCAGCGGGCGCCCTCAAGGAGGAATTGAAGCGCCATGGTGGTCTTGCCCGAGCCGGGCCGACCCTCGTAGAGATACATGCGATTGGGATCGAGCCCGCCATAGAGGATGTCATCGAGGCCCTGACTGCCGGTCGAGATCCTCGGCAAATCTTCGGACTCGCTGGTTTGGGCCCCACTCGAAGAATCGGTCATAGAACCCCCTGAAGGTCTATCGCCAAAAAAAGACGCGCCCTGGCCCGGTTCGGGGCCGCGCAGTCTAGCGCCCCGGTTCCAAGCCGAAAGGCGAGATTTGGCAAAGAACGCCGGAGGCCGGTTCCCGGTTCCGCATCAGGACGCATGTCCCCAGACCGTCTCCTGCGGAACAGTTCCGAGTATTCTCCTGCCTAATTTCAGGTTCTACCGCCTGATTCGCGGCGGACGGCGCAAAAAGCGAACCAGCTCACTGCATCATCGCAGCCGCGATCTTCTCCGCCGACATCAGGACCGGAAAGTTGGTGTTGGCGCAGGGCACCACCGGGAAGATCGAGGCGTCGACGACGCGCAGTCCCTGCACGCCCTTGACGCGGCCCTCTGTATCGACCACCGCCATCGGATCTTCCGCCCGGCCCATGCGGCACGAGCAGGAGGCGTGCCACACGCCGATGGTCGCCTTGCGCACGAAGGCTTCCAGCGCCTCGTCGTCGTTGATCACGTCGTCGAAGGTAAAACCCTCGACCACGAAATTGTCGATCATGTAGTGGCGCAGCGCCGCCGGCCCGTCCATCAGGGCCGCGGCGATTTTTGTCAGTATCCGGTTCCTGGTGTTGACCACGCCGATCTTGCGCACGCGGTCGGTATAGGAGGCCGGGAACGGCTTGTCCGTCACGGCCCTGACGACGTCGCTCATCTGCACGGCCGCCATCTTGCGGAAACCGCTCATCAGGCGATCGAGATCGCGGCGGTCCGATAACAAGTTGAACTCGACGATCGGCTCGGCTGCCGGGTCGCGCGAGGCGAGCTTGATCTGTCCGGTCTCGGAATAGGTCTTGTTGACGAACGTCAGCAGCGATCCGATCTGCTCGCCGACGGCGTGCCAGGCCGATTTGCTGAGCAGGACGACGAACATGTCGCCTTTCGGTACGCCTTCGAGCCCGGACGAGTAACGCAGGCCAAGCTGCATGTGGCGCCTGGTGTGCTCGTTCATGCGCGCGCCGCGGCGGACAAAGGACGACAGCGAGATCGAGGGATGATCCATCAGGCGCTGGCCGACACCTTGCAGCCCCATCAGGACTGGAATGCCCATATCCTTGAGGTGACCGACCGGGCCGATGCCGGCGCGCAACAGATGCGCCGGCGAATGGATGGCGCCGCTGGAGAGAACGATTTCACGGCCGCGGAATTCCTGCTCCCGTCCGTCGACAGTCGCCTTCACACCGACGCACCGCGTGCCTTCGAACAGCAGCTCTCTGACTTGCGTGTTGGTGGAGATCGTCAAGTTGGCGCGCTTGCGCGTATCACGATCGAGATAGCCCATCGCGGCCGAGACGCGTTGCTCGGCCTGGTTGGAGTGCGTCACCGGGAAAAACCCGTCGACGAACTCGCCGTTCTGGTCGGCCAAGTATTGGTGGCCGGCCTGCTGGAAGGCGTCGGCGAACGCCTGCGAATGTCGCGTCCAGTGCTCCCGCGGGATCCGGCGAACCGGGATCCGACCGTCCTTGCCGTGGTACGGGCCGTCGAAATCGAGATCGCGCTCGACCTTCTTGAAGAAGGGCAGCACGTCATTCCAGCTCCAACCCGCGGCGCCGCGCGCCTCCCATTCGTCGTAATCGGTCGGCGCGCCGCGGTTGGCCATCTGGCCGTTGATCGAGGAGCCGCCGCCGAGCACGCGCGCCTGCTCGTATTTGCGTAAGGGCGGACGTCCCTCGTTCGGATTGTTGTGGCTCACGATCTGGGTCGTGACCTTGAGCTCGGTCCAGTGGAAGCGCGGATCGAAATAGGCCGTGCCTGGATAGCTGTCCCTGATCTCGGCCGGCTCGTCGCCGGGCGGCGTGTCCTGTCCGGCTTCGCAGAGCAGGATCTTGTTGGCGCTCCTTGCGGAGAGCCGGTGGGCCAGCACGGACCCCGCCGAGCCGCCGCCCACGATAATGAAGTCGTACACGATTGGCGCTTCCTCTTGTTCTTGTCCGGGGAGCGTAGCGCGTCCTTGTTTTGAGGTCACGCCATCGCTGCCGCGGCAAAGCGCGAGCAGCCCCCGACGGCTCTACTTACGGCCTGATCGTCATGCTCTCCGGCGGCCCGGCCTTGCGCAGCGGCTCCGCCAGTCGCGCGAACTCGCACAGCAGCGACCTCGTCTTCCGGGGATCGATGATCTCCTCAACCCAGAACTTTTCGGCGGAGCGGAACGGCGAGCGCAGCTTGTTGAGCCGCTCCTGGATCTCCTTCAGCTTCGCCGCGGAATCTTCGGCTGCGTCGATGTCGGCGCGGTAGGCGGCTTCGATGCCGCCTTCGAGCGGGAGCGAGCCCCAATAGGCCGAGGGCCAGGCGTAGCGGATCGAGAAGCGGTCGGCCGGCTGATGCACCACGCCGGCGACGCCGAAGGCGTTGCGCAGGATCACCGTGCACCACGGCACCGTGGTCTGGTTGACCGCGGCCATAGCGCGGACGCCTTGACGGATCGTGCCGGCCTTCTCGGCATCGAGGCCGATCATAAAGCCGGGGCAGTCCATGAGATAGACGATCGGCAAATGGAAGGTCTCGGCGAAGTCGACCCAGCGCACCACCTTCTGGCAGGCATCCGCGGTCCAGGAGCCGCCATAGTGAAAGCTGTCGCTGGCGAGCAGCATCACCGCCCTGCCCTCGAGCCGCGCGAGACCGACGATAACAGGCTTGCCGAAATTCCTGGCGACCTCGAAGAACGAGCCCTTGTCCACGACCGATTCGATGATCGGCCGCATCTTGTAGACCTGCTTGCGGTTACGCGGCACCGCGTTCATCAGCGCCTCATCGGTGCGCTCCGGATGGTCGGTGCACGGCAAGGTCGGCGGCAGCTCGTAGACCGACGACGGCAGATAGGACAGGAATCGCCGTGCGCAGGCAAAGGCCTCCTCCTCGGTGTCGACGGCATGATCGACCGCGCCGGCGCGGGTCTGGATGTCGGCGCCGCCGAGTTCTTCCTTCGAGAGGTCCTGCCCCAACGCCTTCACCACCGGCGGGCCCGCGACGAACATCGCGGATTTTTTGGTCATGATCGAATAGTGGCTGGCGGCAAGACGCGCGGCACCGAGCCCCGCGACCGAGCCGAGGCCGAGCGCGACCACAGGCACGCGCGACAAATTCTCCGTCGTGAAGCGATACCAGCGTGTGCCGCCGATGCCGCCCGGCAGATTAGCTGCGCCCTTGGTCTCGATGGTCTTGACCGAGCCGCCGCCGCCGGAGCCTTCGATGATGCGCACGATGGGCAGACGGAAGTCGTGCGCCATCTCCTCCGCCATCAACGGTTTTGCGGAGATGGACGCATCCGCCGAGCCGCCGCGCACGGTAAAGTCGTCGCCGACCACGACGACGGTGCGGCCATCAACGCGCGCGCGGCCAAACACGCAGTTCGCCGGCGTCAATTTCTGCAACTCGCCGCTGGAATCGTATTCGCCGATGCCGGAGACGGCACCGATCTCGTGAAAGCTGCCCTTGTCGGTCAGTCTGTCGATACGCTCCCGAACAGTCAGTCGGCCCTGGTCATGCTGACGCTTGACCTTGTCAACGCCGCCCATCTCCCGCGCGAAGGCTTCGCGCCGGGCGAGCTCGTCGAGTTCCGGCTTCCAGTTCATTCACGCCCTCCGAATTGATCGGCTTGTTATTGTTGTGCACGGCCATTGCGACCGGTTTGCGCGAGATGCGATTGTTGAAGACGTCGCCTTCCGCGCCGTCCATCAGGCTGCCGAGCGAGCGGCCGAGCGCGACCATCAACGGCGCGACCTCGGCATGCAGACGCTGCTCGTTATACATCGACGACAGAAGACCGATCGTGATCACCACAAAAGTCTGGTACTGCGGCGACCAGATCGGCACCGCGAGCCCGTTGATGTGCGGGCTCCACAGGCCGCAGGCCACGACATAGCCGTGATCGCGTAGCGACTGTCGATTGGCTTCGATGCGGGGCCGCAGGATTCTCGCAGCCTCGGGGGCTTCCCGTTCCATATCCGTGATGAAGGCATCGCCGACCTCCGGCGCCAGCGCCGCGGTGTAGGCCGCGCCCGCAGCGGTCGACGCCATCGAGATGCGGCTGCCGGTGCCCTCGTGCAGGCCGAGCGCCGAAGCCGAGCGCGCGAACTGGAGATAGACCAGATGAAAGCGATCGGGCACGACGAAGCCGACCGTGCCAGGCAGTTGCTCGGCGACTTCCTGGAGCCGCTGGCGGATCATGCTGCGCAGCTGCGCGCCCTTCATCATCGAGGCGCTCATCGCCACCGCGCTCGGCCCGATGCGATATTTTTGATCGCGTGGCAGATAGACCAGCTGTCCCATCCGCGTCAGCGTGTGCGTGAGCCGCGACACCGTCGAGCGCGGCAGGCCGCAGCGATTTGAAATCTCGAGATTGCCGAGCCTGATCTCGTGGCCCTCGAAGCATCGCAGCACGTCGAACGCGCGCGACACCACCTGGATGACATCACCCTCACCGGCATCGCCGGCGAACGCACCCTGTCTACTCAACCGCTCTGAACGTCGTCCCATGATCCCTACCGCTTGTTCCGCTCTGCGGAATTAAATTCCACTTGCGGATGACGCTACCTCAGGCATTTTGCGACGACAACAAAAAGGCGATGGCATGCCAAATATAAAAATCGTCACTGAGGTCGCGGGACGCATCTGCGCAATGCCCGTGCAAGTTGGAGGAACCGTTGCGGATGGCGACGAAATTGTGGTGATCGAAGCGATGAAGATGGAGATACCTGTGCCGTCGCCCGCGAGCGGCACGATCACATCGCTTCTGGTGAAGCTCAACGACGTCGTTGCCGAGGGACAGGCGATCGCGATCGTCGCAAACTGACCGCATTATCCGCAGTTTCCGCGACAATCTGTCAGCCTCATTGCTGCGCTCGCGGTACGGCGTTGCCATCGCTTCATCGCGATGACATGATCTGTTTCAAACAAACCCTGTTTCAAACAAAGAAAGAAAATCGTCGCGGCAAACGCGAGGATCATTGGAGGGAAACATGCTTCGTGGGCTGATCGTGCTCGCGCCTGCCTTGGTGGCGGGCATTTCTTTTGCGTCTACACGCTATGCAGCCGCCGAAGACATCAAGCTGCCGGCAACATTGACGTTCACGGCCTATGACACCGGCACCGCCGGCTTCAACATCGCGGTCGGCGTCGGCAAGATGATGAAGGACAAATACTCAACCGACGTGCGCGTGCTCCCCGCAGGCAACGACGTCGCGCGTCTCGCGCCGCTGCGCGCCAAACGCGCGGTCTCGTCCGCGATGGGATCGGGCTCCTACTTCGCGCAGGAAGGCGTGTTCGAGTTTGGAACCAGGGAATGGGGCCCGCAGCCGCTTCAGATCATGCTCTCGTCCGTCGACTGCAACTGCGGTACGCTTGGCGTCGCCGCCGATGCCGGCGTGAAGGATTTGAAGGACCTCAAAGGCAAGCGCGTCGGCTTCGTCGTCGGCTCGCCGGCGCTGAACCAGAATTCGCTCGCGGTGCTCGCCTTCGCCGGATTGACTCAGAAGGACGTTAGGATCGTCGAGTTCGCAAGCTACGGCGCGATGTGGAAGGGCCTGATCAACAACGACACGGATGCCGCGTTCGGCACCACCATCACCGGCCCCGCCAAGGAAGCCGAGACCTCGCCGCGCGGCCTGATCTGGCCGCCGCTGCCCGCCAACGACAAGGAAGGTTGGGCGCGGATGCAGAAGGTCGGCTCGTTCTTCTTCCCGCAGACCGCGACCTGCGGCGCCGGCATCTCGCCGGACAAGCCGATCGAGCTCGGCAACTACCCCTACCCGATCTTCGTCGCCTACGCCTCGCAAGCCCCCGACCAGGTCTATGCGATGACGAAGGCGATGATCGTGAACTACGATTCCTTCAAGGACTCCGCACCCGGCGCCGGCGGGCTCGCGGCCGATCGCCAGACCAAGAACTGGGTGGTGCCGGTACACCCCGGCGCGGTGAAGGCGCTGAAGGAAGCCGGGCAATGGAGTGACGCGCAGGACACGCACAACAACAGACTGATCAAGCGCCAGGAGGTGCTTGGCGCAGCGTGGGCCGACTACGGCAAATCCAACCCGCCTGCGGATGACAAGGCGTTCCTCGACGGCTGGATGAAGGCGCGCGCCGCTGCTCTCGCGAAAGCCGACATGCCGAACGGGTTCGACGAATAATCGTCAAGGGTTAATTGCCCACGCGCGGGGTCGATCATGTCGTCAGCTTCAGTCTCCACCGCCCCGCAGGACGAGGCCAAGCGGGTCGTGTTCGACGATCCGCATGGCGCCGCCGGCAACATGCAGGAAGCGGAGGTCACGCGCGTTCGCAGCTTGCGCGGCGCCTGGCGCTGGACGCTGGTGGCCGCGACCGCCGCGACCATCCTGCTCTGCATCAACCAGCAATTCTCGCTGCGCTTCTTCGTCGGCTACACCCAGCTCAACACGGAGTACTTCTATCTCCTGATCGCGCTGATGCTGCCCTTCACGTTCCTGATCTTCCCGGGAACCACGCGCGCGCCGCTCGACCGCATTCCCTGGTATGACCTTCTCTGTTTCGTCGTGACCTTTGCCGCCGCACTGCTGTTGATGTCGAACGTGCGCAAGGCCGCGGAGGCCGGCTGGGAATTCGGCGGCGCGCCGAACAGCGTCATCGCCGCCGGCCTCGTGATGTGGGTGATGCTGATGGAGGCGCTGCGCCGTACCGGCGGCTGGAGCCTGCTCCTGAGCGTGCTCCCCTTCACGGTGTATCCGCTGTTCGCAGAGTCCGGCTGGCTCGGGCCGTTCCGCGGCACGCAATCGACGCTGGAGCAGGCGACCGCCTATCACGTGCTGTCGGGCGAGAGCCTGCTCGGCATTCCCATCCAGGCGTTTGCCGACACCGTGATCGGCTTCCTGGTGTTCGGCACCGCGCTGATGATGACCGGCGCCGGAAAGTTCTTCATCAACCTCGCCTTCGCGCTGTGCGGCACGTTCCGCGGCGGCGCGGCGAAAGTCTGCATCTTTGCCAGCGGCCTGCTCGGCATGATGTCGGGCTCGATCATCTCCAACGTGCTCACCGCCGGCACCATGACCATCCCGGTGATGAAGAAGAGTGGTTTTCGCGCCTCCTACGCCGGCGCGATCGAAGCCTGTGCCTCGACCGGCGCGGTGCTGGCGCCGCCGGTCATGGGCGCGACCGCCTTCGTGATCGCGCAGTTCCTCAATGTTGGCTATGCCGACGTCGCGATCGCCGCGATCATCCCGGCCGTACTCTATTATGTCGGGCTGTTCATGCAGGTCGATTCCTATGCCGCACGACACGGGCTGAAAGGCATCCCGCGCGCAGAGCTGCCGCGGGTCATGGATACGATCCGGGACGGCTGGTACTACGTTTTCGTGATCGCGCTCCTGATCGTGATGCTGCTCTACTTCAAGCGCGAAAGCCACGCGCCGTTCTACGCGACCGCGCTGCTGCTGGTCCTCAACCAGCTGTTCTCGAAGGACACACGTTGGACCGTCGCGACCATCGGCAAATTCCTCGAGGTCAATGGCCGCACCTTCGTCGAGCTCGTCGGCATCCTTGCCGGCTGCGGCCTGCTGATCGGCGCCTTCTCGATGACCGGCGTGGTGTCGAGCCTCGCCAACGACCTGCTGCGCATCGCCGGCGACAATCCGTTCTTGCTGCTCGGCATGTGCGCCCTCACCAGCCTGATCCTCGGCCTCGGCCTGACCACGACGGCTTGCTACATCTTCCTCGCCATCCTGGTCGCGCCCGCGCTGGAGAAGCTCGGGCTGAACAAGATGGCCGTGCACATGTTCATCTTCTACTGGGGCATGCTGTCGTCGATCACCCCGCCGGTCGCGATTGCTTCATTCGCAGCCGCAGGTATCGCCGGCTCGCCTGCGATGAAGACGGGCTGGGAATCGATGTGGGTCGGGAGCATCATCTATTTCATCCCGTTCTTCTTCGTGCTCAATCCGGCGCTGGTGCTGCAGGGGGAAAGCCCCTATCTCGCCGGCCTCGGGCTGATGGCGCTTGCGGCGTTCGGCACGCTGTTCATCTGCGGCGGCATCCAGGGCTACCAGCCCTTCGTCGGCGATCTCCGCGGCGCCGGTGCGCTGGAATGGCCTATCCGCGTGCTGCTGGTGATCGGCGGGTTCGTGGTGGCCACCCCCGGCGGCGGCATCATGCCGCTGTCGCAGATGCAGGTGACGCTGCTCGGCCTCGCCATCCTCGTGCCCACGGCTTTGCTCGCCCTTGTTCTGGTCCGGCGGCAGACCATGGTGCCGGACGGGTTGCGCGTGCCCTGATTGCGTTGCACAAAGAGAGGCGATGAAACCGCTTTCGCCGCTCGCCACCGCCTGGACCCGCTCAAAGCCGCCTTTGCTGCGGTTTCTGGACAATTGCCTCAACGAATTCTCGGCGGAGATCTCGGGCGCGGTCGCCGACTACATTCCCGAGCTGAGCAAGGCCGATCCAGCCCATTTCGGCATCAGCCTCGCGACCCTGGACGGCCATGTCTACGAGGTCGGCGACTCCAGGGTGCCCTTCACCATCCAATCAATGTCAAAGCCGTTCGTGTTCGCGCTGGCGCTGGACCTGCTCGGCGCGAACAGGGTCGAGAGCGCGATCGGCGTCGAGCCCTCTGGCGATCCGTTCAACTCGATCCGGCTCAATTCCGAAAACCATCCGTTCAACCCGATGGTCAATGCCGGCGCGATCGCCTGCACCGGGCTGATCTACGACAGCAAGGGCGCAGACGCCTTCGAGCAGATTCGCCTCGCGCTTAGTCGTTTTGCCGGGCGCGACCTCGCCCTGGACGAGGCCGTCTACGCTTCCGAAAGCCAGACCGGCGACCGCAACCGCGCCATCGGCTATCTCCTCAAGACCAATGCGGTGATCTCGGACAATGTCGCTGCCGTGCTCGACGTCTACTTCCGGCAATGCGCGGTGCTGGTCACCGCGCGCGACATCGCGGTGATGGCGGCAACGCTCGCCAACCGCGGCGTCAATCCGGTCACGGGCGAGCAGGTGCTGACGCCTTACGCGATCTCGCGCACGCTGTCGGTGATGACGTCGTCGGGCATGTACGACTACGCCGGCGAATGGATCTACCGGATCGGCATTCCCGCCAAGAGCGGTGTCGGCGGCGGGATTCTGGCCGCCCTTCCCGCCCGCCTCGGGCTCGGCAGCTATTCGCCAAAGCTCGACAAGCACGGCAACAGCGTGCGCGGCATCAAGGTCTGCGAGGCGCTGTCCTCGCATTACGACCTTCACATGCTCAACCGCAGCGACGATGCGCGCAACGCCGTCATCGCCGACTACGACATCGGCAAGAGCCCGTCGCGGCGCGTGCGCCGTCCGCAGGAGCGCGATATTCTGGCGGTGCACGAGCAGGAGGTGCGGATCATCGAGCTGGTCGGCACGCTGTCGCTATCGGCGGTCGACTATGTCTCGCGCCGGCTTGCGGGCCGGCCGCGGCCGCAATTCGTGATCTTCGATCTGCACCGCGTCACCTCCACCACGCGCGCGGGTGCGCGGCTGGTCGCCGAAGCGTTCGAGGAGCTCGCGGCGCTGAATGTGACCGTCGTGCTGTCAGGCGTCAGGCGCGCCTCCAAGGAATGGGACAGCCTGCGGGAATGGACCGCCGAGCTGAAGAACGTCCGCGATTTCTACCTGCTCGACACCGCGATCGAATGGGCCGAAGACCAGATCGTCTATCGCCATGGCGGCTCGATCGATTTCCACGAGACCACCGAGCTTGCCGAGCAGCCGCTGCTAGCAGGCATGAGCGAGGAAGAGCTGACCGACCTCGCCTCGATTTGCACGATCCGGACCTATGCATCCGGCGCGAAGATCATCACGACAGGCGCTGCAGCTGATTCCCTGTTCTTCCTGCGCAGCGGCGCGGTGCATGTCACCCTGCCCGACGGCGTGCGGCTGGCAACGCTGACGGCCGGCATGGCGTTCGGTGAGATGGCGCTGATTGAGACCACCCGCTCCGCGGACGTGTTCGCGGACATGGCAGCGACGGCGCACGAGGTGCAGCTGAAGGACTTCGAGCGCTTCCGCAAGCAGCATCCTCACGCCAGCGAACGCATCATGCGCAATCTGGCGCAGCTTCTGGCCGAGCGTCTGATTGTCGCCAACGCCAAGGTGGATATCCTGACCGCGACCTGAGCGCGATGGTTGCGGCTCAGCGGCTCGCCGCCTCGCTCAGCCGCCGATTGATCTTGGCCGCACTCGCCTTGAGCAATTCGGATGGCTTCTGGCCGGTCGCCGCACACAGGCAGGCCCAGTAATAGATGACGTCGCCGAGCTCATCGACGAGACCTGCCTGATCGAGCCAGTCGTCGCGCAGCAATTTCTTGATGTGCTCGGCGACCTCGCCGGATTCGCCGGCGAGGCCGAGACCGAGATAGGACAGCCGCTCGTTGGACGGATGCTCATCGACTTTCGCAATGCTCGCGGCCCAGGCCGCGTATTCATCGATCGTCATCGCCAGACCTCGCCGCGGTTTTTGGATCAGCCCACCACTTCCGTCACAGGCTGAAGATCGATCTCGAACGTCTCAAGGAATTTCGAGGTCATGATGTAGAAGCCGACCGAGAGCTGCAGTTCAACCAGCGCGGCCGGCGTCAACTTCGATGAGATCGCCTTGAAGGTCGCGTCCGTCGGCTTGTTCAGCTTGACGATCTCGTCGGTGAAGGCGAGCGCGGCGCGCTGTGTCTCGTCGAAGCAGTTAGCTGACTGCCAGGTCTCGAGCGCCTGGTTCTGCTCGTCGGTGACGCCGACATTCTTGCCGATGCGCTTGTGCGCGACGATCTCATACGGCGCCTCGCACAGAATTCCAGTGCGGGTAATCGCGAGCTCGCGCACGATGGGGTCAAGTTCGCCCTTGTGGCGGATGGCGCCGCCCAGGCGGCAGTACTGCTCGAAATAGCTCGGCGAATGCGACATCATCCGGAAGATGTTGGCATTGCGGTTCTTGTCGAGGATTTCGCGGGTGCGGTCGGATGCCTTGGACGGGTCGCTATAGTTGATGCGGGCCATGATTTTCCTGATCTTTTTGTCGAAGGCTTTCTCGGAGCCTTTGATGCTCTTTGTCGTTGCCGGCGAAAGTTCCCTGAAACTCTATTCGCGGAGAGACGCAGGAGCAACAACATCGAGTCAAAATGCCGCCGCATTGCTGATCGACCTTGGTACAGTCGATATTCGCTGCGTGGGGACTAGATCGCAGCGGATACTCGAAGTGGGGTGTTCCGAGTAAAATAATTGGCCGTCCTTGCGCTCGCCGCGCATCGATGAGTCACGCCCAAGTCTAGGGAGAAAAGGCATGAAGGAAGCCACCAAGGGGGCGGCCTCGGAGGCGCTCGCGCATATGCTGGCCGTGATGGCTATGCTCGTTATCGCCAGCATCTTGTTCTACGGGCGCTAGGTAGAGTTTTTTGCGTTTTCGTCATTCCGGGGTGGCTCTCGCACAGGCCAGGCCCAGAACTCCCGTTCCAGGCTCGGTCCCTTGGACCGCCCCCGAATGACGAATCCCACTATTTTCCCTTCGTGAAGAACGGCATCAGCTTTCCGGCAAACGGCTTAAAGCTCGCGACGACCTCGTCGCCGATGGCGAGATCATTCTCACCATGCGCCATCATGCGAAACCCTTCGGCGCAATCGACCAGCAGAATATTGTAGGGCACGTGCGCGCGCGTCTCAGGCGTGGCGGCACGGCAGACCAGCGATGTCGCGTACACCCTGCCCTTGCCGCTGGCGCGCGCCTCGCGCGGATCGGACATGCCGCAGGCCGCGCAGAAAGCGCGACGGAAATACTGCACATGGGCGCAGGCGGTGCAGGTCTGATAGGTGACCGCCTCTTCGCCCCTGGTCCAGTCCGCTAGACGCTCGCTCATCGCACCCGCTCCAAAAACATGCTGACGTGGGACGACAGCACGCCGCCGTCGCCGTGCAGCAGCGCGATCGAGGCGTCGCGCACTTGCCGATTCCCCGCCCGCCCCGTCATCTGCAGATGCGTTTCGACCAGATGCGCCATGGCGCCGCCAACGCCGCAATGGCCGTAGCTGAGCAAGCCACCGTGGGTGTTCAGCGGCATCGCGCCGTCGCGGCCGAAATGGCCTGATCGTACGCGGGCGGCTGCCTCGCCGCGCGCGGCAAGACCGAGGTCTTCCAGCAGCATCGCGAGCGTGATGGTAAAGCTGTCGTAGATGGCGGCGTAGCGCACGTCGGAGATCGCAAGGCCCGTGGCCTCCTTGGCGCGGGCGACGGAGATCTCGGCGCCGAGCTCACTGAGGGCGGGCGCAGCGGTGACATGCTGATGGGTATGCGCCTGGGCACAGCCGCGAATGCGTACGCCGGCCTCTCCCGTCCGCTCGCGGCTGATGACGAAGGCGGCGCCGCCGTCGGAGACCGGGCAGCAGTCGAGCAGTTTCAGCGGCATCGCCACGGGCTTCGAGGCCATGACGTCAGCGACCGTGATGGGATCGTGGAATTGCGCCCCGGGATGGGTGCCGGCGTGTGCGCGCATCAGCACCGCGAATTCGGCGAGGTCTTCTTCCGTCACGCCGTATTCGTGCATATAGCGGGTAGCGACGAGGCCGTAATAGGCGGGAATGGTCGGCCCCAGCGGCACCTCGTAGTCGGGATGGCCGACCTGCGCCAGCGCCTGGATCGAGGCATCGCGGCTCTGCCCGGTGAGTCGGTTCTCGCCGCCGACGACGAGCACGTTGCGGGCGACGCCTGCTTCGACGAGATGATGGGCGAGCATGGTCATCGCGAGGCCGGTCGCACCGCCGACCTGGACGGCGTGGGCGTAAGCCGGACGGATGCCAAAATGCTCGGCGAAGACAGTCGCCAGCATGATGTGCGGCGAGACGGTGGAGTAGCCGCAGAGGATGCCGTCGATCTCGGCGCGCTTGAGCTCCGCATCGTCGAGTGCGGCCTGCGCGGCTTTGCTCATCAGGTCGAGCGAGGATGAGCCTTCGTGCTTGCCGAAAGATGTGAGGCCGACGCCCGTGATGAAGCTCATGGCAGCACCTGTGCATCGTCATTCCGAGGCGGCGAACGGGTGACGCCGTCGCGGACCAGCGCGTCGATCTCGTCCGCGGAATAGCCGATCTCGCACAAAATCTCCGCGCCGTGCTCGTTGAGCCGCGGCGCCAGCCGCACCGGCTCGGCCTCGGTGTCCGACCAATTGGCCGTCACCTTCATGCTGCGGATCGGCCCTTCGGTCGGATGGTTTACGACCGGGAAGAAGTTCGTGGCGTCCAGATGCTCATCGTGCAGCATCGATGCGAGGTCGTGCATCGGCATCACAGGCACATCGGCGCTGGTGAGCAGGTCGATCCATTCCGCAGTGCTGCGCGTCTCGAAGATGCGCGCGAGTTCGGCATAGACGGCGTCGATGTTGGCGGCACGACCGGCAAAGCTCGCAAATTTCGGATCGGCGCGCAGATCGTCGCGGCCCGTCGCCTTGAAGAAGTTCTCCCACTGCTTGTCGTTGTAGACAATGACGCTGAGATAGCCGTCCGATGTCTTGTAGGGCCGGCGGTCGCGCGAGAGGTGGCGGGCGTAGCCGCCCTTGTCGAGCGGTGGCTCAAAGGTGAGCCCGCCCATGTGGTCGCCCATGACGAAGCCGGCCATGGTCTCGAACATCGGGATGTCGACGCGCTGGCCGCGTCCGGTGCGGTCGCGGTGCACGAGGCTGGCGCAGATCGCGCCGACGGCGGTGAGGCCGACAATGCGATCGACCAGCGCGTTCGGCACATAGCGCGGCACACCGTCACCGGTCTGCGCCATCAGCGCCGGCAGCGCGGTCGCGCCCTGGATCAGATCGTCATAGGCGGGCTTTGCGGCATACGGCCCGTCCTGGCCGAAGCCGAACACGCCGGCATAGACCAGACGCGGATTGATCTTGGACACAACGTCATAGCCGAGCTGGAGCCGTGCCATCGCCTGCGGACGGACGTTGTAGACGAGCACATCGGCGTCCTTCAGCAGCCGCAGCACGGCCTCGCGGCCGGCGGGCTTCTTCAAATCGAGACAGATCGAGCGCTTGCTGCGGTTGGTGTTGAGGAACACCGGGCCCATGCCGGCGTGACGCATCGGGCCGATCAGGCGGGTGACGTCGCCGTCGAGCGATTCCACCTTGATGATGTCAGCACCGTAGTCGCCGAGCATCTGGGTCGCATAGGGCCCCATCAGCACGGTTGTCATGTCGACGACCTTGATGCCCTTCAGCGGCCCCATTGGTTCGCTCCCGATTGCGCGGGGCTCTAGAAGCGGCCCCGCGATTTCGGTCCAGCTAAAGGCAGCAGCGCCGCGCGCGCAAGGGCGGCCGGCGTATGGCCGCATGCGCTGCGCGTCCGCTATTTCTTCTGGCGGGATTCACGGATCTTGATGAGACGGTCGAGTTCGTCGTTCTGCTGGTTGATGCGGTCGGCGATCCGCGACTCGTTCTGCTCGCCCGAGGCCGCCGCGGCCTGCTCGATGAGCTGCCTTATATTGTCCTCGAGGATCGCGATGCGGTCGTTGAGTGCATCCATCGACAGCGAGGCTTCGTAGTCATTGCTCATGATGCATTTCCCGCGAATCAATCAGAGCCATGGTGGGCAAAGCGAAGCGTGCCCACCATCTAGCGCAAACAAGTTGGCGGGCACGGCACTTGCGCGCCCTTCCCCACCCTACAAGGTCGGAGCTTACTTCAGCGGCTCCAGCACGGAGACGTAGTTGGCGACGGCCGCGCCCCCCATGTTGAAGATGCCGCCGAGTTTTGGGTTGTTGAGCTGCATGCCCTCGGGCGCCTGGCCTGCGAGCTGCATCGCGGTCATCACGTGCATAGAGACACCGGTGGCCCCGATCGGATGGCCCTTGGCCTTCAGCCCGCCGGACGGATTGACCGGCAGCTTGCCGTCCTTGAGCGTCCAGCCTTCCTTGATGGCGCGGGCGCCCTGCCCCCTCGGCGTCAGGCCCATCGCTTCGTACTCGATTAGCTCGGCGACGGTGAAGCAGTCATGGGTCTCGACGAAGGAGAGATCGGACAGCGTGACCCCGGCCTGCTCCAGCGCGCGCTGCCATGCGACCGTGCAGCCTTCGAACTGGAGGATGTCGCGCTTGGACATCGGCAAGAAATCCTGGGCGTGCGCGGTGGCGCGGAAGCCGATCGACTTGCTCATGGTCTTGGCGGTCTCGGCGTCGGCCAGCACCAGTGCGGCTGCGCCGTCGGAGACGAGCGAGCAATCAGTGCGCTTCAAGGGGCCGGCGACGTAAGGGTTCTTCTCGCTCTCGGCGCGGCAGAAATCGAAGCCAAAATCCTTGCGCATCTGGGCGTAGGGATTGGCGACGCCGTTCTTGTGGTTCTTGGCCGCGATCAGCGCCAGCGCATCGGACTGGTCGCCGTATTTCTGGAAATACGAGCTGGCGATCTTGCCGAACACGCCGGCGAAGCCGCCCACGGTGTCGCCGTCCTCAGGCAGGTAGGATGCCTTCAACAGGTTCTTGCCGATCTCCGGCCCCGGCGTGCGCGTCATCTGCTCGACGCCGACGACCAGCACGATCTTGGCCGCACCCGCAGCAATCGCACGCACGCCCTGATGCACGGCGGCGGATCCGGTGGCGCAGGCGTTCTCAACGCGGGTGGTCGGCTTGAATCGCAGCTTCGGGTCGGCCTGGAGCACCAGCGAGGCGGTAAAATCCTGCGGCGAGAAGCCGGCGTTGAAATGGCCGAGCACGATCTCATCGACCTCGGACGCGGAGATACCGGCATCCGCCATCGCCTCATTGGCGACGCGCGTGACGAGGCTTTCGACGGTTTCGGTGTCGAACTTGCCGAACGGCGTATGCGCCCATCCGACGATGCTGGCGGTCATGGTCTTTTCTCCCTACGGTCTCTTACTGACCTAAGTCTTAGCCCAGCGATGGCAAGACTTCACGAGGCTTTCAGGGCCTTGATCGTGCGCTGGCAGATGGCAGTTATGCCGGCCCAGTTTCCGGCCTTGATCTCCGCCGCCGGGCACAGCCAGGAACCGCCGACCGCAACCACGTTGGGCTCGGCAAGCCAGGTCGCCGCATTGGCCTCGCCGACGCCGCCGGTGGGGCAGAACCGAACGTTCGGGAACGGGCCGCCGAGCGCGCGCAGGCCCTTGATACCGCCGGCCTGCTCGGCCGGGAAGAATTTTGCCACGTCGAGGCCATGGGCCAGCGCCATCATCAGCTCGGACGCCGTGGCGATGCCCGGCGCGAACGGCAAGGAGCTGTCGGCGGCAACCTTAAGGAGATCCGGGGTCAGGCCCGGGCTGATGCCGAACGCGACGCCGAGCCTTTCGACACGGGCGAAGTCTGCCGGATTGAGGATCGTGCCGATGCCGACGATCGCCTCGGGTACTTCGGCCATCATCGCCCTCGCGGCCTCGATCGCAACAGGGGTGCGCATGGTCACCTCCAGCGTGCGGACGCCGCCGGCGACCAGCGCACGCGCCAGCGGCACAGCATCCTGGATACGCTCGATGGTGAGGACGGGAATGACGGTCGCGGCCTTGAAAAGCGCGACGAGATGGTTCTGTTGGGCGGTCGTGGTCATGGGTCTCGATCTTACTTGGTCGCTTGACGAGAGGTCGCCGGCCGGTGCCGCTTCTTCGGCGGCATGGCATAACCCGGAATGATGGCGCCGGAATAGCAGATCACGAGGCTGGCAAGGCGATGCCCGGCCTGGGCGGCCTCGACCGGGTCGGAACCGGCAAGCCGCGCCGCGATATAGGCTGCCGCGAAGCTGTCGCCGGCCGCCGTGGTGTCGACCACCGGCTTGGTCATGGGCTCGGCACGGACCTCGTGGGTCGCCCCGTGAAAGCGCAGCAGGCTGACCGGCTCGGCGAGCCGGAACACCAGCTCGGGGCTCGGGATGCGCGCCATCAGCTGGTCCTGGCTCTCGCCGGGATAGAGGGCGAGCAGATCCTCGGTCGAGGTCAGCACGATGTCGGCGGCCCCGAAGGCCGCTGCAAACACCTCACGCGCGACATCGCGGTCCGGCCACCCTCGCGCGCGAAAGTTGGTGTCGAACACGAAGCGGGTGCCGAGCAGGCGCGCGCGCTTGATCGCCGCGAACAGGCGCTCGCGTCCGGCCGCATCGTAGATCGAGAGCGTGATCGCAGAGAGATAGATGATGTCGTAGCTCATCAGCGAGTTGAGCAGCTCGTTCGTCTCCGGCAAGTCCATCAGCTGGCGCGCCGCCGCACTGTCGCGCCAGTGGAAGAACTGGCGCTCGCCCTTCGCATCCAGCTGGATCATGTAGAGGCCGGGCAGCTTGCCCGCCAACCGCGCGACACGCCTTGTGCCGACGCCCTCCGAGGTCCAGGCCGCGATCATCTCATCGCTCAGGGCATCGTCGCCAAGCGCGGTGAGATAATCGACCTTGATCTCGAGCCGCGCCAGATACACGGCCGTATTGAGGGTGTCTCCGCCGAAGCCGCGCGAGTACAGGCCACCGCCCTGCCCGGCAGACTGTCCCGAAGACTGTCCGCCCTGGGCCTGCCGAAGCTCGACCATGCATTCGCCGATGCAAGCAACGCTCGCCATCACTTTACCTGCTCAGTCAGAGATCAGGCGACGAAATTACCGCCGAGCTCGTCTTCGATGTGAATGCGGATGATGTCGTCGAAGGTCTTTTCCTCGGTGGTGAAGCCGAGCTCGAGCGACCGCTTGGCATTGAAGTTGCGCGGCCAGCCGCCGACGATGCCGACGATGAAGGGATCGGGCTCCCGCTTGATGCGGGCGGCGACCTTGTCGCCCGCGACACGCTTCAGCGCAGCGATCTGCTCGCCGACCGTCGCCGACAGGCCCGGCATGGTCAAATTGCGGCGCGGACCGACGGTGGCGAGATCCATGGTGCCGGCATGCAGCAGGAAGCCGACGGCGGACCGCGGCGTGGCGTGCCAGTGACGGACGTCCTCGGAGACCGGCAGCACGACCTCCTTGCCGGCGAGCGGCTCGCGCAGAATGCTGGAGAAGAAGCCCGATGCCGCCTTGTTGGGCAGGCCGGGCCGGATGCAGATGGTCGGCAGGCGAATGCCGATGCCATCGAGGAAGCCGCGGCGCGAATAGTCGGCCAGCAGCAGTTCGCCGATCGCCTTCTGGGTGCCGTAGCTCAACAGCGGCGTGTGGAAGAACTCGTCGCCGATCGCCTCGGGGAACGGCGCGCCGAACACCGCGATCGAGGAGGTGAACACCACGCGCGGCTTGTAGCCGCCGCCAGCAAGCCTGACCGCGTCGAGCAGCATCCGCGTGCCGTCGAGATTGATGCGGTAGCCCTTGTCGAAATCGAGTTCGGCTTCGCCCGACACGATCGCGGCGAGATGGAAGATCACGTCCGGGCGGCCGGCGATCAGCTTTTCGGCGGCGCCGGGGACGGCGAAGTCGCTCGATACCGTCTCGACGGCAAAACCGGCCTTTTCCGGCGTCTTCGGCTCGACCACGTCATGCATGGTGAGCTTGGTGATGTCGCTCTTGCCGAGCCGGCCGTCGCGCAGCAGCCGTTCACACAATTTGCGGCCGACCATGCCGGCGGCGCCCAGAACCAGAATGTGCAAGAGCCTACTCCTTTTTATTGGCGCGCTGCCCTCAGCGCGCCCTCATTGCGGCCCCGCGATCATTCCTTCACGGCGCCGGTCATCGCCGACACATAATACTCCACGAAGAAGGAATAAAGGATAACTACGGGGACCGAGCCGGTCAGTGCCGCCGCCATCAGTGCGCCCCAATGGTAGACGTCGCCGTTGACGAGCTCGGTGATCGCGCCGACGGGGATCGTCTTGTTCTCGGACGAGGAGATGAAGGTCAGCGCGTAGATGAACTCGTTCCAGGACAACGTGAAAGCGAAGATGCCCGCCGAGATCACCCCCGGCAGCGACAGCGGCAGCGTGATCTTGGTCAGAATCTGGATCCGCGTCGCCCCGTCGATCAGCGCACACTCCTCCAGCTCATAGGGGATGGTGCGGAAATAGCCCATCAGGAGCCAGGTGCAGAACGGGATCAGGAAGGTCGGATAGGTCAGGATCAGCGCCAGATTGCCGTCGAACAGGCCGAGCTGAAACACGATCGCCGCCAGCGGAATGAACAGAATCGAGGGCGGCACGAGATAGCCGAGGAAGATTGCAAGGCCGATATAGCGCGAGCCTTTGTAGCGCAGACGTTCGATCGCATACGCGGCGCACACGCTGGCAAACAGCGAGATGAAGGTCGAGGACACCGAGACGATCACCGTGTTCCACATCCAGAGCGGATAGTCGGTGTCGAAGAACAGCTTCTTGATGTGCTCCAGCGTCGGATGCACGATCCAGAACGGATTGTACCTCTCGTAGTCGTACATCTCCGCGTCCGGCTTGAACGTCGCGATCGCCATCCAGTAGAACGGGAACAGCAGCAAGAAGATGATCAGACCGAGCGGAAGGTAGACGCGGAGAAATTTCCGCGGGAAGCTCTCGAGGTAGTCCATTCCGACGCTTTGGTCGTCCGCTGTGCTCATGGTCAGTCCCTCCCGCCCTGCTGCCAGCGGGAACGCTGAAGCCCGAAAAAGCTGAGCAGGATCGCCGCGACCAGGAACGGAATCATCGCGTTCGAGATCGCCGCGCCCTCGCCGAGATTGCCGCCGGTGATGGCGCGCTGGAACGATAGCGTCGCCATCAGATGGGTGGCGTTGATCGGCCCGCCCCGCGTGATGGTGTAGATCAACTGGAAGTCGGTGAAGGTCATCAGCACCGAGAACGTCATCACCACCGCGATGATCGGCGACAGCATCGGCAGCGTGATGTGGCGGAAGCGCTGCAGATTGGTGGCGCCGTCGAGATTGGCGGCCTCGTAGAGCGAGGGCGAGATGGTTTGTAATCCCGCCAGCAGCGTGATCGCCACGAAGGGCACGCCGCGCCAGATGTTGGCGGCGACGACCGACCAGCGCGCATTCCAGGGATCGCCGAGGAAATCGATGTAGTGCGTGATCAGGCCGGCCTTGAGCAGCACCCAGGAAATGATCGAGAACTGGCTGTCATAGATCCACCAGAACGCGATCGCGGAGAGCACCGTCGGCACCACGAAGGGCAATAGCACGATGGCGCGGACGATCGACTTGAACGGCAGCCGCTCGTTGAGCAGCAGCGCCAGGTAAAGTCCGATCGCGAATTTCACGGCGCTGGCGGCGACAGTGTAGAAGATGGTGTTGAACACCGACAGCCAGAACACCGAGTCCTTGGAGAGCGAGACGAAGTTCTGGAACCCGATGTAGCGCCCGGCTCCGCCGATCTTGGTATCGGTCATGCCGAGCCAGAAGCCCAGCGCCAGCGGGTAAGCCAGAAACAGGATGAGAATCGCGATCGCCGGCACCATGAACATCGCGCCGAGGAAATTTCGGCTCTCGAATGCTCTGGTCCACAAGCTGCTGCGCTTGACATGCGCGGCAACGGGCTCGGCCATAACTGCCATGTCGGACTCCCCTCAACGAAAAGTCGCGGCGTCCGGCGAACCGGACGCCGCGTAGATTGGAACTGATCAGACCTGGTAGTAACGCTTGGCGCGCTCGGCCGCGCGTGCGGCTGCCTGCTTTGGCGTCACGGAGCCCGACGCCGCCTCGGCGAACATGTCGACGACGACGAAGTCGCCCATCACGGCGGCGGAGGCATAGCCGAGATCGCCGGCATAGCCGTTGTCGCGGCAACGCTTCAGGCAGTCCCGATACGGCGTGATCTTCGGATCCGACGTCCACACCGGGTTGTCGTTGTAGGCCGGAAGCGGCGGCGAGACGTAGCCGTTGGAGGAGACCTCCCAGGCGTCGTAGTTCGCCTTGTCCATCATGAATTTGATGTATTCCTTGACCGCCTTGGGATACTTCGAGTGCTTGTAACCGTAATAGACAAGCACGTTCTGCTGCTCGGTCGACACGCCGACCGGCCCGATCGGCATCGGCGCGTGGTTCATGTCCTTGGCGATCTCCTGCTGCTTCGGATCGGTCGAGTTCTTTCCGACGGTCCAGATCGAGATGCCGTTCAGCGTCAGGCTGAGTTCGCCGTTGAGGAACGCCTTGTTGTTGTTCGAGTCGTTCCACGACAGCACGCCGGGGATGAAGGTCTCGTAGAGCTGCTTGACGTATTCGAGCGCGGCGATCGTCTCCGGCGAGTCGATCACGACCTCGTTCTTGTCGTTGACGACCTTGCCGCCGAATGCCCACAGCGCCCACTGGCACCAGCCGTTGGCGTCGCCCGTGGCGTGGCCGAGCGCGAAGCCGGCCGGCGTGTTGTTCTTCTTCAGGGCCTGGCACAGCTTGAGGAAGCCGGCGGTGTCCTTGGGGAATTCATCGAAGCCGGCCGCCTTCACGTGGCTGATGCGGTAGTTCAGGCAGCCGCCGGTCGCGCCCTGCGGAATGGCGATCCAGCTGTTGCCCTTCTTGCCGTAGCGTTCGGCAACCGGATACCAGCCGCCATACTGCGCGCCGAGATAGTCGGCGACATCGGTCACATCGATCAGCTTTTCCGGGAACTTATGGGGATCATCGAGCGTGCCGATGATCAGGTCGGGACCGGCGCCGACATTGGCCGCGACCGCGGCCTTCGGCCTGATGTCCTCCCAGCTCTCGGCCTCGAGCTTGACCTTGACGCCGGTCTTCTCGGAGAACGCCTTGGTCTGCTCGGCGAACTTGTCGAACTCGGCCTGGATGAATTGCTTCCAGCGCAGCACGCGGATGGAGGCGTTCGGCTCCGGCGTGTTGGTCCAGGTCGCCGCACGCACCGGGACGATGCCCGGGCCAGCCAGCAACGCCGCGCCACCGAGGCCGACTTTAAGCACACTTCGCCTGTCGAAATCGCTCATCGTTCTCTCCCTAAATTTTATATTTTGTATTGGGTAGTCTTGTGTTGGGTCTTCTTGGGCAGTCGTTCGGCGTCGCTACACGCGTTTGCCCGTCGCCTCGTCGAACAGATGAACCACTGCAGGATCGGGCTTCAGCTTGACCTTGTCACCCGGATTGAATTGGTGACGTTCGCGGAAGACCGCGACGACCTGCTCACCACCGAGCTTCGCAAACACCTGCGTTTCGGAGCCGGTCGGCTCGACCACGACGATCTCGGCGTCGGCGCCGTCGTCGGCGATGGTGAAATGCTCGGGCCGCACGCCGTAAACGACGGGACGGCCGTCGGACGCCGCCGGCGCGTTCTTGAGCGGCAGCTTGACGCCGTTCGGACCCTCGAAGGTCGCAACGCCGTTGACGCGCACATGACCCTTCAGGAAGTTCATGGAGGGCGAGCCGATGAAGCCGGCGACGAACTGGTTGTCGGGCTTGTCGTAGAGTTCGAGCGGCGTGCCCATCTGCTCGACGATGCCGTCATGCATGACGACGATCTTGTCGGCCATGGTCATGGCCTCGATCTGGTCGTGGGTGACATAGACGGTCGTTGTCTTCAGCCGCTGGTGCAGTTCCTTGATCTCGGTGCGCATCGCGACGCGCAGCTTGGCGTCGAGGTTCGACAAAGGTTCGTCGAACAGGAACACCTGCGGATCGCGCACGATGGCGCGGCCCATGGCGACGCGCTGGCGCTGGCCGCCGGAGAGCTGGCGCGGGTAACGCTCGAGCAGCGGCGACAGCGCGAGAATTTCGGCGGCGCGCTTGACGCGCTTGTTGATCTCGTCGGTGCTCTCGCCCCGCAGCTTCATCGAGAAGCCCATGTTCTCGCCGACCGTCATGTGCGGATAGAGCGCGTAGTTCTGGAACACCATCGCAATGTCCCGCTCCTTGGGCTGGACATTGTTGACGACGCGGTCGCCGATCGAGATCGTGCCGGAGGTGATGTTCTCGAGGCCCGCGAGCATGCGCAGAAGCGTCGACTTGCCGCAGCCGGAGGGACCAACCAGGACGACGAACTGGCCGTCCTCGATCGGAATCGAAACGCCGTGCAGGACTTCAAAATTGCCGAACGATTTCCGCACGTCGCGGATTTGCACAGACGACATCTAGCTCCCTCCTCGAAAGTCCACGACGCATCTTGCGCCGCGACCGTCTTGTTTTTTCAGACTTCACCGAACGAAGCCCAACCTTAGCGGGGGACATTGTCGGCAGTTTGTGCGGTTTTGGCAATTTGTCTTTGGTTAGTCTGTGCTGGTAGCGCTGTCAACGTTCCTTTGTTTGCGACAGTGAGTGTGTTAAGAGCAGCAAATGGGTCGAAAACGCACCAAGTCAGGCAAAATCCGGCTGGCGGAAGTCGCCGAACTGGCCGGCGTCAGCCCGATCACAGCGTCCCGCTTCTTCCGCAATCCCGAGGCGCTGTCGGTCGCCAAGCGGACACGGGTCGAGAGCGCGGCCAAGGAGCTCGGCTATGTGCCCAACCTGGCGGCACGCGCGTTGGCCTCGCAGCGCACCGAAGTGATCGGCGTCTTGATTCCGTCACTGACCAACAACGTGTTCTCCGACGTGCTGCGCGGCATCTATGACGCCTCCGAAAGCAGCCGTTACTCGATTCAGTTGTCCAATACACGCTACAGTATTCTCCAGGAGGAGAAGCTGCTGCGTCTGTTTCTCGCGCAGAAGCCGGCCGGACTGATCGTCACCGGCATCGACCAGACCGCGGAATCGCGCGCGATGCTCGATGCCGCCGACTGCCCGATTGTGCAGATCATGGAGATCGGACCCAATCCGGTCGACATGATGATCGGCTTTTCGCACTATGACGCAGCCCGCGCGGCGATCGCGCACCTGTTCGCGCAAGGTCACCGCAAGATCGGCTTCGTCGGCGCGCGGATGGATCCACGGGTGCAGCGGCGGCTCGACGGATACGTCTCGGCCATGAAGGACGCTGGACTGTTCGAGCAACGCCTCGTCGTCACGACGGCAACACCGACCTCGGTGACGCTCGGCGCCGCCCTTTTCACCGACCTCCTGGCGCAGGAGCCCGGCATGGACGCGGTGTTCTGCGCGAATGACGACCTCGCGCTCGGCGTGCTGTTCGAATGCAGGCGCCGGGAGATTGCGATACCCGAACAGATCGCGATCGTCGGCTTCAACGATCTCGAATTCATGGCGTCCACCGTGCCGACCCTCTCCAGCGTGCGCACCAACCGCTACGAGATGGGCAACACGGCCGCGGCCATGCTGATCGAGGCGATCGACGGGCGGCGCCCGCAGCATCCGGTGCTCGATCTCGGCTTCAAGGTGATAGAGCGGCAAAGCTCCTCGGCGCGGCGTTCGGACAACAGGCCGGCGGTTTCAGGCGCGGGCGCTGCGAACAAATTGGTAGCGTTACCAAGTGGCCATGACTAGTATCGGATTTGTGAGGAAACGACCCGCCAGCGGGCAGGCAAATCATCACTCGCGCCGTTGGGCATCGCACAAGCCGACACCATAAAACGGACACCAGTGCGTTTGCATTGCAGGAGAAACCAATGACAAAAAAACCAACCAATGGGCATGCCCCCGCCGAGAACGGCGCTCGGCGCCACCTTCGCTCGCAGGAATGGTTCAACAATCCGCATAACCCGGGCATGACCGCGCTCTATCTGGAGCGCTATTTGAACTACGGTCTGACCCGCGCCGAGCTTCAGTCCGGCAAGCCGATCATCGGCATTGCACAAACCGGCAACGACCTCTCACCCTGCAACCGCCACCATATCGAGCTTGCTCATCGCGTCCGCGAAGGCATCCGCGAGGCCGGCGGCATTGCGATGGAATTCCCGACCCATCCGATCCAGGAGACCGGCAAGCGCCCGACCGCGGCGCTCGACCGCAACCTCGCTTATCTCGGCCTGGTCGAGATCCTCTACGGCTATCCGCTCGACGGCGTGGTGCTGACCACCGGCTGCGACAAGACCACGCCGGCCTGCATGATGGCGGCCGCGACCGTCAACCTGCCCGCGATCGTGCTGTCGGGCGGCCCGATGCTGAACGGCTGGCACAATGGCGAGCGCACCGGCTCCGGCACCATCGTCTGGAAATCGCGCGAGCGGCTCGCCGCAGGCGAGATCGACTATGAGGAATTCATGGAGATCGTGGCGTCATCGGCGCCCTCGGTCGGCCATTGCAACACCATGGGCACCGCCTCGACCATGAACGGGCTTGCGGAAGCGCTCGGCTTCTCGCTACCGGGCTGTGCGGCGATCCCCGCGCCTTATCGCGAGCGCGGCCAGATTGCCTATGAGACGGGCAAGCGCGCCGTCGAGATGGTCTGGGAGGACCTAAAGCCCTCGGACATCCTGACCCGCGAGGCGTTCGAGAACTGCATCGTGATCAACTCGGCAATCGGCGGCTCGACTAACGCGCCGATCCACATCAACGCGCTGGCGCGCCACATCGGCGTGGAGCTCTCGATCGACGACTGGCAGAAGGTCGGCCACGACGTGCCGCTGCTGGTCAACATGCAGCCGGCCGGCTTCTATCTCGGCGAGGAATTCCATCGCGCCGGCGGCATACCGGCGGTGGTGCGCGAATTGATGAAGCACAAGCGCATCCACGAGAACGCGGTCACCGTGAACGGCCGCGGCATCGGCGAGAACTGCGCCAATGCGGCAAAGCCCGACAACGACGTGATCTGGAATTACGACAAGCCGCTGGTCAAGGACGCCGGGTTCCTGGTGCTGCGCGGCAATCTGTTCGATTCAGCGATCATGAAGACCAGCGTGATCTCCAAGGAGTTTCGCGACCGCTATCTCAGCAACCCCAAGGACCTCAACGCCTTCGAGGGCCGCGCCATCGTGTTCGAGGGTCCCGAGGACTATCACGAGCGGATCGACGATGCCTCGCTGGACATCGACGAGCATTGCGTGCTGTTCGTCCGCGGCACCGGGCCGATCGGCTATCCCGGCGGCGCCGAGGTCGTGAACATGCAGCCGCCGGCGGCGTTGATCAAACGCGGCATCCTCGCCCTGCCCTGCATCGGTGACGGCCGCCAGTCCGGCACATCGGGCTCGCCCTCGATCCTCAACGCCTCGCCGGAAGCTGCCGCCAATGGCGGGCTGGCGATCCTCAGGAACGGCGACAAGGTGCGCATCGACCTCAACAAGGGCAGCGCCAACATTCTCATCTCCGACGACGAGGTGAAGAAGCGCCATGCCGAACTGGCGGCCAATGGCGGCTTCAAGCATCCGCCGAACCAGACGCCGTGGCAGGAGCTTTATCGCAACACCGTCGGCCAGCAGTCGACCGGCGCCTGCATGGAGTTGGCGACACGCTACCAGAACGTCGCCGGCACGTTTGGTGTCGCGCGGGATAATCACTAACCACTCGTCATTGCGAGGAGCGAAGCGACGAAGCGATCCAGACTGCCTCCGAGGCAAGATTCTGGATTGCTTCGCTTCGCTCGCAATGACGGCTCGAAATTCCAATGCAAGGTGAGGAGAATTACAAATGGCAGACCGCCTCAAAGGAAAGCGTGCCGTCATCACGGCTGCAGCGGCAGGCATCGGACGCGCATGCGCCATCGCATTCGCGCGTGAAGGCGCGACCGTGATCGCCACCGACATCAACGAGAGCGGCATCACGGGCCTGGCCAAGGAAGGCATTGCCGAGACGGCGAAGCTCGACGTTCGCAACACCGCCGACGTCAATGCCTTCGCCAAGCGCGTCGGCAAGGTCGACATCCTGCTGAATGCGGCGGGCTTCGTGCATCACGGCACCATCCTGGAGTGCTCGGAAGAGGACTTTGATTTCTCGTTCGACCTCAACGTCAAGTCGATGCACCGGACCATCAGGGCATTCCTGCCGGACATGCTCGCGGGCGGCGGTGGCAGCATCGTCAACATCTCCTCCTGCGCGGCGCTGCGGCCGCCGGCCAATCGCTACGTCTACAGCTCCTCGAAGGCCGCGGTGTCCCTGCTGACGCGCGCGGTCGCGCTCGACTTCATCACCAAGGGTATCCGCTGCAACAGCATCTGCCCCGGCACCGTCGAGACGCCCTCGATGCTCGACCGCGCTGCCGCGCAAGGCCCGCAGGGCAAGGAGATGTTCGTCTCCCGCCAGAAGATGGGCCGGCTCGGCACCGCCGACGAGATCGCGTCGATGGCGATCTATCTCGGCAGTGACGAGAGCGCCTTCACCACCGGCGTCGACCTCGTCGTCGACGGCGGCTACATGCTCTGATTAGTCCTCATCCCGAGGAGCCGCGACAGCGGCGTCTCGAGGGATGGACCACGGGCTCAATGGTTCGAGACGCGCGCCAAGTGCGCGCTCCTCACCATGAGGGATAGATGAAGGGATTTCGCGATGAACAAGATCGATCTCAACGGCCGCGTCGCCATCGTCACCGGCGGCGCGCAGGGCTTTGGCCGCGCCATAACCCAGCGTTTTGTCGATTCCGGCGCCGAGGTCGCGATCTGGGATTTTGACGCCGCGCTGGCCGAGAAGACGGCGAAGGAGATCGGCGACAGCGTCCGCATCTTCAAAGTCGACGTCACCGATACCGCAGCCGTCGAGCAGGCCCGCGATGCGACGCTTGCCGCCTTCGGCAAGATCGACATCCTCGTCAACAATGCGGGCATCGCCGGCGTCAACAAACCGGTCTGGGAAACCGATCTCGAGGAATGGCGCAAGGTGCTGCGCATCAACCTCGACGGTCCCTTTATCGTCTGCAAGGCGATCGTCCCCACGATGCTCAAGCAGAAATACGGGCGCATCGTCAACATCGCCTCGATCGCCGGCAAGGAAGGCAATCCGAACGCCTCGCACTATTCGGCCTCCAAGGCCGGCCTGATCGCGCTGACGAAGTCGCTCGGCAAGGAATTGGCGGCGCATGACATCCTCGTCAACGCGGTGACACCCGCGGCTGCGAAGACCGCGATCTTCGACCAGATGACGCAGCAGCATATCGACTTCATGCTGTCGAAAATCCCCAAAGCGCGCTTCGTGCTGGTGGAAGAGCTCGCCGCGATGGCGGCCTGGCTCGCATCGGAGGACTGCGCGTTCTCGACCGGCGCCGTGTTCGACATCTCCGGCGGGCGGGCAACATACTGAGGGCATCATGATCAGAGAAGGCGGCTGCCTCTGCGGCGCGGTGCGGTTCAAGGCGGAAGGCGAGCCGCTCAACGTTCGCATCTGCCATTGCCGCATGTGCCAGAAGGCAATGGGCTCGCCCTACTTCGTCCGCGCGCAGTTCGACCAGCGCGCCCTGACCATCGAGGGTGACACCGCCCGCTATGCGTCGTCCGAGAACATCGATCGCGTGTTCTGCAAACGCTGCGGCACGCGCCTGTTCTCATGGCGGCGCAACGGCACGCTGGCGGGCGTCGCACTCACCACGTTCGATGATCGCAACGCCTTCGCGCCGACCGAGCACATCTGGGTCTCGGAGAAGCTCGCCTGGCTGAAGCTCGACGACGGGCTGACGCAGTATCCGGGCACGATCCCGGCGTGAATTTTGGGGGCAGCATAGCGGCTTCGGGGCCACGCGGATCATTTGCAGCGTGGCATTTCGGAACCGGCCACCCTATGTTGAGGTGAAGCGTTGCTGCACCACCGGTTTGGCTGGGTCGGCTGCATGACCACAGGCAAACCGGGACGGACGAGCCGTGAACATTTCTTTCTATGACATATCGGTGTGGGTGCTGCCGCTGGTGCTCGCCATCACCTTCCACGAGGCCGCGCACGCCTTCGTCGCATACCGTCTCGGTGACACCACGGCCTGGCAGCTCGGCCGCGTCAGCTTCAACCCGCTCAAGCATATCGACCCATTCGGCACCGTAATCCTGCCGGCGATGCTGCTGTTTGCGCATTCGCCGTTCCTGTTCGGCTATGCCAAGCCGGTACCGGTGAATTATCGCAACCTCAACCATCCCCGGCTCGACATGGTCTGGGTGGCGTTGGCCGGGCCCGTCACCAACATCCTGCTGGCGCTCGTCGCAGCTCTTGCCCTGCACGCCCTGCCCTGGGTGCCGGCCAGCTCGGCGCAGTGGATCTTCGACAACCTCAAGAATGCGCTGTTGATCAACGCGGTGCTGGCGGTGTTCAATATGATGCCGATTCCGCCGCTCGATGGCGGGCGTGTCGCGGTCGGGCTGTTGCCCCGGCCTCTCGCCCTGCCGCTGGCCCGGCTTGAGCCGTTCGGGATGCTGATCCTGATCGGTCTCTTGATCCTGCTGCCGCTGGCGGGCTCCCAGTTCGGTCTAAATCTTGATGTTATTTCAGCAATACTGCGAACGTTGACCGGTTATGTGATTCAGACTGTTCTCATTCTGACCGGCAATGCGTAGTTGAACAGCCACACACCCGAACACAAGCCGAAGGGCTCGAGGCCGACTTGGTCAAAGCTGCCGATATGCTGATCGCGCGACGCGCCGACACCCGCGCCCGCGCCGATTTTGCCACCTGGAAGATGATGGCCAAGCTCAACGGGTCGTCCGCGCTGCCTCCGGAAGCGCAGGAGTTCCTCGTCAGCTACAAGAACATGCTGGCGCAGATGAACGAGGGCGAGGCCACAGAGGCCATCATCGGCGTGATCTACAAGGCCTATTATTCCGAGATGGGCGGCGCAGGAACCCCGCCCGACGTCCGTCCCCGGGCGCCTGAAACGGCGTCGGACAATGTTACCGCCTTCCGCCGCCCAGAACCGAAGCCGAAAAAGGTCAGTTTCTTCGGGACAGCGACCGCAGGCGCAACCCAGAAACGTCCGCTTCCGGTGGCGCTGATCTTCGCCTGCCTGGTCGTTGTCTATGTCGCGATCAGGCTCTACTGGCGCTGAGCCGCCTTCTTCTTTTTCTTGGCGTCCGGCGGCGTGAAGATGATGTCGACGGTGCGCTCGAACCGGTCTTCGGTCAGCCCGGCCGGCGGCTGCGGGACGGGATCGGACTTGCGGACGATCGAGATCGCGGCCGTATCGTAAGCTGCATCCCCGGACGACTCCACGACGTCGACCGAAAGCACGTTGCCCCGTCGGTTGATCGCGAAGGAAACCTTGACCTTCTGATTGTTGGGCTGCTTCCCCTCCGGATTGACCTTGTGGGCCGTGAGGTGCGCGCTGATCTTGCGATTCCAGTCGGCCGTGAGCTTCAGCATGTCCTTGCCGATGCCAAGCACAGGCGCCAGCGCCTTCTCGGCCTCGCGGGCGTCCTCATCGAGTGTCTGCCGCGCCGTCGCAACGGACTGCGGCGAGGCCTCCGCAGCGGGGGTTTCAATCGCCGCGATCTTCGGGTCCTCGTCCTGCGGCTTCTTCGAGATGTTTTCGGTGACGACCCGATCGGGATCGTCGACCTGTTGCGACTGATCCTTCGGAAGCTCGGTTTCCTTGGTCTCGGCTTTTTGCTCGGGAAGCGCCTGCTGCTCCTGCATCGCTTCACTGTCCGGTCCGGGCGGAAGATCGGTGTCAGGCGCCTTCGGCGAGGCCATCTCGACGGCGAACTCCGCGCCGGCTGCCCCCAGGCCATCGTCGCCGTCATCGGTTTGTAAATGGGCCAGCGCGAGCGCGGCACCACCCAGATGCAGCGCGAGCGCTGCCACCGCTGCCAAAATCCAAAGCTTCCGGGGTGGTCTGGGTTCGTCCGACATAGCGGGCCTCTAAGGCTGAGCGGCGCCTGCCGCAGGCGCCCCCGGAGCGCCTTCCAGCGCAACCAGCTTCACCCGCGAATAGCCGCCTGCGCGCAACAGCTCCATGACGCCCATCAACTCGCCATACGGCACCGAGCGATCAGCGCGCAGGAAGACATACTTGTCCTTGCTCATGTCCGACAGGCCGTCGAGGGTGCCGATCAACTCGGCGCGGTGAACCGGATTCTCTCCGATCGCAAGCGTCAAATCGGGCTTGATGCTGAGATAGGTCGGCTTGTCCGGCTTCTTCTGCGGCGTCGCGCTCGACGTCGGCAAATCGATCGGCAGGTCGACCGTGGAGAGCGGCGCTGCGACCATGAAGATGATCAGCAGCACCAGGATGACGTCGATGAACGGCGTGACGTTGATCTCATGCGTCTCGCCGAAATCATCGTCGTCGTCATTGTCTGCGAGCGAAACGCCCATGGTTCACTCCGCCGCGCGCGAATGCACGCTGCCGTGGCTGCGGTCGAGATCGCGCGAGAGCAGCCGCCCCGCCGCGCCCGAGGCACGGCTGACGAGTTCGAGATAGCTCTTCGTCACGCGCGAGAAGTAGTTGTAGATGATGACGGCGGGAATGGCGGCGACAAGGCCGATCGCGGTCGCGAGCAGCGCCTCGGCGATGCCGGGCGCGACCACGGCGAGATTCGTGGTCTGCGACTTCGAGATGCCGATGAAGCTGTTCATGATGCCCCACACCGTGCCGAACAGGCCGACGAAGGGCGACGTGGAGCCGATGGTCGCGAGCACACCCATGCCGACGCGGATGCGCCGCGCCTCCGCGCGCACGATCTCGGAGAAGCTCGAGGCGGCCCTCTCCTTGATGCCGGTATCGCTGGACAGGCCGGCCGACATCCGCGCCTCGCGTAGCGCCGCCGCCAGGAACGACGGCAGGATGCCCTCCTTGGAGCCGAGTGCCATCTGCGCTTCCGCGAGCGAGCGCGCCTCCGCAATCTTCTTCAGGGCCGAACGAAGCTTGGTCGAGGCAACCGACAGCTCGATCGACTTGGCGATCAGCACCGTCCAGGTCATCAGCGATGCGAAGGCGAGCCCGATCATCACCGCCTTCACGATGATGTCCGCCGACTGGAACATCACCCAGGGCGACAGTTCCTTCATGGCCGGCGCGATGCCGACCGCCGCATCGGGCTTTGCCGCCGCCGGCGCGGCGGCTGAGGGAGCCGCGGCGGGCGCGGCCGGCTGAGCTGTCGATTGGACCGGCGTCGCCGGCGGGCTTTGTGTCTGGGCAGAAACAGGCGATGCGAGCCAGGCGGCCGCCAACATCAAGGCTGCGGCAACGCTTGCTTGGAAGGACATGATCTTCATACTTCGGCCCAGTAGCGAATGAGGTTGTGATAGATACCCGTCAATTTGACCGTTTCGGGATCGTCACGCCCGAGCCGTTCCACCAGCGCCTGAATCGCGGTGTCGAGGTCAAAGATCATGCTCCGGGCTTGATCGTCCCGTATCATGCTCTGAAGCCAGAAGAAAGACGCAACCCGCGTTCCCCTCGTCACCGGGGTGACGAGATGGAGGCTGGTCGAGGGATAGAGCACGCAGTCCCCGGCTGGCAACTTGACTTCGTGCGAACCGTAGCTGTCCTCGATCACAAGTTCGCCACCGTCGTACTCCTCCGGCTCGGCCAGGAACAAGGTGACCGACAGGTCTGTACGGATGCGAAGGCCGGTCAGGCGGTCGCCGCGGATGGCATTGTCGACATGCAGCCCAAAATGGTGGCCGCTGCTGGCCGCATAGCGGTTGAATAACGGCGGGAAAATCTGGAGCGGAATTGCCGCCGCGATGAAGCGCGGGTTCGACGTCAGCGCCGAGATGATGCGGTTGCCGAGTTTTCGCGCGATCTCGCTGTCCGGCGGCAATTGCTCGTTGCGCTTGACCATCGCCGACTGCGAGCCGGCGGTGGAGCGCCCGTCTTCCCATTCGCTGGCGTCCATGATGCGGCGGAAATCCGCCACATCATCCTTGCTCAAAACGCCTTCAATGCATGTCAGCATGGCACCTCGTCATGACTTCATCAGTAGCGCGCCGAGATCACCAGATAGGCGGCGCGTCCCGGTGCTTCCAGCACGAACGGTGCCGCGCTCTGGTACAGCGCGTCGTAGTAGCGCTTGTCGAAGATGTTGTTCACGAACAGCTTGACCTGCCAGTTCTTGTTGATCTTGGCCTCCGCGAACATGTCGAAGCGCCAGTAGCTTGGGATCGACGTGCCCTGGTTGGCCGCGAGCAAGGTGCCGCCGTAGATCTTCGAGCGGTAAACCGCCTGCCCGCCAAGCTCCCAGACATCGGTGAGCTGGTATTTCGAGAGCAGGCTGAACGACTCGTGCGCAACATTGGCGAGCGGACGGCCGACGTTGGTGGGATACAGGGTCTTGTTCGCGGACGGCGCCAGCGACTGCGTCACCTCCGACTGCATCAGTACGAGACCGCCGAATACGCTCCACTTGTCGGTGATCTTGCCACCGACACCGAGATCAATGCCGCGGATGCGGTAGGCTGCGCCGGCCGTGATACACGACACCGAGCCGGTAGTCGCCGGTACAGTTACTGGATAGGGACAAGTCGCCGTTGCCGTTGCCGCGGTAATGTTCTGCGATTCGCGCGCGTTGTCCTTCGTGGTCTGAAACAGCGCCGCCGTCAGCAAAAGGTGACGGTCGAACAACTCCCATTTCGTGCCGAGCTCGATCGCCTTGTTCTTCTCCGGCCCGAAAATCTGGTTCGAACTGCCGTTGAGGACGGGTGTGAGACCACCATAAGCGGTGCTCGTCCCATCGAACTCGGCACCGACGGGATTCGCTGAGGTCGCATACGCCACGTAGACGCTGCCATTCGGAAGCGGCTTGAGCGTGAGACCGAGGTTGAAGTTCGGAATCAGGAACTCGGCAGACTGCTGGCCAAACTGGCTCACGCCACCGACCGTTCCGTATCCCGACGTGTTGATCTTGTAATTATCGTAGCGGAAACCGCCGTTGAGGATCAGGAGGTCGCGATAATTCGCGCTATCCATGACGTAGCCGCTGACGGTGTCGATGCCGATTTTGGTCGGCAGCCCTGCCAGCGCGAGCGCTTTACCGGGCAAAAACGTATCTTGGGGAAAGAAGACGCTGACGCCCGTCGGCGAACCGGATGGGCTTACGGGCACTCCGTTCCCCTCCGAGGTGAGCCCGAGATATTTGTCGATCGACGATCTCTCGCGATCGACTTCAATTCCCGCCAGCGCGGTATGCTTGAACCCGGCCCCGTCCTGAAATTTGTAGGTCGCCTCCGTCTGGTTGGCGATCACGTCGGTGATCTGGAGACGGCTCTGCGGATTCATCGTGAGCGTGGAAGCCGACAGCGGGGTGCCGTTGATCGGGCTCTCCGGCAGCGTTCCGACGTAGTTCTGCGTCGAGCGCGACGCACGGAACCTGTTGCTGACCATCAGGTCCGGGGTGATCTGCACTTCCGCGTTGAGCGAACCGATGTCCTGGCCGGTCCGGTAGAAGTCGCGATTGATCTGGCCATACCAGTTGTTGCGGTTGGCGCCGAAGTCCGGGAACGGACCGCCGGCGGTCGACGCGGTGCTCGGCCGATAATAGGGCACACCGAAGTCCGGAACTCCCGTCAATTCGGTATGAATGTAACCAGCCGTGACCTTGACAGCATCGACAGGCTTCCAGGTCGTCGCGACGAAAGCGCCATTGCGATTGTCCTTGACGAAATCGCGCCCGGCGACATCGGCATCCTGGAACAGGCCGCCGGCACGAACGGCCAGTGTCGGGTTGATCACCTGGTTGACGTCGAGGGTGACACGCTTGGTCTGGTCGGTGCCAAACGTGGTGTCCATGTTGTAGAAGCTCTTCTCCGTCGTCGCCTGCTTGGTGACGATGTTGATCGCACCACCGGCGACACCGCGACCGGCAAAGGTCGAGCCGGGACCGCGCAGGATCTCAACCTGCTCGGTGAAGAAGTTCTCACGAACGCTCACGCCGGGATCGCGGACACCGTCGATGAAGATGTCGTTGCGGGCGTCGAAGCCGCGGATAAAGAAGCGGTCACCGAAGGCGTTGCCGCCCTCGCCTGTTCCAAGCGTCACGCCAGCCGTACTCAGGATCGCCCGTTTCAGCGACGTGGCGTTCATGTCCTCGAGCACATCCTTTGTAAGCACAGTGATCGATTTTGGCGTGTTGAGGATCGGCTCGGGGAATTTGCCTGACGCCTGCACCCGGGTCGCCATGTAAGGCGCGGCGGGATTTGCGTACGGATCACGGTCGGCCGCAAGACCGCCTGGATTGACTACTGGCGCCGTGGCTGCCTGCTGCCGCTGCGCCGCGCGCCGAAGCGCATTGCGCGCGCGGACCTGGTCGGCCGCCGGTTTCGAAGCCACGGGGCGCGGACGCTGGACCGGCGCATCGACCGTCACCGGCGGCAGGTTCGACTGCTGCGCCTGAGCCCCGCTCGAAACTGACGCGACGGCGATCAGACTGGCCACTGCAGAAACGGTCTTGCCCGTCGCAGCATCCAAATTGTTGCCGAATGATTTCCGAACAGCGACCGGACGCAACGATCGCGGTGTTTTCGTCATGCTCATCACACGCCCCGCAGTGTTTTTGCTTCCATTGGCCGCGTTGCGACAACGCGACGCACCGGTGCTATCGGGCGTATTGATGGGGGTCAACGCGATCACGGCAACACAGCGGAGGAATCCGCCCATTTCAAAGCAATTCTAAACTTGCCTGCGCGCGTCACTTTGTAAGCGTTCTAATCTCGAGTTTGTAAGCGTTCTAAACTGATGCCGATTTTGTCCCTCGGACACCGGTGGCACGCACTCTCACCATCGGATGCGGAAGGTGGAGGGATGCCCGCCATGGCGGACATCCCAGCCTTGGATAGACGAAATCAGAACTTCGTCGTCGTCACGAGATAGAATGCCCGGCCCGGCGCGACCGCCACGAACGGCACGGCGCTGCGGTAGAGCGTATCGTAGTAGAGCTTGTTGGTGAGATTCTGCGCGTAGAACTTCATGGTCCAGTTCTTGTCGATCTTCTTCTCGACGAACGCGTCGAAGCGCCAGTAGCTCGCGAGCTCGTTGCCGGTATTGGCCGCGAACGTGCCGCCATAGACTTTCGAGCGGTACACCGCCTGCCCGCCCAGCTCCCAGCCGCCATCGAACTTGTACTTGGTCAGCATGCTGAACGACTGGTGCGCGACGTTGGCGAGCTGCAGGCCGAGGTTGGAGGCGATGTTGCTCTGCGTGACCTTCGACTGCATCAGCACGATGCCGCCGAAGATGCTCCAGCGATCGGTGATCTTGCCCTCGGCCTCGATGTCGATGCCCTGGATGCGGTAGGCAGCGTTCGACGTGAGCAGGCCCGCGGCGTTTGTCTCGCGCGCATTGTCCTTCGTGGTCTGGAACAGCGCAGCGCTGACCAGCAGGTGACGATCCGCCAGCTCCCATTTGGTGCCGAGTTCGGCCGCCTTGTTGCGCTCGGGCCCGAGCAGGATGGCCGTGTTGGCCGGAACGCCACCGTAGTCGGTGCCGGTCGCGTCAAGCTCCGAGCCGAACGGATTGGCCGAGGTCGCATAGGCCGCATAGACGCTGCCGATCGACGTCGGCTTGTAGACCAGGCCGACGTTGTAGTTGACGAGGTCGGCGTTCATTTTCAGGTAATTCGGCGAGTTGGTCGACGAGCTCATGTTGTAGCCGTCGTAACGGATGCCGCCATTGACGATGATCGTGTCCTGCCAGTTGGCGGTATCCATGACGTACACGCTGCTGGTGTTGACACCATAGCGCGTCGGATTTCCGGTCAACGACGGCGATCCGAACGGGATGTTGGTGTACTGGGGGGAATAGAGATTGACCCCTGTAACGGCGCCGGTGCTGGTGAAGGCGCTGCCGGCCAGTTCCGACGCGAGGCCGGCGTAACGGTCGATCGAGATGTTCTCGTTCGCATATTCCACGCCGAATACGGCAGTGTGCTTCACCCCGCCGGTGTCGAGCTTGAACGTGGCCTCGTTCTGGTTGGCCCACACGTCCACGTTCTGCAGCCGGCTCTGCGCGCTGGCCGTCGTGGTCCAGAGCAAGGGATTGGGGCTGGTCGTATTCGGGTTCTGCGGCAGCGTGCCGATGTAGTTCAGCAGCGAGTGCTCGCCGCGCACTTTGCTGCTCAGCGTGATGGCCTCGTTGACCTTGTACTCGATCGTGCCGGTGCCGAAATCCTGCCGCGCGGTCTGGAAGTCGCGGTTGAGGAAGCCGTACCAGTTTCCACGCGGAATGCCGGCGGACGTCACCGGCACGTTACCCTTCTTGTAATAAGGCACGCCGAAATCCGGCAGGCCGCTGAGATCGGTATGGACGTAGTTCGTGGTGATCTTGATGTCGCTGGTCGGGGTGTACTTGGTCGAGATGAAACTGCCCCAGCGATTGTCGGTGACGTAGTCGCGGCCGGCGACGTTGGCATCCTGGAACATGCCGCCGGTGCGCACCGAGAAGGTCGGATCGATCACCTGGTTGACATCGATCGTGACGCGCTTGGTCCTGTCGGTGCCGAACTCGGTATCCATGCGCTTGAAGTTGGTGTCGCCGGCCTGCTTGGTGACGATGTTGATGGCGCCGCCGGCGGTGCCGCGGCCGGCATAGGACGAGGCTGGCCCGCGCAGAATCTCGATCTGCTCGGTGAAGAAGTTCTCGCGGATCGAGACCGCGGGATCGCGGATGCCGTCGATGAAGACGTCGTTTCGCGCGTCGAAGCCGCGGATGAAGAAGCGGTCGCCGAAGGCGTTGCCGCCCTCACCCGATCCCAGCGTCACGCCGGCGGTCGAACGGCCGATCTCCTTCAGCGTCGTGGCATTCTTGTCCTCGAGCACTTCCTTGCTGAGCACCGTGATGGTCTTCGGCGTGTTCAGCATCGGCTCGGGAAACTTGCCGGAGGCCTGGACGTGGTCGACCTTGTAGGGCGCCGCCGGATCGGAATAGGGATTGCGATCGACTTCGCCGGCCGGGACCGTGGGCGCGGTCTGCTGCGCCGCCTGCTGCCGCTGCGCGGCGCGCCGAAGCGCATTGCGCGCGCGGACCTGATCCGGCGTCGGCTTCGAAACCGCGGGACGCGGACGCGCGACGGGAGCGTCGACCGTCACCGGCGGCAGGTTCGACTGCTGCGCCTCTGCGCCGCTCGACACCGACGCCACCGCGATCAATCCTGCAACGGCAGAAACCGCCTTGCCAGAATGCCCATCGAACTTGTTCTCAACCGAATGCCCCCCTGCGATCGAACGCAACGATCGCGGCACAACTGCCAGCTCCATCCCAACGCACCCCATCTTGAATTCATCGATCCGCAACATGCGCGATGAACGATGGGCCGGTGCTATCGATCGAGAAAATGCAGGTCAATGCAGTGTGATCCGTTCGATCACTTGAAATCGTCCAGTTCAAATCGATTCTAAAATCGAGCTTTGTAATCGATCTAAATCCGCGCGACATAGTGATGCAGTTGATCTGCACGCGCCTTGCTTCACACGGTAGCGTGTTGCAGCTCAATCGCTGCTCGGCGGCTTCATCAGCGAGAACAATTCGTCGATGGTCTTCTGCGCCACGGCGCGCACGCGATCGCTATCGTCCATGCCGGCGATGTTGACGCCGTTGACGACGGCTTTGATCTCGTCGCGGAAGTCCGTGAGGAAGCGCAGGGGATCACGCTGCTCGTTGGCAACGCGTGCGATCAGTCCCGTGATCAGAATCTGACACGCGATCAGCTTGCCGTTCAGCTCGTCCATCCTGCGCTCCCTCTGGTGGCGGGGCCGATATGAACGATGCCGATTTTCCTGACAACCGAAACGGCCTCTGCACGGTTTAGAACCGTTCTTGTAAAGCGTCCGCCCCGGCGGCTCTGCGCGGCGCCATTCAGCGTGGCGCACACCGCTTTCGAGCATTGCACAAGGTTTGCACGCTGATCGTTCACGCCGGGAAAATGCAGTGCTGCACACCGTAGCGCCACGGAGCTGCCTAGACAGTGCAAAGCTTTCCAATTGTTTAGGATTCTCAACCGATAGTGCTGTTTACTCTGGAACTTGGCGTGTATTATACAGGCGCCTTGGAACCCAATGATTGTAGCTTAGGGCACGAGAGCCGACACGAGACGATATGAAAAAGTCCCGGCCGATCCTCTGGATTCTGATCATCGCGGCCGTGGCCTCCGCGGGTTACTATGGTTGGCACAAATTCGGCTCGCCCGACGCCGCAAAAACCCAGACCGCGCAGAAGGGTCCGCAGCGCCCGCCCGCCGTCCTCGTGAGTGTTTCGCCGGTCCAGAAGGTCGACTTCCCGGTCTACCTGACCGGTCTGGGCACGGTTGCGGGCTTCAACACCGTACAAGTCCGGACGCGGGTGGATGGCCAGATCGACAAGATCGCCTTCACCGAAGGCAAGATCGTCAAGCAGGACGAGCTTCTCGTCTCGATTGATCCCCGCCCCTATCAAGCCACGCTCGACCAGGCCAAGGCCAAGAGGGCCCAGGACGAGGCGAACCTGGCCAACGCCAATCTCGAGCTCCAGCGCGCCATGAAGCTCGGCGAATTCGCCACCGCACAGCGGGTCGACACCCAGCGCTCCACGGTTGCCCAGCTCACTGCGCAGATCGCCGCCGACGATGCCGCGATCTCCAACGCCCAGACCCAGCTCGACTACACCCAGGTCAAGGCACCGATCACCGGCGTCGCGGGCCTGCGCCAGGTCGACGTGGGCAACATTGTCAACGCCTCGACGCAGACCGGCATCGTCACGATATCGCAGGTCGAGCCGATCTCGGTGATCTTCACGGCGCCGGAGGATCAGCTTCCCTATATCAGCGAGGGCCAGAAGGCCGCCGCGCTCAAGGTGATCGCTTTCACCACCGACGGCAAGAAGACGCTGGCCGAGGGCAAGCTCGCGGTCATCAATAATCAGGTCGACACGAGCAGCGGGACGATCCGGCTCAAGGCGGTGTTCGACAATAAGGACCACGCGCTGTGGCCCGGGCAGTCGGTGTCGACGCGCCTTCTGGTGCGCACCTTGAAAGATGCGACCGTCGTTCCCGATGACGCGGTCCAGCACTCCACCAACGGCCTCTATGCCTATACCGTCAATCAGGACAACAAGGCCGAGATGCACAAGATCAAGGTCAGCTACGGCATCGACGGGCGTTCGGTCATCGACGAAGGGCTGACGCCCGGGCAACAAGTGATCACCGGCGGCCAATTCAAGGTCCAGCCGGGAAGCCTCGTCTCCACGGCCGTGGCGAGTACGGATCCGGCCCAGAACAAGGTTCGACAGGAATGAACGCGGGAGGGATTTCGGCACCTTTCATCCGTTATCCCATCGGCACCTCGCTGCTGATGGCCGGCATTCTCTTCGTCGGTCTCGTCGCCTATCCCCTGCTGCCGGTCGCGCCGCTGCCGCAGGTGGACTTCCCGACCATCCAGATCACCGCCAATCTGCCGGGCGGCAGCCCGGAGACCATGGCCTCGTCGGTGGCCCAGCCGCTCGAACGGCAATTCGCCCAGATCCCGGGCATCGCCCAGATGACCTCGACGAGCTATCTGGGCACGGCGTCGATCACGATCCAGTTCGACCTCAACCGCAGCATCGACGGCGCCGCCAATGACGTGCAGGGCGCCATCAATGCCGCGAGCGGCCAGCTGCCAAAGAATCTGCCCTCGCCGCCGACCTACCGCAAGGTCAACCCGGCCGACGCGCCGATCCTGCTGCTGTCGGCGACCTCCGATACATTGCCGCTGACCAGCGTCAGCGACGCGGTCGATGCCCAGCTCGCCCAGCAGATCAGCCAGCTCTCGGGCGTCGCGCAGGTGTTCATCGGCGGCCAGCAGAAACCGTCCATCCGCATCCAGATCGATCCGGCGAAACTCGTCGCCAAGGGCCTGTCGATGGAGGACGTGCGCAGCCAGATCGCGATCACCACGGTCGACAGCCCCAAAGGCAATATCGACGGCCCGAAGCGCGCCTACACGATCTACGCCAATGACCAGCTGACCCAGGCCAAGGACTGGAACGACGTCATCATCGCCTATCGCAATGGCGGTCCCTTGCGAATCCGCGACATCGGCCAGGCGGTCAGTGGCGCTGAAGACGCCAAGCAGGCGGCCTGGGCCAATGGCAAGCGCGGCGTGTTCCTGGTGATATTCAAGCAGCCGGGCGCCAACGTGATCGAGACCGTCGACCGGATCAAGGCCACCCTGCCTCGCCTCGTGGCCGCGATACCGCCCGCGATCAAGATCGAGCTCATCAGCGACCGCACCACGACCATCCGCGCCGCCGTCGAGGACGTCCAGTTCACGCTGCTGCTGACCATTGCGCTGGTGGTCATGGTCATCTTCATTTTCCTGCGCAGTTTCTGGGCGACCGTCATTCCCACCATCACGGTTCCGCTGGCGCTGCTGGGCGCGTGCGCCTTGATGTGGGTGGTCGGCTATTCGCTCGACAATCTGTCGCTGATGGCGCTCACCATCGCGGTCGGCTTCGTCGTCGACGACGCCATCGTGATGCTCGAGAACATCACCCGCTACATCGAGGAAGGCGAATCGCCGATGGCGGCCGCCTTCAAGGGCTCCAAGGAAATCGGCTTCACCATCGTGTCGATCAGTATCTCGCTGGTCGCGGTGCTGATTCCGCTGCTGCTGATGGGCGGCATCATCGGGCGCCTGTTCCGCGAATTCGCCGTCGTGCTGGCGATGACGATCTTCGTCTCGATGTTCGTGTCGCTGACCCTGACGCCGATGATGGCGTCGCGCTTCCTGCGCGCCCATGGCGAGGTGACCCACGGCAAGTTCTATCAGTGGAGCGAGCGCGGCTTCGATGCGATGCTGCGCGGCTACGAATGGGTGCTCGACCATGCCCTGGCCTGGCGCCGCACGACGCTCGCGATCTTCTTCGCAACCCTTGCTTTGTCGGTCTATTTGTTCGTCCTGATCCCGAAAGGGTTCTTCCCGCAGCAGGACGTCGGCCTGATCACCGCGACCTCGGAAGCCTCCCAGGACATCTCGTTCGCGGAGATGCAGCGCCGCCAGGTCGAGCTCGGCAAGATCGTGATGGACGATCCCGACGTCGCAACGATCGCGATGAATATCGGCGGCAGCGGCCGCGCCGGCAACAACGGCAACATGTTCATCACGCTGAAGCCGCTCGGCGTCCGCACTACCTCGGCGCAGCAGATCATCGCGCGGCTGCGTCCCCAGCTCGAGAAGGTGTCGGGCGCCCGTCTCTACATGCAGGCGGCCCAGGACGTCCGGCTCGGCGGCCGGCCGACGCGCACGCAGTTCGAGTTCACGTTGCAGGACGCCGATTTGGCCGAGCTCAACGACTGGGCGCCGAAGATCCTCGCCAAGATGCAGACGTTGCCGCAACTGCGCGACGTCGCGACCGACCAGCAGACCCGGGGCACCACGGTTCAGCTCAAGATCAACCGCGATACCGCAGCGCGCTACGGCATCCAGCCTCAGCTGATCGACGACACGCTGTACGACGCCTTCGGCCAGCGCCAGGTCACGCAGTATTTCACCCAGCTCAACACCTACAAGGTGATCCTGGAAATCCTCCCGGAGATGCAGGGCAGCCTCGAAAGCCTGAACAAGCTCTATCTGAAATCGCCGCTGACCGGGGACCAGGTGCCGCTGTCGACGTTTGCGACCTGGAGCACCGATCCGGTCCGCCCGCTCTCGATCAGTCATCAGGGCCAGTTCCCGGCGATCACGATCAGCTTCAACCTCGCCCAAGGCGTCGCGCTCGGCCAGGCCACGGAGGCCGTGCAGAAGGCGATGGCCGATCTCGGTGCGCCGCCAACGCTCAATTCGAGCTTCCAAGGCACGGCACAGGCGTTCCAGCAGTCGCTGGGCACCGTGCCGCTCCTGATCCTCGCGGCGCTGGTCGTGGTCTATCTGATCCTCGGCATCCTCTACGAGAGCTACATCCATCCGATCACGATTCTCTCGACCCTGCCCTCGGCCGGCGTCGGGGCGCTCGCGATCCTAATGGCGGCCGGTTTCGAGTTCAGCCTCATTGCTTTGATCGGCATTATTCTGCTGATCGGCATCGTGAAGAAGAACGGCATCATGATGGTGGACTTCGCCATCGCCGCGGAGCGCGACGAGCACAAGACGCCGGCGGAATCGATCCGGCAGGCAGCGCTGTTGCGCTTCCGTCCGATCATGATGACGACGATGGCTGCCCTGCTCGGCGGCGTGCCGCTGATGCTCAGTCACGGCACCGGCGCGGAGATCCGCCAGCCGCTCGGCTACGCCATGGTCGGCGGCCTGATCGTCAGCCAGGCGCTGACGCTGTTCACCACCCCGGTCGTCTATCTCTATCTCGACGAGCTCAACAACTGGTTCTCGGGTTGGGGACGTAAGGGTGACGGCGAAGGCGACGAGACGATCGCGCACGGCACCGTTAAGGAAGCTGCCGAGTAGCAGCTTGCACCGCGCGCCTGGCGACGCTACAGCGAGCGAGACCCCGGTTCACGCCAACGCGGTTTTGCCATGTCCATGCAATCCAGACTTGCCGCCCTTGCCGCCGCGCTCCTGTTGTCGACGGGTGCCGCGTATGCCCAGCAGGGCGCCAAGAAGAACGCAGCTCCCCCTGCCCCGGCGGCACAGCCCGCACCGGCTCCGACGCAACCGCAGGCTGAGGGCTCTCCGGCGCAGCAGGCCGGCTGGGTCGTGCGCTGTACCAGCGTCAGCCGCGATGCGCCGCTCGAATGCGCGATGGAGCAGAACGCGGTGCTGACCAAGACCGGCCAGACCATCGTCCTGATCAACATCCGCATTGCGCCCGACACCCGCACACCGGTGGCGCTGCTGCAATTGCCGCTCGGCCTCAACCTTCCCATCGGCGCCAAGCTCCAGGTCGACGAGGGCAAGACGGTCGATCTCCCAATCCAGACCTGCGAGAACCGCGGCTGCTACGCCTCGACCCCGATCGCGCCGGACCTGCTTGCGACCTTGCGGTCGGGCAAACAGCTCAAGGTCTCCTTCCAGAACATGGCGAAGGAAACGATCGCGATCCCGATGCCGCTCGGCGATTTCGCGGCCGCTTACGACAAGATCAAGTAGCGCGCTTCTTTTTCGCCAATTGCCGCAGGAGTTTTCTCCTTGCGGTCCATCCTTCGAGACGCCCGCTTTCGCGGGCTCCTCAGGATGAGGTTTCAGCGCGCGGCAAATCTCAAACCCTTATGGTGAGGAGCCCGCCAGGGCGGGCGTCTCGAACCATGATGGCCGAGCGCCCTCGCAGCCCGCAAGCCTGCCGTTACTGCCGAGCCATCTGCGCGTTGCCGACGGCGTCGCCGTCGAGCTTCTGGTCGTTGTGCATGGTCACGCTGACGCGCGAGAGCCGTCCTTCGAATTCGAACGGCGCCTCGTAATGCGACACCGGGCTGCCGCGGTCGCGGCCGATGTCGAGGCCAGACCACGAAATCAGCGTGTGGAATCCGAGCTGGGTCTGCAGCGATCCCGCCTTCTCACCGTCGATCAGGAGCGTGTAGTCGGTGACGCCGGTACGCGAGCCCTTGGCCGGCGGCTCCTTGCGCACAAGACTCTCAACGTGAACGCCGAGACGCCGCGCGCCCGACGGTACCTTGCGCTCCGAGCGGACGATCTGGTGACTGCCGCCGATGTTGAGGTCGTGCACGAGATGGCCGTCCTTGACGTAGAGGCTATAGCCGGACGTCGCATCCCCATGCGAGATCAGCACGCCGTCGGCACCCGCCTCGTCGATCTCGACATGCGCCTCGATCGTGTAGCTGCGGCTGCGCACATCAGGCGCGACATCGGTCGGCACATGACCCATGCCGGCATGGAAGACGAAATGATAGCGCGCACCATGGAAGCGCGCGGCATTCTCCGCAAAGCGCGGCCCGAAGCGGTCGTCGAGCGGCAGCACCTTGTGCTTCTCGGCTTCCTCCCACCATGCCGCGATCATCGCTGCCAGGCGCTCCGGTTCTTTCGCCGCAAGATCATCGGTCTCGGAGAAATCCTCATCGAGATGGAACAGCTCCCATTTGTCGCTATCGAACGGCGTGCCCGATGGATGGAAGGCGACCGCCTTCCAGCCGCCCTGCCAAAGGCCGCGATGGCCGAACATCTCGAAATATTGCGGCGAGCTCTTTGAAGGAGCGGACGCGTCCGCGATCGAACGCGCAAAGCTCTCGCCTTCCAGCGGCATCTGCCGGCAGCCCGCGATCTCGGCGGGCGCCTCGATGCCGATCAGCTCCAGCAGCGTCGGCGTGAGGTCGGTTGCGTGCACGAACTGGTGCCGCAGCTCTCCCTTGGCCGCGATCTGCTTCGGCCAGTTGATGACGAAGGGATCACGGATACCGCCGCCATGGGTGTTCTGCTTGTAGCGCCGCAGTGGCGTGTTGGACGCCATCGCCCAACCATGCGGAAAATTACTGTGGGTGTCGGGCCCGCCGATGTCATCGATACGGCTCAGCTTCTCCGCGATCGGCTCCGGCTTGAAGTTGAACGGACCCATCGCGTTGACGAAGCCGAGCGGTCCGCCCTCCTGGCTGGCGCCGTTGTCGGACATCACGATGATGACCGTGTTGTCGCGGATGTTGGCCATCTCCAGGAATGAGACAAGGCGCGCAAGATGACGATCGGAATGATCGAGCATGCCGGCAAAAGCCGCCTGCAGGCGCGTGAAGACGCGACGCTCGTCGGCCGAATGATCTTCCCAGGCTTTCACGCCGTCATTGCGCGCCGGCATCCGCGTTCCCTCCGGCACCAGCCCCATCGCCTTCTGACGCGACAGCCGCTGCTCGCGCTCGATGTCCCAGCCGTGTGAGAACGTCGCGTCGTAGCTCCTGATGATCTCGGCCGGTGCCTGGTGCGGCGCGTGGCAGGCCCCCAGCGCCACCCAGGTGAGCCACGGGATGTCGGGACGATCGGCGACGTGATCACCGATGAAGCGGATCGACTGGTCGATCAGGTCCTCGGTCAGATGATAGCCATCGGCATACGTCCCCGGAGGATCGATTTGCGTGTGGTCGGAGACGAGCTCCGGCGCGTACTGGTCGGTCTCGGCATCGAGGAAGCCGTAGAAGCGATCAAAACCGCGACCGAGCGGCCAGCCGTCGAACGGGCCGGTGGCGCCGCTTTCGGTCAGCGGCGTCACGTGCCATTTGCCGACCATGTAGTTGCGATAGCCGTGGGTGCGCAGCATCTCGGCGAGCGTCCCCGCCTCGCGCGCGATCTTGCCGCGGTAGCCGGGATAGCCGGAATCGAAATTGGCAAGGCATCCGACGCCGACGGAGTGATGGTTGCGCCCGGTGAGCAGTGCCGCGCGCGTGGTCGAGCACATCGCGGTGGTGTGGAAGCCGGAGTAACGCAGCCCTTCGGCGGCGAGCCTGTCGATGGTCGGCGTCTTGATCGCGGAACCGTAACAGCCGAAATCGGAGAAGCCGACGTCGTCGAACAGCACGACCAAAATGTTCGGCGCGCCCTCGGGCGGCCTCGGCGCCTCCGGCCACCAAGGCTTTGAGTCCGCAACTGTCTTGCCGACGGTGCCGCGGAACGGCGTGTTGCTGCCTGCGCTCATCTGATCCTCCCTGTCGGCTGGCCTGGATGGCCGCCGACGGCCACGGGTTGACCCGCGGCTCGTCGTCGTCTAGATTATAATCCGAATTATGATTATGATTTAACCCGGATGCAAGTGCGGAAGCAGCCACGTTCGGAACAGCCCGGGTTTCGTGATTTCGACCTGCCCGGCGTCGTCCCGTCGCGCCAGAAGCGCAGCCGCGAGACAACGCTGGCGCTGCTGCGCGCCGGCGCGGAGATGCTGCGGAGGCGCAGCCTCGCCGAGCTTTCGATCGCAGCGCTCTGCACCGAAGTCGGTGCCACCGTCGGCGCCTTCTACAGCCGCTTCGAAAGCAAGGAAGCCTATTTCAACGCGCTGATGGCACTGGCCGCGCGCGACGGCGAGCAGCGGCTGGCCGAGATCAGGCGGCCGTCGCCCGATGCGGGCCTCGACAAGCTCTGCCAAATCATCGTCAGCGGCATCATCATCTGGATGCGCAACCACGAGGGCGTGCTGCGCGCAGCGCTCCAGCATGACGACACCCGCCCGGACAAATGGACAGCATTTAAGGCTCTTGCGAAAGCGACCACCGAACGCGCCACCCCTCTCCTGCTGCCGGCGATGGGCAAAGGGCGTAAGGCCGCCAAAGTCCGCACCATTGCGTTCGGCTTCCAAATCGTGCTGGGCACGCTGGTGAATGCGATCCTCAACGATCCCGGGCCGCTGTCGCTCGGGACGAAGGAGATGGAGACGCGGCTCGCCGGCTGCCTGTTGCTGCTGCTTCAGGCGGAAATCAGTCAGTCCACCCCAAGATAAGCCTTCTGCACCTGCGGGTCCTGCGCGAGCGCTGCGGCCGTGCCTGACAGCACGCTCTTGCCGACCTGGAGCACGGTGGCGAAATCGGAGACTTCCAGCGCGAGCTCGATCGATTGCTCGGCGAGCAGGATGGTCAGACCCTCGCGATGCAGGCGGCCGAACGTCTCGTACATGGATTCGACGATCGCCGGCGCAAGACCGAGCGAGGGTTCATCCAGCATCAGCAGTTTCGGCTCGCTCATCAGCGCGCGGCCGACCGCGAGCATCTGCCGTTCCCCGCCGGACATGGTGCCGGCGCGCTGGTTGCGGCGCTCCTTCAACCGCGGAAAGAACTCGTAGACGCGCTCCAGCAGCGTGGCCCGGAGCGACTTGTCGTGCAGCGGCGTTGCGCCGAGCAGCAAATTGTTCTCCACGCTCTGCTGCACGAACAGCCGCCAGCCCTCCGGCGACAACGCCAGCCCCTTGCGCACGATCGCAAACGCCCTCTCGCCGGCGATGTCCTCGCCGCGAAAGTGGATCAATCCGGAATGCACGGGAATGAGGCCGGCGATGGCGTTCAACGTCGTGGTCTTGCCGCCGCCATTGGAGCCGAGCAGCGCGACGACGCTGCCTTCGGGAACCTCCAGCGAGACGTCGGAGACGCCGATGAGGTCGCCGTAGCGCACCTCCAGATGCTCGATCCTGAGCAATGCCCCGCTCATAGGTCCGGCCCGCCCATCAATTCGACCGGCGTGTGGCCGGCGGCCGCCTTGGCCGCGCGCTTGCCGAGATAGGCCTCGATCACCGCCGGGCTGGACGTGACTTCGCGGGGTGCCCCACGGGCGATCTCCTTGCCCTGGTGGAACACCATCACGCGGCTCGCGAGCGACATGATCACTTCCATGATGTGCTCGACGATCACAAGCGTAATGCCGGAACGGTGGATGTCGCGGACGAGGTCGATGGCGAGCCTCACTTCATGCGCGTTGAGACCGGCCATGGCTTCGTCGAGCAGCAGCACCTTTGGCTCGGTCGCGAGCGCGCGCGCGATCTCCAGCCGCTTGCGGCCGGGCGTGCCGAGCGAGCGCGCCGGTGCATCCGCAAGCCTGATCATGCCGACCCGCTCGAGCACGGCGCGCGCCTTGGTCTCGGCCTCCTTGCGATGCGCCGTGCGCAGGAAGGCGCCGATCATGACGTTCTCGAGCACCGTCATGCCTTCAAATGTCTGCGGCACCTGGAAGGTGCGGGCGAGCCCAAGCCCGGCGCGCAGCTCCGGCGTGAGGTCGGTGATGTCGCGGCCCTCGAACAGGACGCGGCCGGACGTGGTCTTGAGATCGCCGGTGAGGCAGTTGAAGAACGTGGACTTGCCCGCGCCGTTGGGGCCGATCAGGCCGAGGATGTCGCCCTGCTCCAGCGTGACGGAAGCATCGTCCACTGCCTTGAAGCTGCCGAACGCCTTGGTGATCCCGCACGCCTCAAGGAGCATGGCCTGCTCCCGTATCCTTGCTGGGCTTGCTGCGCCGCGTGAACAGGCTGAGCAGACCGCCCGGCTGGAAGCGCGCGATCACCACGATGATCGCGCCATAGAGCACGAAGGTGAGCCCGGCGCCCTTGCCGCCGAGCCAGCTGTTGGAGATCTCCTCCAGCGGCACCAGGATCGCGGCGCCCACCAGCGGTCCGAACAGCAGCCCTGCCCCGCCCAGCGCCGCCATGATCAGGATTTTCACCGAGATCAGGATGCCGAACCCGGACTCGGGATCGACGAAGCCGAACATCATGGCGTAGAGCGCGCCGGCGACGCTCGTCAGCGCCGCACTCAGCATGTAGGCATAGAGCTTGGTACGGCTCGCAGGTGCACCGAGCGAGCGCGCGGCCCGTTCGGAATCCTTGATGGCGCGCAGGTAAAACCCCATCCGGCTGTTGGTCATCCACCACGTGATCAGAAGCGTGATCGCGAGGATGAGCAGGAAGAGATAATAGTACGGCAGCGACGACAGGAACGAGAGATCGAAGATGTTGCGCGGGACAGTTGGACCAGAGAGCCCGACGGCCGCGCCTAACCAATCGGTGTTGGTGACGATCAGCCGCATCGTCTCGGCGACCGCGATCGTCGCCATGCTGAAATAATGGCCGGACAGGCGCAGCGTCGGCACACCGATGATCGCAGCCAACCCCACCGCCAGCACGATCCCGCCGGGAATGCCGAACAGGGGCGACAGGCCAAATTTTACATAGGACCCCATCGCGGCATAGGCGCCGCAGCCGAAGAACACGACGTGTCCGACCGAAACCTGGCCGGCATAACCGCCGACGATGTTCCAGGCCGACGCCGCAATCGCATAAAGCAGCACCAGTGCGCCCAAGCGCTGCTGGAACGGCGAGGACAGCAGCAGCGGATAGGCGATCGCAATCGCTGCGACGACCGAGAGCCAGATCAAGCGCCGCATCACAGCTTTCTCATCACATCTTCCCCATCAGGCCCTGTGGCCGGAACCAGAGGAAGAGCAGGAACAGGACATAGACGACGATGTCCTTGTAGATCGCGCCGATCAGATAGCCGGACAGTGACTCGATCACCCCGATCAGGAGCCCTGCGACGAGCGCGCCGGGCACGCTCCCAAAACCGCCGAGCGACACCGTGACGAAGGCGACGATGCCGAGCGTCTCGCCGACGGTCGGCACGATGTAGAAGAAGTTCGCAATCAGCGCGCCGGCAAGCCCGGTGGCGCCGGCCGCAATCGCCCAGGCGATCGCCTGCATGGTGTCGGGCCGGATGCCCATCAGCTGAGCCGCTGTTTGATCCTCCGCCACCGCCAGCATTTTCGAGCCGAGCGAGGTCCGCGTCAGCAGCAGATGCAGCCCGAGCGTCACGAGCAGCGCGACCACGCCGGCAAGCAGCCGCGAGGCCTCGATGCGCAAGCCGGCAAACGCATAAGTGCCGCCCACGATATTCGGGGGCATCGACAGGAAGTTGGCGCCGAACCACCAGAACACGGAATAGCGCAACAGCAGCGCCAGGCCGAAAGTGCCGAGGATCTGCGCCAGCATCGGCCCCTTCATGATGTCGCGGATCAGGGCGAAATAGACCACGACACCGACCGTCGCGAGCACCAGCGTCGCCAGCGGCGCGCCGAGGATCGGCCCTCCCCCCAACAGCGTGTAGACGACGTAGGCGACGTACATGCCGAGCATGACGAAATCGCCATGCGCGAAATTGACGATGTTCATCATGCCCCACACCAGCGTGAGGCCGGAGGAAAACAGGGCGTAGACGGCGCCAAGCAGAAGCCCGCCGACGATCACCTGCACGAGTACAAAGGACATGAGCCGCGTTGCTCTGATCAAATCATCATGGGAATGGCGGAGCGCTCAGCCCCGCCTTTAAATCTCACCAGCCCTTGTAAGGCAGCACAGGCGCCTTCTCGGCATTGGCCTTGGGCCACACCGCGGTGTAGTTCTCGCCGTCCTGGAGCTGGATGATGAGGCCGGAGGCGAGCACGTTCTGGCCCTTGTCGTCGAACTTCACGCCCTTGTAGCCCATCATCAATTGCTCGGGCTTCAGATCCGTCGCCTTCAGCGCGGCCTGGATCTTGGCGGGATCGGTCGAGCCGGCGCGGTCGATCGCGTCGGCCAGCACGAAGAAGCCCTGCATCTGGCGGCCGACGGTGTCGTCCATCTCCTCGCCGCTCTTTTTCTTGTACATGTCGGCGATGATGGCGGACGGCGAGCCGGACGGACCCACCGCCCAGGACGAGCGATTGAAGACGCCCTGCGAAATCTTGCCGACCGCCTTGATGAAGGACGGATCGGAATAGCCTGCGTCGTCGGCGAGCAGCACGGGCGGCTTGTAGTCGAGCGACTGCATGGTCTTGGCGAACAGGATCGCGTCCGACGTGTAGCTGATCATGATGATGACGTCGGGCTTCTTCTCCTTGAGCTGGAGCACCTGACCCTGCAAATCGGTGGCGTTGACGGGATAGGCGACGTCAATTGCGATGGCCTGCCCCTTGTCCTTGAAGGCGGCGCTGATGGTGTTGGCGACAGAGGTGCCGTATTCGGTGTTGTCGTGAACCAGTGCGATTGCATCGGTCTTGGCACCCTGCGCCTTGATGTCGGCGAGGAAATCGACATAGGCCTTGGCGAAGTCGGTGGCGATCGGCGTGGTGCGGAAGAACCATTTGAAGCCGCGCTCGGTGAGATTGGCGGCGACCGACTCGGAGTTCAGGAAGGGAATGCCGTATTTCTCGGCGATCGCGCTCGAGGTCAGCGTGACGCCGGACTGATAGGAGCCGAACAAAGCGGCCACCTTGTCCTCCGTGATCAGACGCAGCGCCTGGTTCTGGCCTGTCGCCGGGTTGCCCTGGTTGTCCGCGAACACGATCTCGATCTTGGCGCCGCCAAGGCCGGAAAGGCCTGCGTTCTTCGCCAGCGGCAGATTGCCGAGCTCGGGATGGGCGTTGTTGATGATGTCCATGGCGACCTCGAGCGCCGCCTTGGCATGCGCGCCGATCGAGGCGGTGCCGCCGGACATCGGCAGGATCGCGCCGATCTTGACGACCTTGTCCTGCGCTCGCGCGCCTGAAGCGAGCACAAGGGACATCGCAGCCGCGCAAAGCAGCCCGGTGACGTGCTTCAATCTCATGAAATCAGACCTCCCAAGGGGTTTCCCCAACCAGTTTCTTTTAGAAAGCTCGGCTAAGCGCCCGCCTCCGTTTGATTATGCCTGGTGATGAGAGGATGGCATGCCGGCCCGATACCGGCAAGGTGAAACGAATTGCCACGATGCATAAGCAAGCACCGCTTATAGGGTGGGTTAGCGCCAGCGTACCCACCCTACGAGGCTGCGCAGCGCGCGCTCACCCGACCACGTCGCTCGCCCTCAGCAGCGTCGTGAAGCCGCCATAGATCATGCGCTTGCCGTCAAACGGCATGCCGTCCAGCTTCAGCCGGGGGTCCGCCATCACCTTCTTGTTGACGGCATCGCGAGTTTCCCGGTCGCGATAGACGATCCAGGAGAACACCACGATCTCGTCCTCCTTGGCCATCACCGCGCGTGGAAACGAAGTGAGCTCGCCATAGGGCACGTCGTCGCCGATGCATTCGACATAATCCAGCGCGCCGTGCTCCATCCAGATCGCGCAGGCCGTTTTCGCCAGCGCCTTGTAGGGCTCGATCTTGTCCTTCGGCACAGCCAGCACGAAACCATCGACATAGGGCATCACGAATCTCCTTGGGTTGCATGTCCAAGGACGATTCAGCGCGCGCCGATCCGACCGGGAAACGTGATTTTCCGATGAGGCAAACCGTCGCGCGCCGCTGCGGCGCGCCGCCGGAGCCTGAGATCCGGCCGCTCACGCCCCCGATTGGACCGCAAAACACACCTGCACCTCAGCGCTTGCCAGCCCACAGCCGAGCGGGTAGAAACCCTCCACGCCTGAGCCGTGATTTGCGCGATAAGCGCCGTCGGCCGCGGCCGGACAAGTCAACAAGTCATTGAATTTGTTCGACTATTCCGTTGGGGAATGGTGTAACGGTAGCACAACAGACTCTGACTCTGTTTGTCTAGGTTCGAATCCTAGTTCCCCAGCCACTCCAGGTAAGCCGCTCACAAACAGACCGTCAGAGGTGGCGCTCTTCCTCGAGCGCCTTCATCCTATGCTTCTCGACAGGATGCGACGAGCGAGCTTCGCGCATACACGAAGCTTTGGCGGGACCGGCGCGACAGGCGCCAAGCCGCGATCCGGCCCAAGCCACTTCGAACGTTGGCAGACGGTCGACCTGGCTCCTAATCCAGCTTGATGTTTGCGGCTTCGATCACCTTCTTCCAGCGTGCGGTTTCCGCGGCGATGTAGGCCGCGAACGGTTCGGAATCCACCGCGACCGCGGCTGCGCCGAGCTCGGCCATCTTCTGCACTGTCTGCGGCTGCTGCATGAAGGCGCGGATCTCGGCGGAGAGCTTTTCGACGATCGGCTTCGGCGTCGCCGCGGGGACGAAGAAGCCGTGCCAGGCCACGGCCTCGAAGCCGGGCAGGAATTCGGCAACGGCGGGCATTTCCGGATCGAAGGCGGCGCGCTTGGGCGTTGCGGTCGCAAGCATCGCGAGTTGGCCGGTCTTCACCTGCGGCAGCAGCAGCGGCACGTTGTCGAAGGCGAGATCGATCTGGCCACTCAACAGATCCGTCAGCATCTGGCTCGAGCCCTTGTAGGGCACGTGCACCATCTTGGTGCCGGTCATCTGCTGAAACAGTTCGCCGGCGAGATGCTGCGAGGTGCCGACGCCGGCCGAGCCGAACGAGACCTTGTCCGGGTTCGCCTTCAGAAAGGCGATCAGCTCCGGCACGGTGCGCGCCTTGATCTTGTCGGGGTTGACGACGAGAACGTTGGGCACGACGCTGATCTGGGCGACCGGCGCCAGATCCTTGTCCGGTTGGTAGCTGAGCTTCGGCCCGTAGAGCGTGGGATTGATTGCGAGCGCGGACGTGCTGGCAAGCCCAAGCGTGATACCGTCAGACGCAGACTTCGCCAGCCGCGTCACGCCGAGGATCGAACCGGCGCCGCCGACATTCTCGACCACGAACGGCTTGCCGAACTTCATCTGAAGATGGTTGGACACCATGCGGGCAAAGATATCCGCGGTGCCGCCGGCAGCGAAGGGAACGATCACCGTCACCTGCTTGGACGGATAGCCGTCCTGGGACTTCGCCGGCGACGTCGCCAGCAGCACGGTTGAGGCAAGAACAAGCCACATCGATCTCATCGAAGTTTCCTCTGCATTTCCTATTGTTGATTGGCTGCCGCGCGCGTGCGCGGAGACGACTAGAACGCGACCTCGTAGATGCCCAGGATCGCATCCCGCCCGAGGTCGCGCGGATTGTTGTCGAGCAGGCGGCGAATGGCGTGCGCCTCGTCGGCCATCACGCCGAGATCGTCCCGGGGCACGCCGAGCGCAGACAACCGCATCTCGATGCCGAGATTCCTGCAGAACCCATAAGTCGCCTCGAAGGCAAGCTTCGCATCACTCTGCGCCGGCAGTCCGAGTGCCGCGAGCACCGCCGCCGTCTTCGCCTCGGCCGCCGGCATGTTGAACGCCAGCGTATGCGGGAAGATCACCGCGCAGGCGAGCCCGTGCGCCACATGATGGCGCGTCCCGAGCGGATAAGCCACCGCATGGCCGGCGGTCGTATTCACCGGCCCGAGGCAATAGCCGCCGTACAGCGAGGCCAGCGCCAGACCCGCGCGCGCCTCGCGATCGCCGCCGTCGGCAACCGCGCGCTTGAGATATTGGCCGACCAGCCGGGCGCCTTCGAGCGCGTAGAGATCGATCGCCGGATGCGCCTTGCGGCTGGTATAGGCCTCGACGCAATGCGCCAGCGCATCGACACCGGTGGCCGCAGTGATCTCCTCCGGCACGGTCATCGTCAGGTCTGGATCGACGATGGCGATATCGGCGAGCATAAAGCGACTCTGCACTGCCTGCTTGTTTCGGCTGACGGGATCGGTGACGAGTGCGCGGGTGCCGGCCTCGCTGCCGGTGCCCGACGTGGTCGGAATCTGCATCAGCGCCACGCTGCGGCCGGCCACCTTCTCGGGACCGACGATATCGGCAAAAGCCACCTCGGAGGTACAGAGCACTGCCACCAGCTTGGCGAGATCCATCGCACTGCCGCCGCCGAAGCCGATGACGAGATCGGGCTTGACCTCGCGCGCCATCGCCACGGCCTTGTCGAGATTGGGCAGGTCCGGCTCGGGCTTGACCTCGCCGAACACCTTCACTGCACCCGGCAGCGCCAGCGTGTCGACGCGGCGCGCGTTGAACGGATCGGAGATCACGAGCGGTCGTTTGGCGCCGATGCGCTCGGCGAAGCGCGCCGCTGCGGTGATTGTGCCGCAACCGAATTCGAGGACGGCGGGGCGAAGAATTTCGATGGGCGTGAAGGCGTTGGTCATCGTGGGCTCGATCTCGTCACTTGGATGCGGAGGCGCCAGCGGCCAGCCGTTCGGCATAGTCGATGGCCTCGATCAAGCTGTGCTCGTTGGCGATGCCCTTGCCGGCGATGTCGAAGGCGGTGCCGTGATCGACTGAGGTACGGATGATCGGCAGGCCCAGCGTGATGTTGACGCCGGAGAGCTCCTGCCAGCGGCCAGTCGCGGGATCGATCTGGAAGCCGAGCAGTTTGACCGGGATATGCCCCTGGTCGTGATACATCGCCACCGCGGCATCGTACTGACCGGCGCGCAGCTTGACGAAGATGGTGTCGCCGGGCACGGGACCGACGACGTCGAGGCCGTCAGCGACCGCTTTCGCAATCGTCGGCGCGGACACGTCGATGTCCTGCCGGCCGAACAGGCCGCCCTCGCCGGCGTGCGGATTGAGCGCGGCGATGGCGATCTTCGGCTTGGCGATGCCGAGCCGCAGCAGCGCATCGTTGGTGAGGTCGATGACCATGCGCAGGCGCTCCGGCGTCAGACGCTTCGGCACGTCCTCCAGTGCCACATGGGTCGAGACATGGCTGACGCGCATGTTGCCGTGGGCGAGCAGCATCACCGAGCCGCGCACACCGGTGAGATGCGCCAGCATCTCGGTATGTCCAGGGAAATGATAGCCGGCCTTGTTGAGGGCTTCCTTGTTGAGCGGAGCCGTGACGATGGCCGCGGTCCGTCCCGCCTGCGTCAGGCGCACGCTTTGCTCGATCGCCTTGTAGGCGAAGCGTCCGCCGTCCGCGCTCAATACGCCGGGCTTGATCGGGTCGCCCTCGACGTCGGCCTGGAGGAAGCAGAGGTTCGGCCAGTCACGATCCTCAGCGCTCACTTCCGGGATCGCAATGCCGGCACTGAGCGTAGCTTTCGCGCCATCGAGCGCCGCGCCACTGCCGATGATCAACAGACGCAGATCGCCCGTCGCGATCCGGTCCTTCAGCCCGACGCAGGCCTTGACGATGATCTCCGGCCCGATCCCGGCCGGATCGCCCATGGTGATGGCAAGATGGCGAGAGGTCATGTCGGACTCTCCTTGTTGAGCAAATGATTGATGTGGAGCAGATCGCGCCAGAGCTCACTGGTGCCAAATGCGCCTGATTTCGAGATGACATCGACGCCGGCCCAGCGGCCGCCCTGCAAGATCGAGCGCGGCAATCCCGGCACGATACGTCCTGTCACCTGCAGCGCATGCGCGCCAAGGGCAACGCATGCGGCCTTCAAAGTCTCCCCGCCGGCAACGATCAGCGTGCCCGGCGGTTCAAGCGCTGCGATCAGCGCCGTCATCTCGCGAGCGATCCGCCGTGCCGCCTCGGCGCGGGTCAGACCGTCGGCGAGGGAGAACTTGACCAGCGCCACGCCGTCATCGGCCAGCTTGCGTTGGACGTGCGTCGTGCCCCCACCTTCCGCAAGCGCGACGGCGGCATCACCGCAGGCAGAAAGCTGGGAGGCGGTGGCAGCCTGATCGGAGCCGAACAGCCCCAGCACCGGCAGCTTCAACCGGCCCGGCGCATCGGCGCGATGGCTGCGGGCGAGCGCGCCGGCCAGCCCGCCGCTTCCACACCAGAGCACGGGCCCCGGCATGCGCCGTCCCATTTCGACGACATGATCGAGCTCGATATCGCTCTCGGCATCAAAAACCTGAACACCGCCTTGCGAGAGCGTATCGGCCCGGCCCTGCCGCACTTCGATGCCCTCGAGTTGCAATTGGGTCAGGAGATTCTCTCCGACCCGATGCCAGTCGCCTTGCACCGTGCGCGCAAATTGCTGGCCACCCGCGGTGCGGCGCCCCTGATAGTGGAAGGCAGGCGCGACCACGCACGACGCCCAATGGCCGCTACGCAGGCAGGCGCCGAGCTCGGCAGCCCATGCGCCGCGCAGCAGGCTATCCACCTTCTTGTAGGCGATGGTCGCCTCGCGGAGCAGCGGCGCCAGCCGTCCGACGATCTCGATGCTCTCGGCCTTCGACCGCTCGCGGCTGCCGCTGTCGATTGCGAGGCTTCCGGAATCCTGTGGAGCGGACGCTTCCGGCCAGGTGACGTTGAACGGTCCGCACAGGCCGACGAACTCCGCGGCGGTATCGAGCGCGCCGGTGAGATCGTCGGCAAGCAGGCGGACGCTTGTCATCGTCGCGTGCCTCCGACATTGAAGATCTTGCCGGGGTTCATCAGGCCCTTGGGATCGAGCAGTTGCTTGATGCCGCGCATCAACTCGATATCGAGGGGATCGGCGACGCGGGCAAGCCGGCCACGATTGGTGATCCCGATGCCGTGTTCGGCACTGATCGCCCCGCCCTGCACTGCGGTCTCGTCGTCGACGATCTCGTTGATCTCAGCCACCAGCGCGGCTGTTGCGTCCGAATCCTGGCAACGCGCGCGGTCGATCAGGGCGATCACGTGGATATTGCCGTCGCCGATATGGCCGTGCATCACGACGCGCGCATGCGGCACCGCGGCGTTGATCCGGGCCTCGACATTGGTGACGAAGGCAGCCTGACGCTCCAGCGGCACCACACTGTCGTGCGACACGACATAGCCGCTGCGCTTGTTGCCTTCGGAGACGCTGTGCCTGACCGCCCAGATCGCCTTCGCCTGCGCGAGGTTGGACGCCAGGATGACGTCTTCGGCGAGCCCTGCCTCCATCGCGGCTGCGAGCACCGTGGCGAGCGGCTCATCGAGATCGACGCCCGCGAGCGTGTCGGTCAGCTCGACGATCAGGTACCACGGCGTCGTCAGCTCGAACGGGATCGTGACATGCGGCACGGTCTCCGCGATCACCTCGATCTGCGAGCGCGACATGATCTCGAGGCTGCCGAGCCGGTCGCCGACCGCACCGCGTAAGCGTTGCATGATCTCAAGCGCCTGCTCGACGCCCTGCAATTTGAGCAGCGCCAGTGCCGAGCTGCGCGGCGGCGAAAACAGTTTCAGCACGGCTGCGGTGACGATGCCGAGCGTCCCCTCTGCGCCTATGAAGAGCTGCTTGAGCGCGTAACCGGTGTTGTCTTTGCGGAGCGCACGCAGGCCGTTCAAAATTCTCCCGTCGGGCAGCACGACCTCCAGCCCGAGCACGAGATCGCGCGTCGGCCCGTAGCGGAGCACAGCCGTGCCGCCGGCATTGGTCGAGATGTTGCCGCCGATCTGGCAGGAGCCTTCGGCACCGAGGCTCAAAGGGAAGTAGCGATCCACGGCACGGGCCGCATTCTGCACCTCGGCGAGGATGCAGCCGGCCTCCACGGTGATGGTGTTGGCGAGCGGACTGACGTCGCGGACGGCCCGCATGCGGTCGAGCCGGATCACGACGTTGGCCGTACGCTCGTCCGGCGTCGCGGCGCCGCACATGCCGGTGTTGCCGCCTTGCGGTACGATCGCGAGCTGCCTTGCCGCGCAGAACTTGACGACGGAGGCGACCTCTGCGGTCGAGCCGGGCTTCACGACGGCGGCGGCGCGACCGTGATAGCGTCCGCGCCAGTCCACCACATAGGGCTCCTGGTCGGGTCCGGACGCGATGACGTGCTTGTCGCCGACGATAGCGGCGAGCCCGGTCAACGCATCACGGTAAGGGTCGGACATCGGATCGCCTCGGCGCGTCGCGCTAGACGACGGCGGCGAATGCCGCCGCATCCGCGAGCAGCTCTTTCACCTGCCCCGGCGGCAAGGATTCCAGCGGCGGCCGCAGGCGCTGCCATGCGGCATGGCCGGTGCGTTCGGCCGTCAGCGCCTTCAACGAGGCCATCTGCGGGAAGCGCGAGACCAGTTCGCGCGCCTTGACGATGCGTGCCTGCGCCGCCTTCAGCGCCGCGTCGTCGTCGCTGTCGCCAAAGTGCTTGTAGACATAGGCAAGGTCGCGCGCGATGAGATTGGAGGTCGCGGTGATGCAGCCCGCGCCACCCTTGCGCAACAGCGGCAACAGCAACGGATCAGCTCCGACCAGGACCGAAAGGCTGGGGAAGCGTTCGACCATCGCGGTCATGTTGGCGAAGTCGCCGGAGGAATCCTTGATGCCGGTGAAGGTGGACGGATAAGCCGCGCGCAGCCGCTCGATCAAGGCATGCGAGATCGGCTGCGCCGACATCTGCGGGATATGGTAGAGCACGATTTTGAGCCTGGCATCGCCGATGCGCTGCACGACTTCGCTGTAGGAGGCGAAGATGCCGTCATCGGTGACGCCCTTGTAATAGAACGGCGGTAGCATCACCACGGTATCGACGCCGACCGAGAGCGCGTGGCGCGTCAGCGCGATGGTCTCGCTGAGCGCGGCAACACCGGTGCCGGGCAGAAGTCGCTGCGGCGCGATGCCGGCGGCGACTACCGCCTCCAGCAGTGCGGTCCGCTCGGCAGCCGAGAAGGAGTTCGCCTCGCCTGTCGTGCCGAGCAACGCGATGCCGTCGCAGCCTTCGTCGAGCAGGTAGCGGCAATGCGCGACGAAGCGCGCATGATCGGGGGCGAGCTCGGCGTCGAGCGGCGTCAGCGCGGCGGAGAACACGCCATGGGGGTGCAGTGATGATGTCGACAAACTTCCTCCGGGCGTCAAATCTCTGTTGTTCGGAATGCGAACTTTTGTTACTGGCTTGACCTGTCGTAAAATCAGCTTGCCGCCACGTCAAGGGCGACATGTCATGGCAAGGCATTAGAGCATGGCCAAGGTCGAAAAGAAGGCCGCAAAGCGCGCATCGCAAGCTAGCGCAAAGAATCCAAAGAATCACGTCGCCTCCGTCGGCAAGGCCTTCGCGGTGCTCAAGAGCTTCACCAGCGAGGCCTTCGAGCTGACCCTGAGTGAGATTGCCGCACGCGCCGATCTCGATCGCGGAACGGCGTTCCGGCTGATCCAGACCCTGGTCGAGGTCGGCTATGTCCAGGCGGTTCCGCAAAGCCGCCGGTTCCGGCTCGGGGTTGCCTGCCTCGACCTTGGCTACACCGTGCTGTCGCACGGTTCGTTGCGCCCGATCGTCGAGCCGCTGCTGCGCGATCTCGTACCTGATGTCGGCGATGCAGCCTCGCTCGGGATCCTCGACGGCGGCGACGTGATCTATCTCGCGCGCATCGGCGCGGGCCTCGACCGGCACAAGATGGATCGCCGTCCGGGCACGCGCATTCCCGCCTACAGTGCCGCGCTCGGTCATGCGATGCTCGCGCATCTGGCACGGGACGAGCAGATCGCACGACTGGAATTGCGGCCCCGCGTCAAGCTGTCGGAGCGCACGCTGACCGATCTCGATGCCCTGCTCGCCCGGCTCGATCAGGTGAAGAAGAAAGGCCATGCCGTCTCCGACGGCGAGAACGCCTATGGCCTGCGCACGCTGGCGACGCCGATCTTCGACGCCCAGGGTCTCGTGATCGGGGGATTGAGCGTCACCGTCGATGCGATGCGCATGGACATGCCGACCTTCCGCGACCAGGCGCTGCCGAGGCTGATACAGGCGACGAAAGAGGTGCAGGACCTCGCGATCAAGTCGGGATTGACGAGATGAGTGACGTCAAGCCGGTGAGATGACGATGTGGTCGAAGTCGGCGGCGATCCGCGTGTTTGGAAAGATCCTAGTCGCCTCGGCCAATAGCTCTTCGTCCCGATAGCGCCCCGACATGTGGTTCAGCACGAGTTGTTCGACGTTGTTCGCGGCCGCGAACGCTGCCGCCTCGCGCGCGGTGAGATGGCCATAGTCCCGCGCGGTCGAGGCGTCGCGATCGAGGAACGTCGCTTCGATCACCAGCACATCGGCGTCAGCGACGTATCGTGACAGCCCATCCGTAGTTTCGGTGTCGCCGATCACGACGAGTTTCTTGCCGCCGCTCGGCGGCCCCAGGACGTCATCGGGATCGATGGTTCGGTCAGCGATCGCGACAGGCCGTCCTGCGGCCAACTCTCCGCGCAACGGCCCATCCGGCACACCAAGGGCTGCGAGGCGATCGGGCTGAAGGTGGCGACGGGTGGGACTCTGGAAGGAGAAGCCAAAGCTGTCGGTGTCGCGGTGGCGGACCGGAAAGCAGTTGACGGTGAAGTCGCCGGCATCGACGACCTGTCCTGCGGTCAGCGGCGCGAATTCCACCGGGATCGGCGCCCTGCCCGCGCCCCACAGGCCCGAGAGCATGCGGACGACGATGTCGAGCGTACCCTGCCCTGCATGGACGGTCATCACGTCGGAGTTCTGGCGTAACCCCAGCGTCGAGAACAGACCGGGGATACCGAGCACGTGATCGAGATGGGCGTGCGTCAGCAGGATCCGGTCAAGCCGCCGAAAGCCGGCGCCGCTGCGCAGCAACTGGCGCTGCGTGCCCTCGCCGCAATCGACCAGAATACGCTTGCCCGCTGCCTCGACCAGGAGGGCCGGATGGTTGCGCTCCGCCGATGGAACGCTGGCCGAGGTCCCAAGGAATGTCAGGGCGAACATGCTCGTCAGTGTCCAGGCTTCACCGTCCCCAATGCCACGCGAGCAGCAGCGCGTACAGGCCCATCGATCCCACATGAAGCGCCGGTCCCCGCAGGACGCTCGGTAAAAAAAGCGAAAACAACCCCATGCACGGTACAAATCAGCACAAATCATTGAAGAATTTCGCACCCCATTGCGCGACCCCCGCGAGCGAAGGCGGTTTGACTCGTCGGGCAAAACAGGCGCAGAATTGTACAATCCCGGATTGTGAATTCGCAAGTCGCGCCGCCGCCATTGCCGGTTCGAAAGGCACGTCCGACCGCGACCATGTCCCGCCGACGGGCGAGCAGATCTGGTTCCCGTTGCGCGGCCTCCTCATTCCATTCCCCAAATTGCATGTTCGATACCAGGATCGATTTGCGGCCGAACGACATCGACACGGTAATGCGAGACAATGGAGAATCGTGATGCAACCAGGACTGGCCGCAGATGCCACTGACTGGGACTACGGTTCGATCAGCACACTGCTAAGCGCCCTGTACGCACGCAAGGTTTCTGCGTCGGAGTTGCTCGCGCACACGATCGCGCGCATCGAGGCGCTGGACGGGCGGATCAATGCCGTCATCGTTCGTGATTTCGATCGCGCAAGAGACGCTGCGCGTGCCGCCGATGCCAACGGAAGACGCCGTGCGTCGGCCATTGAACGATTGGCCGCATGGGGGCCGACGTCGGCAGCAGGCTGAGCGGCCCGCCGCCGGTGTCAGCGGACGAGTGGCGCGTGCTGAGGGGATCTGCAGGACGAGGAAGTGTAACCCGCATCTTGCCCCGCTGTAGGCGGGGCAAGATGGTTGCTCCCGGAGCAACTCGCTCAGATGAGGAAGTCGGTCGGGTGCAGGCTGGCGGCGTGAACACCGTCCAGCGTGATGGTGTCGCTCGCCGACAGATGAATCACGGCATCGCCGGCGGTATTATCGCTGATCAGGCTCGACAGCGCCGTCCAGTCCGCAAACCCATAATCACCCACATTGATCAGGTCGTGCTCGGTCGCGGTGCTGCCGACCGCCTTGTTGCCTTGATCGAAGTCAGTGATGAGGTCATTACCGGATCCGGTGTTGAAGACGAAGGTGTCGCTGTTTCCTCCGCCCGAAAGCTCGTCATTGCCGGTGCCGCCGTTGAGGATATCCCTGCCGCCGGTGATCGAGCCCGGCGTCGCGGGGTTATAGACCTTCGCATCGCCATACAGGAAATCGTTGGTCGCTCCGCCGGTGAGGATATCGTTGCCGCCATCAGCATTGCCGGACATGGTCGGAGCATCGCCGTAGAGCGCTGGGTTCGTAAGCTGGAGGGTGTCAGGGCCACCGGTCTTGAGGGTGAGAATGTCATCTCCCCCTTGGGCATTGTCGGTCAGTGAGGTCGCCGAATCTCCGTACGCAAATCCGCCGGTCCAGACAATGTTGGCGCCGAAGGTGAAGGTGATGTTGTCGTTACCGCCAATGGCATCGCCGCTGATGGAGCCGATAGCATCGCCGCTGGCTATCGCTGAGCCCTCCATGGTGTTCAGACTGATGTCGAGCGTGTCATTGCCGCCCTGCGCCGTGCCGCTCATGGAACCGCCGGCATCGCCGGCGTACACATTGTCGTAGTCTCGCCAACCCACCGCGCCGATGATGGTGTCACTGCCGCCGTGCGAACTGCCCGACATGTCGCCAGCGACATCGCCGAAAGCATGCACGTTGGTGTACATCGAGCCGTTCTCGACATCGATGGTGTCGTTGCCGCCCCTGGCGTCGTCGGTCATCGCCTGGGCGTCGCCGACCACGAGGGCGGCGTTCCAGCCATAGTTGAAATTGACCGTGAGCGTGTCGTTGCCGCCGTGGGACTGGCCATGTAGAGTCGTGTTGTCGTCGCCGAAGATCGTGACCTCTGCTTCGGGCTGGGTGATCGTTGCGGTCACGCTGTCGTTGCCGCCCCAGGTGTCGGTAGCGGTCGGAAAGTTGGGATCTCCGTTAACGGTTTCGATTTGTCCAAACTGGTCGAGCAGGACGTCGATGGTGTCGTTCGGCAGATGTTGCATGGCGTAACTCCCAGTTCATTGTCGGAAGCGGGTTGACGCCGGCAAACTTCTTGCGCGACGCGCTGTGACCACGCTTCACCGTGACGAATCTACTTTCGATAGACGGCGGAAATTTGCAGGAATCCGGGATAGAGTTTGATTGCGATGAAGATTGGTGGAGCTCGTCGGCGTGCCGTCGCAATCCCGATGTCGCCCGGCGCTTTTTGCGGAGCAACACCGCCGCTTTTGATTCAACTTCGTCAGATGATGAAGTCGGTCGGATGCAGGCTCGCGGCATGGACGCCGTCGAGCGTGACCGAATCGTTGGCGGAGAGATGGATCACGGCATCGCCGGCGGCGTTGTCGCGGATCAGGTTCGACAGTGCGGTCCAGTCTGCAAAGCCGTAGTTCTGTACGTCGATCAAGTCATTTTCCACCGCCGTGCTGCCGATGGCCTTGTTGCCCTGATCGAAGTCGACGATCGTGTCGTTGCCGGAGCCGGTGTTGAAGGTGAAGAAGTCGCTGTTTCCCCCTCCCCACATCCGGTCGTCGCCGGCTCCGCCGTTCAGCGTATCGATGCCGCCGGTGATCGAGCCTGGTGTCGCCGGTTCATAGATTCGCGCGTCGCCATACATGAAATCGCGGCCCGCGCCGCCATTGAGGATGTCGTTGCCGCCATGGGAATTGCCCACCATGGTGGACGCATCGCCATACATCTGCGAAACGGCATTCGTGTACTGTCCGTCGAGCTTGGCGGTGAGCACATCGTCGCCGCCCTGGGCGAAATCCATCAGGGATTCCGCCGAATCCCCGAACAAGGTTCCGCCTGAGATGGCGCTGTCGCCGTTCAAGGTTATGGTCAAGTTGTCGTTGCCGCCATGCGCGAGCCCCCTCAGGGAACCGATGGCGTCACCGCTTACAGTCGCCTCTCCGTCCATCGTGAGCACGCTGACATCGAGTATGTCGTTGCCGCCGCGCGAGGTGTCTATCATGGAACCGCCGGTGTCGCCGGCAAACAGGTTGGCGCCGCCGCGCCACGCGACCGAGCCGGTAATGTCGTCATTGCCGCCTTGCGCGTTGCCCGACATGTCGCCAGCGGCATCGCCGAAGGCCGAGATCGTCGTATAGACGGTGCGGCCGGCATCCGCGACGATGGTGTCATTGCCGCCCTTGGCGTCGTCGATCATCGCCTGGGTATCTCCCACCACGAGGGCGGTATTCCAGCCGCCACCGATGTCCGCGATGAGCGTGTCGTTTCCGCCTTGCGAGTGACCAAGCAACATCGTGTGGTCATCGCCGAAGATCGTGAGTTTTGCATTGAGCGCGGCGACCGTCGCCGTCACGGTGTCGTTGCCGCCCCAGACGTCCTTGGCTGCGGGAAAGCCGGGGTCTCCGTACACGGTCTTGATTTGACCAAACTGGTCGAGCAGGACGTCGAAGGTATCGTTCGGCAGATGCTGCATGGCGTAACTCCCATTTCATCGTCGGAAGCGGGCCCTGACGCCTGCAGAACTTCTTGCAAGACGCGTTGTTGACCACGCTTCACCGGGAGCAATCTACCTTTGGTAGATGGCAGAGATTTGCAGGAATTCGGGAGAGAGTTTGATCGCATGCGTGGAACCGCGGCGGCAATCTCGTCGAATTGCTCGAACGCGAATTCGGCGGCTTCGTCCCGCCACCACCGCTGCGTGCTACGCAATCCGCGAGATGAGTGAGGCCGCGACGCGGGCAGACATCACTTTCCGTCGGCCGACTGCGCTTCGACCGCCTGCACGGCGACACTCGCTACCTGCTGCAACGCCTCGCGGTCGGAGCCCGAAGACGCCATCACGCCCATGCCGACGGACACCGCCGAGACATAGCGCGCGAGCGCGGCAGGATCTGAGGTCGGCTTAAGGTCGCCTTCGGCCTTGGCGCGAACAAAACGGTCGCGGAGCTGGTCCTCGTTCTGGGCGCGACGGGTGGCGAGCTCGAAGGGGACGCTTTCTGATCCAGTGCCGCAGGCGATGCCGCCTTGCACAAGCAGGCAGCCCGGCGGATTGGCGGGATCGGTCTGCCTGTCGGCGATGCCTGTCAGCATCCGCTCGGCGACCTCGCGGGCGGTCGGCGCTGCCACCACCTCGTCCATCCAGACGCCGCGCAGTTTGGTGTAGCGGTCGAGCGCGGCTTTCAGCAGGCCCTCTTTGTTGCCGAAACAAGCGTAAAGGCTCGGAGGATTGATGCCCATGGCCTCGGTGAGCTGGGCAATCGTGGCGCCCTCATAGCCATGGCGCCAAAACACTTCCATCGCCTGGTCCAACGCCGTCTCGGCGTCGAATTCGCGGGGGCGTCCCATGCCCATGTGCCTGTTCTCCTCGGAATTCGCGGTCTGCCGGAGGCCAACGCCAAATCCTATCTAGTTGTTCTAGCTTTATTTTCCTGCCGTCTTCCAATTCTTGCGGTAGGCCGCTACAATTTTCTTAGTGAATGGTACATAAGTATCTTGCACTGCGGCATCCAGCTCCACATCTGTAGCGAACACTACATATCTGGAGCGCGCAAATGCATCCCTCCCAAAATTCTGCCCAAAATACCGTCCGCACCGGCCGTTTTCGCCGCCTCCTTGGCGGCGTCGCCATCGTGGGCGCCCTCGCCGTAGCCGGCTCGATCGCGACCGGCCACTACTTCCGTTCAGCCCAGGCGACGGCAACGGCCGCCGCGGCCGAGCAAGCCGTCTCCGTCACCGTCGCGATGATCGAGCCGCGGCAGACCGTGCTGTGGGACGACTTTTCCGGCCGTCTGGAGGCCATCAACCGCGTCGAGCTTCGCCCGCGCGTGGCAGGCGCGATCATGTCGACCAACTTCACCGAAGGCACGCTGGTGAAGGCCGGTGACATCCTGTTCAAGATCGACCCGGCGCCTTACGCGGCGGAGGTCGACAAGGCCAACGCGCAGCTCGAGGCCGCGAAAGCCCGGGTCGTGTTCACCCAGAGTGAGCTCGAGCGCGGCGCGCAGCTCGTCGGTAACGCCGTGGTCACGCGGCGCGACTACGACCAGCGTGAGAACGCCAACCGCGAAGCCATCGCCAACGTGAAGGCGGCCGAAGCAACGCTTCAGACCGCAAAGCTCAATCTCGACTACACCGAGGTGCGCGCGCCCGTGGACGGCCGCGTCGGCAAGATCGAGATCACCGTCGGCAATCTCGTCGCCGCCGGCACCGCCTCCCCGGTCCTGACCTCGCTGGTCTCGGTCAATCCGATCTACGCGTCGTTCGATGCGGATGAAGAGGTCGTGCTGCGTGCGCTGAACTCGATCGCGGATGCTTCCGGCCAGCGCGGCAAGCTCGACCAGATCCCGGTTGCGATGGCGACCTCCGGTGACTTGTCGGCGAAGGGCCACATCCAGCTCATCGACAACCAGGTCAACGGCCAGAGCGGCACTATCCGTGTCCGCGCGGTGTTTCAGAACGAGGACGGGCGTCTCATCCCCGGTCAGTTCGCCCGCGTGCGCATGGGCCAGCCGAAACAGCAGACGCTGGTGATGATCGACGAGCGCGCGATCGGCACCGACCAGGACAAGAAGTTCGTGATGGCGGTCGGCGACGACAGCCGCGCGGTCTACCGGCCGATCACGCTCGGCGGCTCGGTCGACGGGTTGCGTATCGTGACGGCGGGGCTGAAGACCGGCGACCGCATCATCGTCAACGGCCTGCAGCGCGTGCGGCCGGGTGCCCTGCTCAAGACGGAGATTGCGGCGATGGGTGCGCGCGGGCCGCAGCAGGCATCCAACCACAGCAACCAGGACGTCGTGCAGCGTTAGTGTTCTCCGTCATTCCGAAGCGCGCGGGCAGCGCGAACCGGAATGACGAAATCGTTGAACTACCAGAACATCAATTCTCAATTCCGGGTTCGCGGGCTTTGCCCGTGCCTGGGAATGACGGGAGAGTCGTCTCTCGCGCAGGGGCAAGGCCATGAATCTCTCAAAGTTCTTCATCGATCGTCCGATTTTCGCCGGCGTGCTGTCGGTCCTGATCTTCCTCGCCGGCCTGATCTCGCTGTTCGCGATGCCGATCTCGGAATATCCCGACGTCGTGCCGCCCTCGGTGCTGGTGCGTGCGACCTATCCCGGCGCCAATCCGAAGGTGATTGCGGAGACCGTGGCGACGCCGATCGAGGAGCAGATCAACGGTGTCGAGAACATGCTCTACATGTCGAGCCAGGCGACCACCGACGGCGCGATGACGCTGACGGTGACGTTTCGGCTCGGCACCGATCCTGACAAGGCGACGCAGCTGGTGCAGAACCGCGTGCAGCAGGCCGAGCCGCGCCTGCCCGCCGTGGTGCGCCAGCTCGGCATCACCACCAAGAAGTCATCGCCCGACCTCACCATGGTCGTGCATCTGCTGTCTCCGAACAACCGCTACGACATGACGTATTTGCGCAACTACGCCGTGCTCAACGTCAAGGACCGGCTGGCGCGGATCGACGGCGTCGGCGACGTCCAGCTCTACGGCGCCGGCGATTATTCGATGCGGATCTGGGTCGATCCGCAGAAGGCCGCCGAGCACGGCCTGACCGCAAGCGATATCGTCAGATCGATCCAGGCGCAGAACGTCGAGGCCGCCGCCGGCGTGGTCGGCTCTTCCCCCAACGTCAAGGGCATCGACCTGCAACTCTCCGTCAACGCCGAAGGGCGGCTTGCGAACGAGGAGCAGTTCGGCGACATCGTGGTCAAGACCGGCACCCATGGCGAGGTGGTGCGGCTGCGCGACGTCGCACGCATCGAGCTCGGCGCCTCCCAATACGGCCTTCGTTCGCTGCTCGACAACAAGCAGGCGGTGGCGATCCCGATCTTCCAGGCGCCCGGCTCCAATGCGCTCGAGATTTCCGACCACGTTCGCGCCACCATGGCCGAGATCAAGAAGAACATGCCGGAAGGCGTGTCCTACCAGATCGTCTACGACCCCACTCAGTTCGTGCGCTCCTCGATCGAGGCTGTGATCCACACGCTGCTGGAGGCGATCGCGCTGGTGGTGCTGGTGGTGATCCTGTTCCTCCAGACCTGGCGCGCCTCGATCATTCCGCTGCTGGCGGTGCCCGTCTCGATCGTCGGCACCTTCGCCGTGATGCACGTGTTCGGATTCTCCATCAACGCGCTCAGCCTGTTCGGCCTGGTGCTCGCGATCGGAATCGTCGTCGACGACGCCATCGTCGTGGTCGAAAACGTCGAGCGCAACATCGAGGGCGGATTGTCGCCGCGCGATGCGACCTATCAGGCGATGCGTGAGGTGTCCGGCCCGATCATCGCGATCGCGATGGTGCTGATCGCCGTGTTCGTGCCGCTCGCCTTCATCTCCGGCCTCACCGGGCAGTTCTACAAGCAGTTCGCGCTGACGATCGCGATCTCGACCGTGATCTCCGCGGTCAACTCGCTGACACTGTCGCCGGCGCTGTCGGCCTTGCTGCTTAGGGGTCACGACGAGCCTAAGGACCGGCTGACGATCATCATGGAAAAGGGCCTCGGCTGGTTCTTCCGCGGCTTCAACAAAGCGTTCACACGCTCGTCGGAGAATTACAGCGGCACCGTCACCAAAGTGATCTCAGGCAAGGCCGCCGTGATGGGCCTCTATGTGGTCCTGGTCGGCGTGACTGCCTTGCTATTCCAGCAGGTCCCGAGCGGCTTCGTGCCGGGTCAGGACAAGCAATATCTGGTCGGCTTCTCGCGTCTCCCTGATGGTGCAACGCTCGACCGCACCGAAGACGTGATCCGCAAGATGAGCGACATCGCCCTGACCCAGCCCGGTGTCGAGAGCTCGGTGGCATTCCCGGGCCTGTCGATCTCGGGCTTCACCAACTCCTCCAACGCCGGCATCGTGTTCTCGACGCTGAAGCCGTTCGAGGAGCGCAAAGGTGCATCGCTGAGCGGAAATGCAATCGCCGCCGACCTCAACAAGAAGTACGCCGGGATCCAGGAAGCCTTCATCGCCATGTTCCCGCCGCCGCCGGTCAACGGGCTCGGCACCATTGGCGGCTTCAAGCTGCAGATCGAGGATCGCGCCGGTCTCGGCTACGAGGCTCTGAACGAGGCGACCAACTCGTTCGTGGCCGCGATGCAGAAGGCGCCGGAGATCGCCGGTGTGTTCTCGAGCTTCCAGGTCAACGTGCCCCAGCTCTTCGCCGACATCGACCGCACCAAGGCGCTCCAGCTCGGCGTGCCCGTGACGGAGGTGTTCAACACGCTCCAGATCTACCTCGGTTCCTACTACGTCAACGACTTCAACAAGTTCGGCCGCACCTATTCGGTCTATGTCCAGGCCGATGCGCCGTTCCGCGCGCGGGCCGACGACATCAGGCAGCTGAAGGTGCGCTCGTCCTCCGGCGACATGGTGCCGCTGTCGGCGCTCATGACTATCCGCCAGAGCGCAGGCCCTGAACGCGCGATCCGCTACAACGGCTTCCTATCCTCCGACATCAACGCGGCGGCTGCGCCCGGATTCTCTTCCGGTCAGGCGCAGGAAGTCGCGACGCGGATTGCGGCGGAGACATTGCCGCCCGGCTTTGCCTTCGAATGGACCGACCTGACCTATCAGGAGTTCATCGCCGGCAATTCCGGCCTCTGGGTGTTCCCGCTGGCGATCCTGCTGGTGTTCCTGGTGCTGGCCGCGCTCTATGAGAGCCTGACCTTGCCGCTCTCGATCATCATGATCGTGCCGATGGGCCTGCTGGCCGCGATGTTCGGCGTCTGGATCTCCAAGGGCGACAACAACGTCTTCACCCAGATCGGCTTGATCGTGCTGGTGGGACTCTCGGCCAAGAACGCGATCCTGATCGTCGAATTCGCGCGCGAGCTCGAATTCGCAGGCCGCACGCCGATCCGGGCTGCAATCGAGGCGAGTCGCTTACGACTGCGCCCGATCCTGATGACGTCGATGGCGTTCATCATGGGCGTCCTGCCACTGGTGCTCTCGACCGGCGCGGGCTCGGAGATGCGGCGTGCCATGGGCGTCGCCGTGTTCTCCGGGATGATCGGCGTTACCGTGTTCGGCCTGTTCCTGACACCGGTGTTCTACGTGCTGCTGCGGACCGTTACCGGCATGAAGCCGCTGACGCATCACGGCAGCGACACCAGCGCGTCGCCGGTGCAAACCGTCGGGCACTAGACCAGGGAAATCCCCGAGAGCAACAACAGCACGAGCACGGTCTTGCGAAAGACCGTCTCGTTGACCCTGTGGAAGGCGATCACGCCGAGCGCGGAACCTGCGAACAGCGCCGGCAGGCTGACCGCGAGGTCGACGAAGACTTTTGACGAGAGGTCCTGGTGTCCGACCAGCAGGACGATCGCGAAGAGCTGCATTACGGCGATAAACGGTTGCACCAGCCCGCGCTGCTCGCTCTTGGGCATGCCGCGCATGTCGCACCAGATCGTCGGGATCGCGCCGGGCATCGCGGTCAGCCCGCCGACCAGCCCTCCTCCAAACCCGATCAAAGCGACCCAATGCCGCCCGACCGCCGCGCCGGCCGTCACCAGTGTCGGCCGCAGCAGCATGTAAGCGGCATAGAGCGCGACGATGAGGCCGAAGCCGCGCCGGAGCAGATGCGTGTCCGCGGACTGCAACAGCGAGACCGCGATGGGAACGCCGATCAATCCGCCGACGATCAGCATCAGACTGCCCTCCCAGCGGATGTTGCGCCGAAGTGCCCACAGATTGGTGGCCTGCACGCCAATACTGCACGCCATCATCAGCGGCACGGCTTCGAGCGGCTGAAACACCCGAAGCAAAATGGCACCCGCCACCGCCGAGAAGGCAAAACCGGAGAGCCCGGAGACGAAGGCGCCCGGCACCGCGAAAGGTGGCGTTCGCGTCGCGTTCTGAGCCGGCATTAGCCCCGGCGGCTTGAGCGCGACGCCCGTCGGCCGGGCTCCATCCGCCCGGCCGGCGCGTCCTCCGATCGGAGGATGCCGCATGTTTGGGCTGTGGTACGCTTGGTGATATTGATCGCTCAGGCCATTTATAGCCATGCACGGACCGCGGAAATTAGCCGAACTGGTCGAGGCCATCTACGATGCCGGGCTCGATCCCTCGCTGTGGAATAACGTCGTCACCGGCATCCGCGACTTCGTCGGCGGGCAGGCCTGCGGGTTGTTTTCCAAGGATTCGATCAGCAAGTTCGGCGTCACGCACTACGCGATAAAGCTGACGGAAGCGGGATTCGGTCCCGAAATGCTGATGAATCTCGATCGAGAGCCCGGCTGAATCCCTGGAGAGGATGGTCGCGGCACACCCGCCAACGTAATGGGAGACCTGTTCCAGCGCCCCGCTGCGCAGCGCGGGCTCGACTGCCGCGTCGTAGATCTCGCCGAGCAGAGACGAGAACCGATTTGCCTGGAGGATCGTCATCGGCCGGACGACGCAATCTGCGTGTTGCCTGCGCGCGCGAGAGAGAGCGAGAACCGGGAACTGGCGGAGGAGACGGGCCGGCCAATCGCCGCCTTCGACGATGGGAAAACATTGCAACAAAATGCTGGAATATCGAACATCGTCCTTGCGTAACGTCAACCGCAGGATGCGGCTTGGACGTTTTCGCCAAAGACTAGGATAAATGCGAACAGCGGGCGAACTGTGTGCGATGAGTCACGCGCCGGCGCGCACCGCAAGATTTTGTCGCGGCCGATCCTGCCGGCTCCGGCAATTACTTCCGATTCTCCTCGCAGAATTTCAGCGCCGCCAGCGCTTCGCCGGCCCGCGGGATCTGCATCTCGATGCTGTCGTCGTCATCGTCCTCAAAATCGACCGAGAGGCGCTTTGCCTTCGAGAGCCGGTCCATCATCGACTGATCGTATTCGAAGATGCCGCGCACGGTGGTCTTGTCCATGACCTCCCACTTCGCCTTCTTCATGATATCGGCGTCATCGGTGCCGACGTCGGCCCGGAGTATCTCGCCGACCTTGTCCCACTCCCAGCCGTCGTAAATCATCACCATCACGATGGCCTTCTCGGAATAGGTGATCACGATGACGTAGTCGCGATTCTCGTCTTCCTTGTCCTTGTAGCCGCGGCTCGCATTGCAATGCGCGTCCTGCGTACGCTTTTCGATGTTCCAGTCGCCGACCTTGGATTGTTGCGCCTGCACCGGCCTTGCGGTCAAAGCGACCGCGCTCAAGGCGCCGGCCAGCACCCCGGCGGCGAGAAGGAATCGTTTCATGTCAGCCTCCAGCCTGTTCCCGGGCCAAGATGACCACCTCTGCCGATGGCTCGCAAGGGGTTCAGGCGCCTGTGTAGAGTGCGGCCCGTGCCCTACTCCCGACGCGGCACGATCGCGATCGGGGTAAAGGTGTAAACTTCCTCGCCGTTCTGGTTGAACATCGTCCATTTCACCAGCGCGATGCCCTGCGGCTTGGATTTCGACGGCGTCAGGCTCATGACCTCGCCGACCAGATGCAGGCGGTCATCGGGGCGCACCGGGATGGTCCAGCGCAGCCCGTCGACGCCCGCTCCGATCAGCGGATGCAGGCCGAAGGGGCGGGTCTGGATCGCGAGGTTCATGGCAATCGCGGCGGTGTGCCATCCCGAGGCGGCGAGGCCCTTGAACAGGGTCTCCTTGGCGGCCTCGTGGTCCAGGTGCATCGGTTGCGGATCGAACTCAGCCGCGAAACGCTTGATGTCGGCCTCGGTGACGTGAAATTCAGGGGATTTGAACTGCATTCCGATGGTGAGATCGTCGAACCACTCGACCCGCGCCATGATTTCGCCTCGCAATGTGATGCGCCGCTTCCGCGGCTAACAGGATTGAGGAAGAGCGGGATGTAGCGGCTCCGAAACGCACAAACCAGCCAAGGGGGGCCCACGAAACCCGTTTCCCGATACGACGAAACACGCCTGAAACAGATAGCCGGTTATTTAATGGTCAAAATCATACAGGGACGGCCGCCATGCAATTCTTACTCGACCTGATCTGGGATTATTCCTGCTGTCAGCACCTCGTCGCCCTGCCGCCGCAGGAGGACGAGCTATGATCGAGCTGATCTCGGCCCTGCTCGCCCTTTGCAGCGCCGGCGTTTTTGCCGCGCACGCGCTGGATGCCTATCGCACGACGCATTACTGAGCGGTTCGCCTTCCCGGCGCTAGAACGGCCGGCGGTAAAAGTGCTCCGAATGCGTTGCCGGCGGAAACCTGTTGGCGAGCGCCAATGCGCCCCTCTCGTCCGTCTCGAGCGCGATCTTCTGTGCGAGCATCACGTCCCCGGGGACGAGGAAGCCCGACGGGATGAAGCACCACCCCATCGTCGCAATTCCGGCCTCGTCGATCTCATGGACATTGGCGGCCGTGCCATAATGGATGCGATAGGTCTTACCGGTATCGCAGCCGACGACATCGAAATACCGGTATTGCTCGAACTGAGCGCGCTGCGCCGGTGACAGCCATTCGGCCATAAGCCGGCGGCCGCGGGCATCCGGCGTGTTCTCGCCGAAGAAACGCCGATAGAGTTCGCGTAGGGCATGCAGACGCGCACGCGCCGGCCCGCGGAGCCAGACTGCCGCGATCATGAGCAGCTCAAATCAACCGCCGACCAGGCGGGGATAGAACAGCGTCTCCTGCACGGCCGGGTCGAACGATCGGATCCGGGTGACTTCGCCGGGTCCGGTTCGCAGCGCGGCCGTGAAGCCTGCTCCGGTCAGCTCCCGAAAGCGCCGTTCGGCTCGCGCCAACGCTTCGGCATTGCCAGGATCAAACTCGTGGCGCGTGTCGCCAGTCTGGTCCATCACGATCTGGGTCGCCATGTTGAGTCTCCTCATGCCCAGCCCCGAACTGATCAAAGCAAACGTCGTGCTGTCGGTTCCTGATGGCAACAACTTTCTCGTGCTGGCGCATCACGGCTTGCTGAGCTGCTCAACGCGCGGCGGCTGCTCCTCCTCCCTCGTCGATCTGCCGTCCCATCAGGGCGATCGCCTTCTGATAGACGCCGGCAGCATTCCAGGCCTCGATGGCGCCGAAATTCGCCTCACCCGGCTGGTAACCGGCTCCTGCGCGCCAGCCGTGCGCCTTGAGAAAATTTGCCGTCGAGTTCAGCGCATTGGCGGCAACTTCGAGATTGCCGGTGCCATAGGCCAGGATATTCTTGGGCATGAACTGGGTCTGGCCGACTTCGCCGTGCATCGAGCCGCGGGTTGCCCCGGACAGCGTGCCGCGATCGATCAGCTTCAGCGCCGAATAGAGCTGGTCGGTGAAGAATTCGGGACGGCGGCAGTCATAGGCGAGCGTCGCGATCGAGGAGAGCATGTTCTGGTTGCCGCGCTGGCTGCCGAAGCCGGTCTCCATGCCCCAAATCGCAATCAGCGGGCCCGGCGGGACGCCATAGCGCTGCTGGATCGAGGCGAACAAGGCGGCTTGCGATTGCTTGAGCTGGCGCCCCTTGGCAACGATGGTGGTGGCGCCGCGCTTGGCGAGGAACTGGTCGAGCGTCAGCGAGAAACTGCGCTGGCCGCGGTCGGCCGCGATGGTGGCACTGGCGTAATTGGTCTGCATCAAGGCCGAGAGCGCGGTCTGGCCGACACCCTTGCCTTGCGCCTCCGCGCTGAACTCGCGCTTCCAGGCCTCAAAACCCGCCGACGAACTGCCGCATTGCGCGGCCTCGGCCACAGGCGCCAGCGAGAGAAGCAGCGCGGTAGCACCGATCACCGCCTTTGCAACGGTCCTGCCCTTGATCATTCCTCGTTCCTCTCACTTACGCTGCGCGACCCGGCTCGCGCGGACGCATGATCCTACGTCGGCCCTGATCGTCAAGCCCTAGAAGGGGCAACCGGTGCCGGCAAGGCCCTTTGACACCCGGGTGACCGCCTACCCCTGGCCGTTGTGACCGAGCAGGAAATCCACCATGATGCTCTGGTGCTGCTCGTACATGTCCGTGCCGGTTCCTGTCACGCCGCCAAGCTCTCGGGCCGCCGCGATGAAGGGCGAAACTTCCGGCTTGGTGATCACGCAGCCGCAATAGGCCGACGGCGCAAGCCGCGTGACATCGACCGGCAGCGGGTCGCCGTCCGTCATCCCGGCCGGTGTCGCATTGGCGATGAAGTCGAAGCCCGCGGGATCCGCGGTGCCGACCCGCACAGACGCCTTGCCGAGCCCGTTGAGCCGGCCGATCAACGCGTCGCGGCGCTCAGTTGCGCTGTCATGAATTGCGAGTTCGCTCACGCCGGACTCGACCAGCGCAAGTGCAATCGCCGACCCCGCGCCGCCGGCACCGACGAGAAGTGCCCGCATCCCCTTCGGATCGATCCCCTTCGCCCGCGCCGCTCCGACGAAGCCGAGACCGTCCACCATGTCGCCGTGCCAAGAACCGTCGGCGCGCCGCCGCATCAGGTTTACGGTGTGCAGGAAATGTGCGCGCTCCGTCGCACTCGCGCAGGCCTGGTAGCAGGAAAATTTGTGCGGGATGGTCACGACGATGCCGTCGAGATTTTTCAGCCGCGTTGCCACGGAGAGGAAATCGGACAAATCCGCTGGTGCGACCTGAACCGGCACGAGAATGCCGTCGTGCTCCCCTGCGGCGAAGGCGGCGCTGACGCCTGCGGGCGAGCGCACCTGCGCAATGGGATCGCCGACAATGACATAGAGCCGCGTCGCGCCAGATGGTGCCGGGATCATGCCGTTCGAGCCGGAACCGTGGAGCGGTCCGCCTCTCCGGCAATTCCTTGGGTCAATTCCAACCCTGCCAAACTGCCCTCCTTGCGCCACTTGTCGAGTAGCCGCAAGAACGCCACCGGCCCGCGCCAATACTGGCTGTTTCTCGCGGCGATCGGATCGAACACGCCTTCATTGTTGTAATAACCGGGCGTGCACTCCGCGAGATAGGCCTGGCGGCCGAGCGCAGCTTTGACGACCTCGTCGACCCAGGCATTCTCGGCGTCCAGCGTCGGCTCCAGCGTCCGGGCTTTGCGCTTGCGCGCCTCGGCGATCACATAGGCGATGTGCTGCGACTGCTCGTCGATGATGTGCGGGAAGTTGGCGCTCTGGCCGGCCTGCACCGTGACGATCTGGAAGCAGTTCGGGAAGCCGCGGCTGTAGAAGCCGTGCAGCGTCTTGACGCCGTCGCGCCAGCGCGCGGATAGGCTCACACCGTCGCGTCCATACACTTCAAAGCCCATGCGGCGGGCGTAGTCGGTGCCGACCTCGAAGCCGCTGGCATAGACCAGGCAGTCGAGCTCATAGGCCTTGCCGTCGACCACGACGCCATTCTCGGTGATGCGCTCGACGCCCTGCCCCCTGGTGTCGACGAGATGCACGTTGGGACGATTGAAGGTGTCGAGATATTCGTCGTGGAAGCACGGCCGCTTGCAGAACGCCTTGTACCAGGGCTTTAACGCCGAAGCAGTCGCCTCGTCCTTGACGATCGCATCGACGCGTGCCCGGATCTCTTCCATCTTGCGATAGTCGGCCTGCTCGATGACCTTGAGCGCCTCCTCGATCGAGGTCACCGGCTGCTTCTGCCGGCGCGGCGCCAGCAATATCTCGCCGAGCAGGCCGGTCCAGCCGTCCTGCACCAGATCCTGTTCGAATGGCTCGCCGGAGATCACCGCGGTGAAATTGTCCATGCGCTCGCGCTGCCAGCCAGGCTTGAGCCCCTGCGCCCAGCTCTGCTCCGTCGGACGGTCGTCGCGCACCCCGATCGCAGACGGCGTACGCTGGAAGACGTAGAGCTCTTTGGCGGAGCGGCCGAGATGCGGCACGCATTGCACGGCGGTGGCGCCGGTGCCGATGATGCCGACGCGTCTGTCGCCAAGACCGGTCAGACCACCTTCGGCCGTGCCTCCGGTGTAGCCATAGTCCCAGCGGCTGGTGTGGAAGCTGTGTCCCCTGAAGCTTTCTATACCCGGAATGCCAGGCAGCTTCGGACGGCTCAGAGGGCCACCGGCAAGGATGACGAAGCGCGCGCGGATGCGATCACCGCGATCGGTCTCGACCAGCCAGCGCCCCTCCTGCTCCTGCCATTCCATGCGCGCGATGACAGTCTGAAACAGCGCCCGCCCATAGAGACCGAAGTGACGGCCGATGCGGCGCGAATGTTCGTAGATCTCGGGAGCCCGCGCGTATTTGCGCACAGGCATGTAGCCGGTCTCTTCCAGCAGCGGCAGGTAGATGTAGCTCTCGGTATCGCAGGCCGCACCGGGGTAGCGATTCCAGTACCAGGTGCCGCCGAAATCGGCGGCCTTTTCAACGATCCGGAAATCATCGATGCCGGCCGCGCGCAGTCGCGCGCCGCAAAGCAGGCCGCCGAAGCCGCCGCCGACGATGAGCACCTCGGTCTTTTCGCTGACAGCCTCGCGCGCAAATCCGGAATCGGCCCAGGGATCGTCGAGATAGCGCCCGAACTCGCGGGTCACCTCGACATATTGCGCCTTGCCCTCGGTGCGCAGGCGGCGATCGCGCTCGTCGCGATAGCGCGCACGGAGTGCGGCAATGTCGATTGTAGATTCGCCGGCTGCACCGGTCTTGTGTCTTTCCGCTGACATCCGTTTCCTCCCCGGCGGACACTGCTTCGCCGGCAGCTCGCATCACTTAGCCCTGAAAAAGTGACGCATGCAATCACGTCCCTCCCTTTTTGCGTGAACGTCGCGTGGCGTTCCGCTAACCTCGAGCGCACATCACAAGCGTACGCCATGCAACGACATGGCGGTCCGGAGGAACGATGCAGGGATTGATGATGGACATGCCGCTTCTGATCAGCGGCCTGATCCAGTATGCCGCGGATTATCACGGCGAGGCCGAGGTCGTCGCGCGCGAGATCGAGGGCGACATCCATCGCTACACCTATGCGGACGCCCATCCGCGCATCAAGCGCATGGCGCTGGCCTTGAAGCGGCTCGGCATGAAGGCCGGCGACCGCGTCGGCACGCTGGCGTGGAATACGCACCGTCACTTCGAGATGTTCTACGCCGCGCCGGGCATGGGCTATGTGCTGCACACCGTCAACCCGCGGCTGTTTCCCGAACAGCTCGTCTACATCGTCAATCACGCCGAGGACCGGCTGCTGTTCATCGACCGCGCTACGCTGCCGATCGTGGAGGCGATCGCGCCGCAGCTCAAATCGATCGAAGCCTATGTCGTGATGTCCTCGCGCGAGCGAATGCCGGAAACCAAGCTTGGCAACGTCCATTGCTACGAGGAGCTTCTGGGACGAGAGAACGACGCCGGCTTCGCCTGGCCGGAGTTCGACGAAAAATCGGCATCCACGATCTGTTACACCTCGGGCACGACGGGCAATCCGAAGGGCGTGATCTATTCGCACCGCGCCGCGATCCTGCAGACCATGACCTGCTCCAGCTTCGACTTCCTGCCGGGCCATGTCGAAGGCGTGCGCGAGGTGATGATGCCGATGGCGCCGCTGTTCCACGGCAACGGCTGGAACATGCCGTTCACCGCGCCCTATACCGGATCGAAACTGGTGCTGCCTGGTCGCAATTACGAGCCGGACAAGCTCTACGAGCTGCTCGAAGGCGAGAAGGTGACGCTGTCGGCGGGCGTGCCGAGCTTCTGGCTGATCCTGCTCGACTGGCTCGGACGCACCGGCAACAGATTCTCGACATTGCGCGCAACGCTGTCGTCAGGCTCGGCGCCGCCGCGCGCCATGGTCGAGAAGCTCAAGCGCGACTACGACGTCGACTACATCCAGGCCTGGGGCATGACCGAGGCCCTGGGCTGCTCGATGCCGGGCTTGCGGCCGGGCTCCGAGCATCTCGACGACAAGGAGAAGTTCGACCGCCGCCAGGTGTCCGGTCGCGCCTGCTTCGGCACCGCGCTGCGCATCGTCGACGACGGTGGCACCGAGCTGCCGCGCGATGGCAAGAGTGTCGGCCATCTGCGCGCGCGGGGACCGTGGGTTGCCTCCGGCTACATGAAGCTCGACGAAGGCCTCGACAGCGACGGCTGGCTGATCACCGGCGACATGGCGGTGATCGATCCACAGGGCCACGTCACGCTGACCGACCGCTCCAAGGACGTGATCAAGTCCGGCGGCGAGTGGATCTCCTCGATCCAGCTCGAGGACGTCGCCTTGTCTCACCCCGATGTGTTGCAAGCCGCCGTGGTCGCGATCAACCACCAGAAATGGCAGGAGCGGCCCCTGCTCCTCGTGGTCCGCAAGAAGGGCGCGAACGTTGACGGCAAGACTTTGCTCGATCACATGCGTCCGAAGATCGCGAGCTGGTGGATGCCTGACGCCGTCGAGTTCATGGACGAATTCCCGATGACCGGCACCGGCAAGGTACTCAAATCAGCGCTGCGCGAGAAATTCAGAGAGTACCGCGTCGCCTGAGCCGACCGCCCGATCGCGCAACCGGCTTGTCTATCGATCAAGGAGACGAAAGATGCTCTACCCGATGTCGCCGAAAGTCGTCGAGCTCAAGCGCAAGCTCGAAAGTTTCATGGACCTGCACATCTATCCGAACGAGGAGCGCTTCTATCGCGAGACGGAAGAACTCGGGCCGTGGAAGGTCTATCCGGTTGTCGAGGAGCTGAAGCCGCTGGCGCGCGCCGAAGGTCTCTGGAACCTGTTCCTGCCGGAATCCAGTCACGGCGCGGGCCTGACCAATCTCGAATATGCCCCGCTCTGCGAGGTCATGGGCCGCTCGCATCTCGCGCCGGAAGTGTTCAACTGTTCGGCGCCCGACACCGGCAACATGGAGGTGCTGGAGCGCTACGGCACGGAGAAGGACAAGGAGCGCTGGCTGAAGCCGCTGCTCGCAGGCGAAATCCGCTCCTGCTTCGCCATGACCGAGCCTGCGGTCGCCTCATCCGATGCGACCAACATCGAGAGTTCGATCGTCCGCGACGGCGACCATTACGTCATCAACGGCCGCAAATGGTACACGACCAACGCGACCGACCCGCGCTGCAAGATCTGCATCTTCATGGGCAAGACCGATCCTGACAATGCAGACCGCCACAAGCAGCAATCCATGATCCTGGTGCCGATGGAGACATCAGGCGTCGAGATCAAGCGTGCCCTGCCCGTGTTCGGCTTCTACGGCGTGCCCGACCGTGCCTCCGAGGTCGTCTTCACCAATGTGCGGGTTCCCAAGGAAAACATGCTGCTCGGCGAGGGCCGCGGTTTCGAGATCGCGCAGGGACGCCTCGGCCCCGGCCGCATCCACCATTGCATGCGGCTGATCGGGCTCTCCGAACGCACGCTGGAAAAGATGTGCCGCCGGGTGCGCAGTCGCGTCGCCTTCGGCAAGCCGGTTTCCGAGCAGACGGTGACGCAGGAGCGCATCGCAGAAGCCCGCATCATGATCGAGCAGGCCCGACTGCTGACCCTCAACGCCGCCTATGCGATGGACATCGTCGGCAACAAGGTGGCGAAAGCCGAGATCGCGATGATCAAGGTCGCCGTGCCCAACATGGCCTGCCAGATCATCGACTGGGCGATCCAGGCGCACGGCGGCGGCGGCACGTCGAACGATTTTGGATTAACGCAGGCCTATGCGACCGCGCGCTTGCTGCGCCTCGCCGACGGCCCCGACGAGGTCCATCGCAATCAGATCGCACGGTTCGAACTGAAGAAATATTCGAACGCTTGAATCGAGCGATGGCAATCGCGCCTAGTTCAGCACCTCCACCGTCGCCGAGCGTCCCGCGACCAGCGACATATTCTCAGGCACCGGATCCAGCACGATGCGTACCGGCACGCGCTGGGCGAGGCGGACCCAGCTGAAGGTCGGGTTGACGTTCGCAAGCAGGCTTGGCCCCTCAGCACGGTCGCGGTCCTCGATGCCGGCGGCGATGCTCTCGACACGGCCTGGCAGCATGACCTTCTCGCCCATCAGGCGGACCTGGACCTTGTCGCCGATACGAATGCGCGCAAGTTTTGTCTCCTCGAAGTAGCCTTCCACATGCAGCGTGTCGGTGTCGACGAGTGCCATCACGCCTTTCCCGGCCGTCACGTAAGCGCCGGGACGCAAATCCATGTTGGTGATCACGCCATTCACGGAGGCGTGGACTTCGCTGCGATCGAGGTTGAGCTGGGCGACCGCGCGGTCGGCGACGGCCGCATCGAACGCCGCCTTGGCCTGGAGCTGGGTGGCCAGCACCTGCTCCTGCTTCTGCTGCGACACGGCGTCGGTCGTCAACGCGTTGTAGCGCTTCAGATCGGCATTGGCCTGGTCGAGCGTCGCCTGATGACCGGCCACCGATGCATCGGCTTGCCGCAACGCCAGCGCAAAACGTTCACGGTCGATCCGGAACAACACGTCGCCGCGATGGACCTTCTGGTTGTCCTTCACCAGCACTTCGGTCACGAAGCCCGACACATCGGGCGCGACCTGCACCACATCGGCACGCACGCGGCCGTCGCGGGTCCACGGCTGCTCCATATAATAGACCCAGAGCTCACGGCCGACAGCGAGCGCCGCGACGATGGCAAGCGCGGTGAGTGCAAGGCGACCGAGCCAGGCAAAATTCCCCTTCATGGCAAAAACTCCGAGAGATAGACGACGACGCCGAGAAGGCAGACGAAGATCGCGAAATCGAACAGCGCGCGATGCCAAACCAGCCGATAAAGATCGAAGCGCTGCATGAGCCGGCGAAGCACGGCGCTCAATGCATAGGCGATGATGATCCACAACAGCAGCGCCGGCACGAGCACGCCGTAGATGTCGATCTGATATCTCATGCCGCCACACTCTCGCCTGCGCGCGGCCGATAGGCCGGTGCGTCCGGAAACAGGCCGCGGCGGATGCCGACGAGGCCGATCAGGGCATCCTCGCGCGCTGTTTCGTTGGGATCCTTCACCGCGCGGGCCAGCGCGCGATCGACGCTGGTCAGGAGTTCGACCGGCATTCCATCGCCGGCATATTTGCGGCAGGCGATGGCGAGCTGGTCGAGCATGTCGTCGATGACGGAAATGGTCGATGCCGCGAGGCCATAGCGAGCGCGTCGCAGGTCGATGATGTTGATTCCGATGCGAAGCTGAACGAGGCTGTCGGTATCGCGGCGGTCACTCTCGGACAGAAAGGCGATGCGTTGCACCAACAACCCGAGCCGGTGCAGCATGAGGCCGGCAAACTCCGCCCGGTCGCGGTTGCCGCGGCGCTCGGCAGCGACCGCGAGCGTCGTCCAGTTCGACAGCACCAGGCGATTGGCGATCCACTCGGCCCCCACCCCACGTGCGATGCGCGTCACGAGTTCGGCGATGGCCACGCCGACAAAGAAGGCGACCGCCGAATTGGCGTAAGACGCGAAATCCGCGCTGTAGGTCGATTGCAGCGCCAGCAGCGTCGCCGTGTTGGCCGCGAGCGCCATGCCGGTGCCGGCTGTCGCCGGCCGCGCAATCAGGAAGCCGTAGAGCAAGAAGGTCGGCGCGAGCGCGGCGACAAGCACCTCAATATGAGAAATCGCAGGCACCAGCGCGAACAAATAGACCGCGACGACCACAATGGCGACCAGCGACCACAGGCCAAAGCTACGGATGAAGCGTGCGGGCTCGTCCTGCGCGGCGAAGAAGGAACACGCGACCGCAGCCATCATCGGCGCCGACGCACCGTCAGGCCAGCCGGTCCCGATCCAGAACGCGCAGCAGATCAGGATGGCCGTGGCCGCACCGGCCGCCGACCACAAAGCAAGGCCGCGGTCGCGATGACGCACGGGCGCGGCGCCGGCCTCGGAATGAAAGGCCAAATCGAGGGTTGAAACATTGCTGCCTTCGGCAATCGCCTCGGTCAACGCCCGGCAATCGCGTGATAGGTCGACCAGGTCGCGCAGCCGCGACAGCAGGCTCGTGGTGATGATCCGCTCCCAGGACGCCTTGTCATCGAGCACCGCCTGCCGCTCCGCGATGACGGCGCGGATCCGCTCGGCCGGCTGCCGTGCGCTGAGGTCGCTCGTGATCCATTGCGCCAGATCCTGCAGCAGCCGCTTCAGCTCCGGCTGCCGGCGCAGTGCCTCCTCACCTAACGCGGCCAGCCGATCCTCGAGCGAGGCGATCACCGGCAACAGCATCAGCATGCGCAAGCGGATTTCACCGAGGCCACTCACCGCATTGCGATCGGTCAGCCGGTCATAGGCAAGGTGGGTGGAGAGCGTGTCGATCTCGACGATGTCGGTTGCGAGCTTGAGGCGCCTGGGGCGGCGGGATTCGCTGGTGCCCTCGCGCAACAGCACGGCCTGGCTGAGACGGCGCGCATCAGACAGCCAGAGATCGACACGGCTCGCAACCGCAGGTGCAACGCTGCGGGGGAGGATGATGGTGGAGACGAGGCTGGCGCAGATGATGCCGAGCGAAATCTCTTCGACCCGAGATACCGCCGTGTCAAAGATGGCGCCAGGCTCGGATACAGCGGGAAAGCCGATCAGCGCGACAGTGTAGCCGGCCAGCATGAAGACATAGCTGCGCGGCGTGCCGTCGAGCAGCGACAGATAAAGGCAGAGCCCGACCCAGAGCGCGATCGCAAGGCACAGAAGCTCGGGCGAATTGATCAGGTTCGGCACCAATGCCACCGTCATGATCGCGCCGACCAGCGTGCCCATCACCCGGAAGAATGCCTTCGAGCTGGTCGCACCCGCCAGCGGCTGCGAGGTGATGTAGACGGTGGCCATCGCCCAATAGGGCCGTGGCAAGTCCATCGCCAGCGCGATGACGAGCGCCAGGATTGACGCGGCAAACGTCTTCAACGCGAAAATGAGGTCCGCGTGGCGGACCAGGAACGGCTCGTCTGCGCGCATGACTATTTCGCCTCTGGAAACGTCTTTGGAAGTGCCTTGGCTTCCTGCAGGCGACTGGCCCGCTGCTCGATGCGCTGAAGAGTCTCGAAGGTTATCGCAAGTTCCTCGGGCCCGACATCCCTGAGGAGACTGGCCCGAACGCGCCGCAGAATCCGGTTGGTCTCCTCGACCTTGGCATCGCCCGCCTTGGTTAGATGTAGCGTTTTGGCACGGCGGTCGGTTGGGTCTTCCCGGCGTTCAACCAGACCCTCGGCCTGGAGCAGGTCGATCAGCCGGACCAGCGATGGCCCCTCGATACCGAGCTCGTCGGCGAGCACACCCTGCCGGACGTTCGCACCCTGGCGCGACAACACCAGCAGCGGGATAGCCGTCGCATAGGACAGGCCGTGATCGGACAACGCCTGATCCGACTCGCGCCGCCAGATCCGGCCAAGGCGCGTGACCAGCCGGCCGATTTCGGCGTGGATATGAGCCTGCGAAGGAGTCATGCAAATTAGATAGGACGCGAACTATTAGTCTGCGACTATATAGCATCATATATTCAGCCGATCACGCAAAAGCGAACAAGGACAGTGCAGACGGGACCGGATTCCGCGACGGACGGAACTGCCCGGCATTCGCTACGCCTGGCGCTTGCTCGGCCTGCTCATCGTACGCTAACGGAGGAATTGTCGCGCAGCACGGCGATCAACCGCCAGGGCATGATCAGGGGCCTCAATCAGTCGCTGATGTCAGGCGCCAATATCAGCGCCCCACTAATAAGCGGCGCGCCGATCGGCCATCGGCTCTTCGTCTCGTGGCCGTTGGCAATGGCTGCGATCGCGGCAATCGGCGTGGCGCTGGCCGGCCAACTCCTCGACACGCCGCGGACGCGCTAGCGCCCTTGCCTCAGTTCACCGCATACACATCAGGATCAAAGCTGGAGCTCGGCTTCTTGAAGGCGTTGCGCAGGGCCGGTGACATCGGGACGTTGTAGTTGAGGCCGCTCGGCGGCGTCGGCGATTGCAGCCACTTCTTGTAGAGGACCTCGATCTCCGGGCTCGCGTACAGCTCCGCAGTCGCGCGGTCGGCGAGCGCCTTGAACGGCGCGTCCTCCCGCCGCAGCATGATCCCGTAAGGCTCCGGCTTCGAGAACGTCTCCTCGCTGATCATGAACAGCTGCGGCTCCTTCGAGCGCGCGATCGCGACTGCGAGCTGCACGTCGTCGAGCGCGTAGGCCTGCGCGCGGTCGGTTTCCAGCAACAGGAAGGCCTCGGCCTGGTCCTTGGCCGGCATCACGTTGATGCCGAGATTGCGCTCGGTGTTGACCTTGGCGAGCTGCGTCAAATTGACCGAGCCGGCCACTGCCGTCACCGCCTTGCCTTTGAGATCGTCAATGGTGTTGATCTTCGCGGCTTTCTTGGCCGCAAATCGCGTTGCGCTGAGGAAGTGCGTATTGGTGAAGGCGACCTGCTTTTGCCGATCGGCGTTGTTGGTGGTGGCCGAGCAATGCAGATCGAGCGTGCCGTTGACCATCAGCGGAATCCGGTTCGACGACGTCACGGCGAGAGTGTCGATCGCGATGTCGGGCATGCCGAGCTGCTTCTTCACGGCGTCGACGATCTTGAGGCAGATGTCCATGGCGAAGCCGACCGGCTTCTGGTTTCCGTCCAGATAGCTGAACGGGACCGAGGCCTCCTGATAACCCAACGTGATCTTCCTGGTCTCCTTGACCTTCTGGAGCGTGCCCGTGAGATCTTCGGCTGAGGCGGCAGTCGCAAGGCATGTGAGGGCCAGGACAACGGTGGGTAAACGCATCGGGGGCTCCAAAAGAAACTTGCGCGTCCATGCCGGGCGCAGCAATCGCAAGGTTGATAGCGCAGGCGCGCGCCAGCCGCCAGCAGCCGTTTGTCTCCGTGAAATCGGGTCGGCTCGAGCGCCGGGACGGCTCTTACGCGTCGATGCCACGCTGGATCAAGATGCGCTCGGCGCTATCATTCCAGACGTCCATCTTGGTGATCTTGCCGTTCCGCACCACAAAGCGGTCCACGTAGCGGTTGCCCTCGAAGGCGGTCCCATCCTTCCATTCGCCGTAGAGCGTGCCGACGCTATAGACCACGGTCTCGCCGTCGCCGGGGCAGACGTCGAACCGGTCCATCTTCTTCTTGACCCAACGGTAACGCTTGGCGTTGAAGGAGGTCGGGCCGCGCGGATGATCGAACTCGCGCCCGCCGGTAAAGGTGATCACCGTGCCCGGCGCCATGTAGGCCGCCGCGGCATCCGGATCGGGGATCATGGATGCGGTGAGATAGGCTTCCACGATCGCGGCATCGGACAATGGATCGGCTTCAGCTCTTGCGGCAACGGACATGGCTCATTCTCCCGGGGTTTGCGCAATATTAACCCCGCTCCCGGGGAACACGTGCATATATTTTGAACATTTCCCTCGCTACACTGCCGACAGTCCGGAGCCGCCGATCCCGGCCGATTGCTCTGAATTCCTTCCGCAAGAAGCCATGACCACGCAATCAGCATTTGACCTGATTTTTCGCAACGCCGTGTTGCGCGGTGCTGCCAGCCCCGTGGACATCGGCGTCACGCGCGGCCGCATCACCGCCATCGAACCGACACTCGCCTGCGAGGCCATCGAGGTCGATGTCGCCGGGCGCCTCGCCCTGCCCGGCTTCGTCGACAGCCACATCCATCTCGACAAGGCCTGCCTGCTCGACCGCTGCGATCATAATCACGACGGCGTCTCGCAAGCGATCCGCGCCGTTGCCGGGATGAAGAAGGACTTTACGGTCGAGGACGTTTATGCACGCGGCGCCAGGGTGCTGGAACGCGCCATCGTGCACGGCACGACGCGCATGCGAACCCATGTCGAGATCGATCCGCGCATCGGCTTGCGCGGCTTCGAGGCGGTCAAGTCGCTCAAGCGCGACTATGCCTGGGCAATCGACCTGTCGCTCTGTGTGTTTCCGCAGGAAGGCCTCACCAACGATCCCGGCAGCGAAGGGCTGCTGATCCAGGCGCTCCGCGACGCCGGCGAGGTGATCGGTGGCTGCCCCTACACGGACACCGACCCGAACGCGCACCTCGCATGCATCTTCGATCTTGCCGAAGAGTTCGACGTCGACGTCGATCTCCATCTCGATTTCGATCTCGATCCCTCCTGGTGGCATCTCGACGAGGTCTGCCGGCAGACCGAGCGGCGCAACTACGGCGGGCGCGTGGCGATCGGCCATGCGACGAAACTCTCCGCACTGCCACCGGAGCGGCTAAAGGCCGCCACAGCGAAACTGGCGCAAGCCGGCGTTGCCGTCACCGTGCTGCCGGCAACCGATCTCTATCTGATGGGGCGCGAAACGACCCACAACGCGCCGCGCGGGCTGACGCTCGCCCACAAGCTCGCCCGCGAAGGCGTGCTGTGCTCGGTCGCAACCAACAACGTGCTCAATCCCTTCACGCCGTTCGGCGACGCCTCACTGCTGCGAATGGCGAATTTCTACGCCAATGTCGCGCATGCCTCGGTCAACGACTTCGACACCTGCCTCGATCTCGTGACCGAGCTGCCGGCGCGGCTGATGAACCTTGGGGATTACGGCATCAAGGTCGGAAACCCCGCGGATCTCGTCGTGCTCGATACGCAAGACAGCCGCTTCGCCATCGCGGAGTTGCCGGATATCGTAATGGGCTTCAAGGACGGCCGGCAAACGTTTGCGCGGCAGCGGCCCACTGTGTTCCGCCCCGGTTCCTGATCCGCCCTCGATGCATATCTGCATTGAAGCGCGGCTGATCGACCACAACTTCCGTTCGATGTTACCGCCGATCGTTCCAAAATTCCGAATCCGGTAGATTCCCGGATAGCAGATTCTTGCTGATTCCCGATAGCTGCCCGCATTGCAAATCCCGCGGCGCCGGTCATTGCAGGACCTGCACTGATGTCTGCATTCAACGGGGAAGCATCGACATGTTCAGCGCATTCAGCAGTATCGACACTCACACCATTCGAGCGAGAACGCCCAGCGAGGCTGCGGTGAAGCGGCTCGACGGCATCGGGCATGTCCTGTCGGACCTCGATCTGGCCGGCGTCCGGACCCAGGATGACCTGACGCGCACGCTCCTCACGCTCGATATCGCCGACAAGTGCATTCGGTCGATCCGCGCAGAATTCCGCACTGAAGTCGCGACCGATCGGCTGGCCCGCAAGGCCGAGAACCTGATGGCGCTGATCGAACGCGCCCGCGACGAGTTCACCGGCTGTCGCACGGCAAAATCCTGAGCAGCAACCGCTTTATTTCTCGCGATTGATCTTCGCCAGGATTCTGTCCGCTTCGCTGCGCCAGTCGGCGCTGCGGGCGAATTCTTTCGTTCCCTTAGGTCCGAACACCCCTTCGTCGGCGAGATCGGCGACCCAGCCCTGACGCTCGGCGGTGCCCTGCGCGGACCACGGCGTCAGCCCCGCCTCGCGCACGGTCTCTGCGACCTCGCGCACTTCCTCGGCGCGGCGGCGGCCATGCTCGATCACGCGCTGGAAGAAATAAGCACCCTGCTTTTCCCAACTGATCGTGGGGAAGGTTTCCGCCAGTGAAGCCAGCACCGCATCCTCGACGCCATAGGCGCGTGCGGTGGTGAAGCTTTCGATCACCATGGACTCAAGGCCCTTGATCATGATGCTGCGGCACATCTTGACCGCCGAGGAAACACCGAGCTTGTCGCTCGCAACCTTGGCCGCAAAACCGATCGCGTTCAAAAGCGGCTCCAGCTCCCTGGCGCCGGGACCGCCGAGCAGCAGCGGCACCTTGATCCTATAAGGCGGCACCGAGGTCATCACGGCACCCTCGACATACCGCCCGTCCGCGCCGTCGATCAGCGCCGCGGCACGCTGCTTGGCGCCGGGAGACGCCGAATTGAAATCGAGAAACCAGGTGCCCTGATTGATCGCGGCGGCGCAGGCTTGCGCCACGGGCACGGCCTGACTCGCCGTGACGGCAGAGATGAGGAAATCGGATTTCGCGGTCAGCTCGGCGTGAGAAGCGACCAGCCCGACACCGAATTTCACCGCATGCTCTTTCAGGGACGCGCCCTGCTCGCCCCCGAGCTTGATGTCATAGGCTGAGACCTTGATGCCCTGCTGGCGCAGATCCTCGGCCAAAATCCTGCCGACCTCGCCATAGCCGACCAGCCCGATCTGCCAGAGCCTAGGATCACCCGCCATCAGTTCAGTCCTCGCGTCGTCTCGTCGAAGAGATCCTCGACCGCATATCGGCGCGGGATCAGCGACTGCTGGAACGCGTAGTCGACGATCAGCTGCAGCGGCTTTCTGTTCGCCTCGAACCCGAATGGCACGAGATCAGGTGTTGCCGCCGTGCCGATCTGTTCCTTGTTCTGCTTGAGGAGATCATAGACGCCCGCGACCACATCAGGGTGCGATTTCGCGAGCTGCTCGGTCACGACCACGAGATGATTGACCGGCACGACGCCGCGACGCGCGTGCCATTTGGCGGCTTCCGCGGCCGGATCGGGGAACAGCGTCTTCAGCTTGGGATCATTCGAAGCCTCGCCGAGGATGGCGTCGAGCTCACCGTCGAGCAGCATCTGCAGGATCTTCTTGTCCTTCGGTGCGCGCTCGGTGGTGTCGACATATTCGGCGACGTGCGGATCCTCGAAGGTCACCCAGCGGATGTTGTCGAGATCGACGCCGCAATCGTTGGCGAGGATGCCCCTGATCCAGGCGCCGGTCGTGGTCGTGAACGAGCGGATGCCGACGCGCTTGCCTTCGAGATCGGACGGGCCGAGCGTTCCATGCGCAGGATTATAGAGCGCGTAGGAATGCTGGAAGCGACCGAGCATGGTGGCCGGCAGCAGCACCAGCGGCTTGCCATGCGCCTTCGCCATCAGATAGGTGACGATTGCCATCTCGCAGACGTCAAAAGCCTGCTCGCGCACCATCGGCTTGAATGCGGTGTTGGTCGGCGTGTACTCGATGAAATCGAGATCGAAGCGGTCGGAGCGGAGCTCGCCGCTCTTCACCGACCGGACATGGAGATGACTGCCCAGCACGGCCTTCAGCTTGAGACGATCCATCAGCGCACTCCGCTTCTCTTCGCTTTAGACGTCCTCGGGATTGTCGACATAGACGAGCCCCGCCTTCGCCAAGGCCTCGCGCATGCTGTACATATCGAGCCCGAGTTCGCCCGAGCCGAGCCGCGTGCGCTTGCCGCCCTCGTCCGCATTGCGCTTCTTCGCCTTCTCGGCGACCTCGGCCGCATAGCGCTTCGGCACCGCGACGACGCCGTCGTCATCGGCCACGATGATGTCGCCAGGATCGACGTTGACGCCGGCGCAGACTACGGGGACGTTGACCGAGCCGAGCGTCGCTTTCACCGTCCCCTTGGCCGAAACCGCGCGCGACCACACCGGAAAATTCATCTCGTGCAGCGCTTTGACGTCGCGGCAACCGGCATCGATGATCAGCCCCTGCACGCCGCGTGCCTGAAGCGACGTCGCGAGCAGCTCGCCGAACATGCCGTCGGTGTTGTCCGTGGTGCAGCCGACGACGAGGATGTCGCCCGTTTTGCACTGCTCGACCGCGACATGGATCATCCAATTGTCGCCGGGCTGCGCCAGCACGGTGACCGCGGGACCGGCAATCGAAGCGCCCGGCCACACCGGCCGCAGATAAGGCTTCATCAGCCCGACGCGGCCGTAAGCCTCGTGCACGGTCGAGACGCCATACTCCGCCATCCCTGCGGGATCGGCCCGCTTGATGTTGCGAACGACGACCGGCTTCATGCCAGCACCTCCGCAACCGTCGGAAACAGGCGCTGATAGGCCTCGCCATAGGTCATCGGCACACCGGTGTTGCGGCTGCCCTGGATGCCGCGGTTAAGCGCGACGCGCTCGTAATAGCCCCAGAGATGTTTTTGCGCGGCGAGGATCTGGAATGCCTCGTACTTCTCCTTCCAGACCTCGTCGATCTTGAGGAGCAGGTCCGGTTTGTAATTGCACTGCTCCGGCTGGTGCGGCTCGAACAGGAACACCGGCGGCGCGGAGTATTGGTACTGCGCGCCGGGCTTGTGGCCCATGGCCTGCGCGACCACGCGGGTTTCCTGCGCAAAATGCGCCGCGTTCGGATGGTCGAAATTATAGGGGTCTTCCAACGCGTGCGTCAGCACGAAACTGGGATTGAGTTCGCGGTAGATGTCGACCATGCGGTCGAAATGCGCTTCGTTGAGCTTCAGCGGATAGTCGCCGCAATCGAAGAACTCGATCTCGGCGCCGAGCAGCTTTGCGGCCCGCTCCGCCTCGTCCTTGCGGCCCGCCTTGACCGACTCCAGCGTCGCGCCTTTTTCCTTCCAGGCGAACTGGCTCTCACCGCGCTCGCCAAAGGACATGCAGACGATCTTCATGCGAAAGCCCTTCTTCGCATGCAGCGCGATGGCGCCACCGGCGCGCCAGACGAAATCGCCCGGATGGGCGGTGATCACGAGACCTGTTTTCATGGGACAAACTCCCCTCTTTTGTTCGTAAGCGTCATCAGTTCATCAAGCAGCGGCGGCGGGTTCCTCACCGTCGAGCACGCGCTTCAGGCGTTCGCCATCGAGCGCGCTTTCCCATTTGGCAATCGCGATGGTCGCGACTGCGTTCCCGATCAGATTGGTCGGCGTCAGCCCCTGCGACATCAGGCGATGGATGCCGAGCACCAGCGCGACGCTCGTCACGGGAATGCTGCCGGTAGCCGACAGGGTCGCCGCCAGCACGACAAAGGCGGCGCCCGCGATTCCCGCCGCGCCCTTGGAGGTCACGAGCAGGATCAAGAGCAGCTCGATCTGCTCGGCGAGCCCGAGCGGCGTGTTGGTTGCCTGCGCCAGGAACACCGAGGCGGCGGCGAGATAGAGGCAGGTGCCGTCGAGATTGAAGGAATAGCCGGTCGGGATCACGAGCCCGACCACGCTCTTCTCGCAGCCGGCCTTCTCCAGTTTGGTCAGCATCCGTGGCAGCACCGTCTCGGACGATGTCGTGGCGATGCAGATCAGCAACTCTTCCCAGATGTAGCGGATCAGCTTGAGGAGCGAGAAGCCGCAGAGACGCGCAACCGGGCCGAGCGCCACGATGATGAAGATCACGCAGGTGAAATAAAAGCCGCCCAGCAGCTTGCCGAGGGATGCCAGCGAGCCGACGCCGAACTTGCCGACCGTAAAGGCAATGGCGCCGAACGCACCGATCGGGGCCGCCCACATTACGAAACCGACGACGGCGAACACCATCTTGGCAGCGATGTCGATCAGATTGACCAGCGGCGCGGCCCGCTCGCCGAGCTGCACCAGCGCAAAGCCTGATAGCACCGAGATGAACAGAACCTGGAGGATGTTGCCCTCGGCAAAGGCGCCGATGAAGGTCGCCGGCACGATGTTGATCAGGAACGGCACGAAGCCGATCACGGCGGTCTGCTTGACATAGGGCTCGATCGCGCTGGCATTGATGCTGGCGGGATCGATGTTCATGCCGACGCCGGGCTTGAGCAGGTTGACCGCCACGAGGCCGATGATCAGCGCGATCGTGGTCATGACCTCGAAATAGACGATCGCCTTGACGGCGACGCGCCCGACACGGGCCATGTCGGCCATATGCGCGACGCCATGGACGACGGTGCAGAAGATGATCGGCGCGATCAGCATGCGGATCGCCTTGATGAAGGCGTCCCCAAGCGGCTGCATCTTGGCGCCCGCCTCGGGATTGACGATCCCTAGCGCAATGCCGGCCGCCATGGCGATGAGCACCTGGATCCAGAGCTCCTTCCACCAGGCGCGGCCGCGCGGCTTGTCGATCGCTAGCGCCGTCATTGGTCGAACCCGAACAGGCGCGCCGGATTGTCGACGAGGATCTTCTGCTGATACTCCGGCTCCGGCGCGAACAGCGGGATCAAATCGACGAGATCCCCGTCATTCGGCATCGCCTTGACATTGGGATGTGGCCAATCGGTGCCCCAGATGACGCGGTCGGGCGCCGTCTCGACGATCTTTCGCGCGAACGGCACGGCGTCGGTGAACGGCGGACCGCTGGAGGACACCCGCTCCGAGCCGCAGATCTTGACCCAGCACTTCTCGTCGCGCTGCATCAGCTCGATCAGGATCTTGAACGGCAGCTGATCGAGCCCTTCCGATGCCTTCACCCGTCCCATATGGTCGATGGTGTAGCTGAGCGGCAGCTTCGCCAGCATGTCGGCATATTCGGGCAGGTCGATCGCGTCGAAATGCAGGTCGATGTGCCAGCCGAGCGGCGAGACCATCGCGATGACCCGATTGAACAGGCTCTTGTCGGGAACGCCGCCGAGATGGCGGACGAAATTGAAGCGGCAGCCGCGGAAGCCGCCCTCGTGCAGCACGTGAAGCCCGCGCTCGGTGATGGTGTCGTCGATATTGGCGACCGCGCGATAGGCGCCGTTACTCTGCGCGATGGCATCGAGCGCCACCGTGTTGTCGGTGCCGTGCACACTGGCATTGACGATGACGGCACGCTCAACGCCGAGCTGAGCATGCAGCGCGCGGAAATCCTCGATCGGCGCATCCGGCGGCGTGTAGGAGCGGTCCGGCGCGTAAGGGTACTTCGCGCCGGGACCGAAGATGTGGCAATGTGCGTCGCAAGACAGCTTCGGCAGCTTGAACTTCGGCGTGCGCGTGTTCGGGTCGGGCGGCGAAATGGTCGGCGTGTACATCATTGCCATCAGATAAACCGCCGAACGAGACCGCGTCTTCAAGTCTTGCTGCTGACGACCGGTCGTCGCCGTGCCGGCGCGGCCTGATCGAGCGCCGGCGCCTGGAACGCGGCCACCGTGGCCTGCACCAATTGCTCGATGGCGCTGGCGGCATCGTTGCCGTCGGCCTCGCCGCGCGACAGGCGCGAGACGCGATCCGGCGTCACCAGCGAGTAATAGAGCGCGCCCAGCAGGAAGTGACTGCGCCAGACGATGTCGGTGCGCGGAACGTGCGGCAGGCTGTCATGGATCGCATCGATGAAGGCGTGGCTGGTGTCGTCGAAAGTCTGCGCGATGATTTTGCGCGTGACCTCGTTGCCCTCCGCAGACATCACCGCGCGAAGCCGCGTGAACCGCGCCCCGCCCCCGGCGAGATCGCTGCCCGAGGTGAAGGCCGGCGCGACATAGGCCCGCACCACCGCTTCCAGCCGATCCTGGAGATCGCGCACGCGCCTGGCGGCTGCGAGCAGCTCGGAACGACGCAAATTCATCGGCCCGCAATGGCGCCGGTAGATCTCCAGCAGCAGGCCGTCCTTGGTCTTGAAATGATAGGTGACGCTGCCGGGATTGGCGCCGGCGGCCTGTGCGATATCGCGCACCGATACGGCATTGAAGCCGTTGGTGGCGAACAGCTCCTCGGCCGCGGCGAGGATCGCCTCGCGCATGTTCGGCTTGCGGGCCGTTTCCTTGCTGGTGGGCTTGCGTACCATGTGATTTGTACTATCGTACAAAAGATCAGGTCTCGTCAACAAGAACCATGGGCGGCGTCCGGACGGCTCGAAAGAGCGACGGTCAGCGCGCGAACGCCCGCAATGGAGTGCTGGAAAATGCTGGGTTTGAACAAGAAGATCGGCGGCTTGATTCTGGGTGCCGGTCTGCTGCTGGCGGGCGGCGCCGCGCAGGCGGCTGACAATTATCCGAGCAAGCCGGTTCACATCCTCGTCCCTTACGCGGCCGGCGGCGCGGTCGACGTGCTCGCGCGCACGCTGAGCCAGGCGCTGGCGAAGACCTGGGGCCAACAGCCTGTGGTCGACAATCGCCCCGGCGCCGGCGGCATCGTCGCCTCGCAGGCACTGACGCAGGCCGCGCCTGACGGCTACACGCTGATCCTGGTCGCGAGTGGTCATCCGCTCAACCAGTTCATCTATCCGAGCGTGCCTTACGACACGTTCAGGGACTTCACCGCGATCACCGAGGTCGCCTCCTCGCCGCTCGCGATCGTCGTCGCCAAGGACAGCCCCTACAAGACGCTCGGTGATCTGCTCGCTGCGGCGAAGAAGGAGCCGGACAAGCTCTCCTACGGCATGTCCGGCAACGGCACCTCGGCGCATCTCGCCGGTGAGCTGTTGAAACACATGTCCGGCACCAAGATCGTCGCGATCCCCTACAAGGGCGGCGCGCCCGCGCTGACCGCAGTGATCGCCGGCGACATCCCGCTCAGTATCAATCCGCTTGCGGAAGCCATCGCTCAGATCGAAGGCGGCCCGGTGCGCGCGCTCGCGGTGACCTCGGCGGAACGCTCCAAGGCGCTCCCCAATGTTCCGACTGTCGCCGAGTCCGGCGTATCCGGTTACGATGTTTCGGTCTGGTGGGGCGTTCTTGGCCCGGCAAAAATGCCGCCGGAGATCGTGGCGAAGCTCGAGACCGATCTGAACGCGGCGCTGCAGGATGCGAACGTGCTGTCGACGCTCGGCAAGATCGGCGCTGCCCCGGTCGGCTCCTCGTCCAAGGATTTCGACGCCTACATGCACGCCGAGGCAACCAAATGGGAGCCGGTGCTGAAGGCCGCCGACATTCGCGCGCAGTGAGGCGGGCTCATCACATGAGGACCTCGTCCGGACACCTTGCCTGCTCAGCCTTGCTCGCGGTTACTATCATCAGCCTGCTCGGTGCGCCTGCGCACGCCGACGGTGAAGCAAAACTACTGGCGCCAAGCGGAACGTTGCGCGTCGGCATCTATCCGGGCAGCCCAACCTCGATGGTAACAGACGCGGCCGGCACGTCGCACGGCCTCGCCTACGATCTCGGCGGCAAGCTGGCAAAACGGCTCGGCGTTCCTATCGACTATGTCAGGTTCCAGCGCGTTGCCGACATCGTCACCGCGATCCATGACGGCCAGGTCGACTTCACCGTGACCAATGCCACGCCGGCCCGCGCCAACGAGGTCAGCTTCAGCCAGCCCGTGCTGGCGATCGAGCTCGGTTTCTTGGTGCCGGCGAACTCGCCGATCGGCACGGTCGAGGATATCGACAAGACAGGCGTGAAGATCGGCGTCACCAAAGGCTCGACCGCCGAGCGCACGCTGCCGGCGAAATTCAAGAACGCGACCATCGTTGCCGCTGAAAGCGTCAAGGTTGCCATCGCCATGTTCGGCCGCGGCGAGATCGATCTCTACGCCACCAACAAGCCCACGCTGTTCGAGTTGTCCGACCAGATCCGGGTGCGAAAATCCTCGACGGCAATTGGGGCACCGAGCATATGGCCATCGCGATCCCCAAAGGACGCGAGGAGGCGCTGCCTCTGCTCAACCGCTTCGTGACGGACGAGCAGTCGTCCGGCGCGCTCGACACGATTCAGCAGCAGGCAGGCTTGCGCGGCGCCACGAAGGCCACGCGCCAATAGCTCAATGCAATGCAACATCCCCTTAGCGCGTGTTCGCGCGCGAAGTCGGGTTAGGTGCAATCATCACCGAACTGCGCTATTTCTAGGCAATCATGACTCGACGTACCGGCAGCGCTGATCTTCCTCTTCACAACGGACGGGTTCCGCCGTGGCTTGCGAGCCGCATGGCCTCACTGGGCGCGATCGTGACTCAGGCGATCGTGCATCATTATGGCCGTGACGCATTCCTCCAGCGGCTCTCGCATCCGTTCTGGTTCCAGTCGTTCGGCGCCGTGATGGGAATGGACTGGCACTCCTCGGGCATCACGACCTCGGTGATCGGCGCGTTGAAGCACGGGCTCGGACCGCTTCAGGACGAGCTCGGCATCTATGTCTGCGGCGGTCGCGGCCAGCATTCGCGCAAGACGCCGGACGAGCTGTTGCAGCTCGGCGACCGCGTCGGCTTCGACGGCGCGAAACTCACGCGTGCGAGTCGCCTCGTGGCGAAGGTTGACAGCGCCGCGGTCCAGGACGGATTCGACCTTTATCTGCACGGCTTCTTCGTCACCGCCGATGCCAAATGGACCGTGGTGCAGCAGGGCATGAACGGCGACAAGCGGCAGGCCCGCCGCTATCACTGGCATTCCGAGGCGTTGAAGAGTTTTGTCGACACGCCGCACAGCGCGATCGACGGGCCGCTGCAAGGCGAGATCGTTAATCTCACCGACCATCGCGCCGATGTCTCGCGCACTGCGCAGCTCGAACTCCTGAGCGATCTCGGCCCGGATCGCATCGTCTGCGAATTCGAGCGACTCACCGGGACTGGGTCCGAGCCCGCGCAGGCGATGCTGCCGCACCTGATCATGCCAGCCCACCACGACGTACGGCCGAAGGACGTGTTCGCGCGCCGCCTGCACGGCACACTCGCAGCCGCCGCCGAGCGCGGCCCGGTCGATTTTCCGGAGCTGCTGCTGACGCCCGGCGTCGGTGCGCGTACCGTGCGCTCGCTGGCGATGGTGGCCGAGGTGGTGCACGGCGCGCCTTATCGCTTCAACGACCCTGCGCGCTTCTCGCTCGCCCATGGCGGCAAGGACCGGCATCCCTACCCTGTCCCGATCAAGGTCTACGACGAGACCATTCGCGTGCTGAAAGGTGCGATCCAGAACGCAAAGCTCGGACGCGAGGAAGAGATGCAGGCGATCAAGCGCCTCGACGACCAAGCGCGGCGGCTGGAGCGCACCGCAAGCGGGCCATCCGTCGAAGCCTATATCGCCGGAGAGCGTGCGGCCTCGCCCGATCTCGACGGCCGTTCCGTGTTCGGCTGGGAACGCGACCTGGCATCGACAAAAAAACGGACCGGTTGAAAAACCGGTCCGCAAGTTTAGCGGGGAGGAACGCCCCTCTCAGGTCTCGTCGACCTCCGGCTCCTGGTCGAGCCGGTTGGCGGCATGATCCTGATACTGCTCAGTCTGGATTGACTTGCCATCCATACCGCGAATGTCGGAATGCTGGGCCTTATCGCGGTTGGACAGGACCATGTTGTCGCCGATCTTGTCCTTGGGAATGTCGGCCATGGCTCCGGTGCCGTCACCCTTGCCGTGCATGCCCGATCTGAAATGCGCCTTGCTGCCGTGCCCACCTGGCATCGATCTCTCCTCTTGCAGTGAGCGCCCCCTGAAAGTTCAGTGCTTCTGTTGCGCCGGCGATGGTTTCGGCGGCTTGTGGCCGCTCTGGCCAGCGTGGTTGTGCTTGTTGTGGTCGCTCTCCTGGTTGAGACCGCCGCGGCTCACCGGAAATTCACTGTGTCGCGCCTCGGGCTTCGCGCGACGAACGGCGGTGTCCTCGACAATGCGGCCCAAGGCCTGATCCAGTTCTCGGCCATCAGGCACATCGGGTTTGCGCTCGAGGATACGCACCTGCTGCTCGTGGGTCTTTTTGCCTTGCATGTCAGTCTCCCGGTGGTTCACCGGCCTCTTCGAGGCGAACCGCTGCGCGCGACGTCCTTGTCAATACCCCCGGCGACATTCACGTCGTTTTCGACGTCGCCTTCGACCGTATTCTCACCGAGAGCATCCTCGATGTCGTCGGGCGACGCGCCCGCCATGGTGGCCCCTTTCGATCCACCGATCAGCGGATTGTCGCGAATATCCTTGCCGGTGGGCGTGTAAAGCTTTGGCTGCTTGCTGCTCATGATTACCTTCCTCCGCTCTTGCCGGCCGTATCGTGCGTATGATGGGAGTCGTGTTCGCCCCCGCCACCCGAAATTCGGCTGTGGTTTCGCTGTGAATCGTCCGCGGGCGACTTCTTCACCTCAAGCGGTGTCTTCGCGTTCTCATGCGATGCGCCGGGTCCGCCCTGACGGATGCTGTTCGGTGTCTTGGTGGATGTCGACATCGGTTGTCGCCTCCTCAACGATCTTGCTGGTAGCCTTGATTGGTCGTGTTCTGCTTGATGTTGCCCTGTTGTCCCTGCTGATCGGGATCCTGCGCGCGTTGCTGGCCACGCGGCTTCCGGTCCGCGGACGTCCGCTTGGAATCGCCGGTTCCCTTCGGGCTCTGGTTCGCGTGTGGGACGGGTGGCATCTTGCCGGTCATATCGGTTCCTTTCGCAGGTGACGTCGTACAACGAGCGCGCTACTGCCACTCCCCGTCCGCAGGTGCGGAGATATCCTTCAGCGCGTCCTGGGCGCACTCATCGTCCGCCCTGCTGATGTCGGCAAGGGCGACAACGCCGACGAGGCGCTTCTGCCGGTTAAGCACCGGCAGGCGCCGGACCTGATGTGTCGCCATCACTTGCGAGGCACCTTCTACGTCATCATCCTCGAAGCAGTAGCAGACGCCGTCGGACATCACCTCTCGAACCGAGGTGTTGCCCGGCGATCGCTCCTCGGCGACGGCACGCATCACAATATCTCTATCGGTGACCACGCCGACGAGGCGATCGTTCTCACCCACCGGCAATGCACCGACATCGTCGGCACGCATCCAGCGCGCGGCTTCCCGGATGGTCATGTTGGGATCGGCAATGTGCACGGATGGCGTCATGATCTCGTGAACTTGCATGGCTGTGCTCCTCAGTTGACCTCAGGAGGTTTGACTGGCTAACGCAGATATCGCGCAGAAGGTTTCTTTCCGGCCTAGTGCGACGTACGCTTCGACCGTCCGGACGTATCCGCTGTGACGCGACCCGACGAGTCCTGCGTACCGGGCTCGCTCCAAATCGTCCGCACCTCCTCCGGCAACGCCTCTCTGACCTTATCGACTTGGCCGGGGCTCAAATGCCGCGACAAAACCTTGAAAACCGCACGCGCCGCGTCCTTGGTATTGACCGGTCGGCCGAACGTCAGTTCCGCAGCGATCATCTGAAGGAATTCGTCCAGGGAACGTACCCGCTTTGGCAGCTCCGATGGCCGGAACTGATCGTAGTACGCGCCGCGGACCAACAGCGGCAGTTGCGATCCGAGATGCGCGGCGAGTTCGATCGGCAGGCGGTCGCGTAATGCGTGCAGCACGGCACCCGTCACGTGCCATGATTGCTGGTCGTCGAGCCCTATCTCTTCACCAATCTCATTGAGCCAGAGATGCGTGGTTTGTGCCGACTTGTCGAACGTGGGAACGGCGCTGGAACCCATTTGCGAACCTCCATCTTGGATTCTTGAGCTTTCGATCACAACAGATGCGACTGCGCGCCGTTCCGAGAGACGACATAAGTTGAGATCAAATCGAATGTTGGAACTGGCTGGTTGTACCCAGCGAGCCGGGATCGTCAGGCGGCTTCGTTCGTCGAGGCGGCCGGTACGGCATCGTCGAATACCGGAAGTCTGTCGAGCGCCCGAATGCCCGGTCGTCGGCGCCAGTGGATTTGCGGCGGCTCGACTGCGAGGCCGAGCCGCGGCCAGCGCGTCAACAACGCTTCAACCGCACACGCTACCTCGATCCGCGCGAGTTGGTGACCGAGACAGAAATGAATTCCGGTGCCGAACGAGATGTGGCGGTTCGGCTTGCGCTGTAGATCGAGCCGTTCGGGATGATCGTGCTCCGCCGGATCCATGTTGGCTGCGGCAAGCATGACCATGATGCGATCGCCCTTCTTCAGGCGCACGCTTTCGAGCTCGATGTCTCGCCGCACGTAGCGCGGCTTCGAAAACTGTACCGGTGAGACGAAGCGCAAGAACTCCTCGACGGCGAGAGGAAGGCGGCTCCAGTCCTCCTCCAGCCAATCGCGCAGAGTGGGATTTTTGAGGAGTTCGTAGACCGATCCGCTGATGAGGTGCGTCGTGGTCTCCGAACCTGCCGCCAGCAGCAGAAACACCATCGAGACCATTTCTTCGGCCGTGATCTGGCCACCCTCGCGCTCGACCTGTACCAGCCCTGCGATCAGGCCTTCGCCGCCGTCCACGCGCGCGATCTGCAACTGCTGTTCGAGATAGCCTCGCATCTTGCGGACCGCGAACAGCAAACGGAAGAAGCTGACGACACCCGTCAGCGAGGACATTGCGTCGGCCCACGCGATGAATTTGGGGCGATCGGCCAAAGGCAATCCAAGCAACTCGGAGATCACCGCGAGCGGCAGGATGCGGGCATAGCGCTGGACGAGATCGGCCGGACTTCCTGCCGAGAACAGCTCCTCGGCGAGACCGTCCGCGATGGCGCGGATGCGCGGCTTCATCGCGACGATCGCGCGGCGGCGGAAGGCCTCGTCCACGATGCTGCGCAGCCTTGTGTGGTCCGGCTCGTCCATCGTCAGCATGTTGTTGGCGATGGTTCTGACGTAGTTCGGCATCCACCAGCGCAAACCTGCGAAGTTGCCGTCCTCCTTACGCAGCGTGAAATTGGTGCCGTCCTTCAGGGCTTGCGCAGTGGCCTCGTGAGTCGTGGTGATCCAGACATCGCCGACGAAAGGAAATCGCGCCGGGACCACAGGACCGGAAATGCGCAACGTTGCGATCGCCCTGGGTGGATCGCGAAAGAAGGCCTCGCTGGTGAAGTCGAGGCGTGGTGCCATGTGATCACCGGAACGGTTGATTCTCGCCGAGATGGTGCACGACGCCGCCGGCGCAAGGGTACGGAACCTCCGCTTCGGCTTCGGTGCAGGCGTCGAGAAACGAGCTACCCTCGCCCCGGCGAACGCGGCCCAGCCTTGCGCTGCCGCTGATTGGAGTAGGCGTCCCAATTGCTCCAGCTGCCGTTGCTGAGGCTTTGCAGGTCGGTGGTGAGCGGACGGCGCGTGCGCTTGTCGTGATCGGCGACCGCGCGCTCGGATTGCGCGATCTTGCGCTTGAGTTCCCCAATCGCCTTCTGAGTCTGGCCGCTCCGCTTCGAGGCTGCGATCTCGCCCATCGTGAAGCGCGCGGTCTCGAGCGCCTTCAGCTCGGCGCGATTCTTCTTCAATTGAACCCGGTGCCAGGCGATGTTGCTGTCGCTGTCCGCAACCATGTGGGAACTCCGCTGATTCGTTCCGACAGTGTATCGCGTGCCGAATCGGCGCCGCAACGGGCTCCCCACGGCGGAACTACGGTCTTATTGCGAGACAATCCCGGGCCTAGCGCTCGGCGAAGGCCTTTTCGATCACAAATTGGGCCGGCTCGCCGTGATTGCCCTCGACAAGGCCCCGCTCGCCAAGGAGCACGCGGGTATCCGCCACCAGCGCCGGGCTGCCGCAGATCATGACGCGGTCGTGGGCGGCTTCCAGTGCCGGCAGGCCAATATCGGCGAACAGCTTGCCTGACGTGATGAGGTCGGTGATGCGGCCGCGGTTGCGGAAAGGATCGCGGGTCACGGTCGGGTAGTAAATCAGCTGAGCGCGGATGTACTCGCCGATCAGATCGTCGTTCGGCAGCGTCTTGGTGATCATCTCGCCATAGGCGAGCTCCTTCACGTGCCTGCAGCCGTGCAGCAGCACGACTTTCTCGAACCGCTCATAGGTCTCGGGATCCTTGATCACGCTCAGGAACGGCGCAAGCCCCGTGCCGGTGCCGATCAAATAGAGGTTTCGCCCCTCCTCCAGATTGTCGATCACGAGCGTGCCGGTGGCCTTGCGGCTGACGATGATCTCGTCGCCTTCCTTCAGATGCTGAAGCCGCGAGGTGAGCGGGCCGTCCGCCACCTTGATCGAGAAGAACTCCAGCGTGTCCTCGTAATTGGCGCTGGCGACGCTGTAGGCCCGCAGCAGCGGCTTCTCGCCGATCTTGAGCCCGATCATGGTGAACTCGCCGTTGCGGAAGCGGAAGGTCGGGCTGCGCGTGGTCTTGAAAGAGAACAGCGTGTCGGTCCAGTGGTGGACGCTCAAAACGCTTTCCTGATTGAAATTGCTCATCTCACCCTTCCGTGGCGCTTCCGTGCGGTTCCAAGGCGGTCAGCTATGCGTCGTTTGTACACGATCATTTGTATACTAATGAATAATCCGGCTTGATCCCACGGTCAAGGCTGCCCAAGATCGAGAGCGTTGCAGTTAAGGATAAGGACCCATTCCATGGCGCATGACGCACCCCAGGCCACCGGACCCTCGAAGCTCGTGATCCGAAATATCGGCCTGATCCTGTCCGGCGCGCTGGAAAAGCCGATCCTGGACGGCGACACCATCATCGCCGAGAACGGCAAGATCACCGCGATCGGCCGCTTCAAAGACCTCAACACCGAAGGCGCCACCACCATCGTCGAGGCCAACGGCACCACGGTGGCGCCGGGCCTGATCGACAGCCATGTCCACCCAGTTGCAGGCGACTGGACGCCCCGCCAGAACCAGATCGGCTGGATCGACAGCAATTTGCATGGCGGCGTCACCACGATGATTTCCGCCGGCGAAGTGCATATGCCCGGCCGGCCGCACGACGTCGTCGGCCTCAAGGCGATGGCAATCTTCGCCCAGCGCGCATTCTGGAATCTGCGGCCAGGCGGCGTGAAGGTTCATGCCGGCGCGCCCGTGATCGAATGCGAGATGGTCGAGGAGGACTTCAAGGAATTGGCCGCAGCCGGCGTCAAGCTGCTCGGCGAAGTGGGCCTGGGCGGCGTCAAGGACGGCCCTACAGCGCGAAAAATGGTCGGCTGGGCCCGCAAATACGGCATCCAGAGCACGATCCACACCGGCGGCCCCTCGATCCCCGGCTCCGGCCTGATTGACAAGGACGTGGTGCTGGAGGCCGACACCGACGTGGTCGGCCATATCAATGGCGGTCACACGGCCCTTCCCGACGACCAGATCCGTTGCATCTGCGAGGGCTGCAAGCGCGGCCTCGAACTGGTGCACAACGGCAACGAGCGCTCGGCGCTGTTCACGCTGCGCATTGCGCGCGAGATGAACGATTTGCACCGCGTCATCCTCGGCACCGACGCGCCGGCCGGCTCCGGCGTGCAGCCGCTTGGCATTCTGCGCATGGTCTCGATGCTGTCCTCGCTCGGCGATTTGCCGGCCGAGCTCGCCTTTTGTCTCGCCACCGGCAACACAGCGCGGATGCGCGAGCTTGACTGCGGCCTCATCGAAGTGGGCCGTTCCGCCGACTTCGTCATCATGGACAAGGCGCAGCACTCGGCCGGCAAGAACATTCTGGACAGCGTCCAGCTCGGCGACCTCCCCGGCATCGGCATGACCATCATCGACGGCATCGTGCGCACCCAGCGCAGCCGCAACACCCCGCCGGCGGGGAAAGTGCCGGAGGTGGTCGGGAAGTAATGTCGATCGACCTCGGGAAATTGCGTCATCGACCTCGGGAAATTGCGTCAAAGCGTATCTGACGAAATCAACAATTACGTCTACCCCTACTCTGGCGTAGAGATCGGCAATCCAAAGAGCCCTGAGTGGATTGCCGACCAGCTTCGTCAGATGCGATCCGCATTGGTCAATCCCTATTGGACCACCGTCGGCAACGACCGCTGCGTCATCGTCGCCGACGACGGACGCAACTATTGTTTGGCGTACAGCTCCAAGCTCGACGAATACTTTCTCCTCCTACGCAAGAATGGTTCGCTGATCGACATCAATGTCTACGGCGATGCCGTTGGTTGCTTTATGGCGCGTTAGTGCCGTAGGTCGGCAACGCGGAGCGTACCCACCATTAAACGCTTGAAATCTGCAGACGTGGTGGGCACGGCGCAAGCGCGCCTTTGCCCACGAGACCGAATTCACCGCAGCCTGTTCAACAGCGACATCAGCATCTCGCGCTCCTTGGCGTCGAGCGGCGCCAGCGTCTCCCGCGTGATCGCGAGCGCGCTCGGCGCTACTTTCTCCGCAAGTTGCTGCCCGGCGCGCGTCAGGCTGACCAGCAGCCGCCGCCCGTCTTCAGGATCCTGGCTCGTCTCGGTCAATCCGCGCGCCGTCAAACGATCGATCACGCCCTTGATGGTCGCGACGTCCATCGCCGTCAGCCGTCCGAGCTGGTTCTGCGAACATGGTCCGGTCTCTACGAGCTTCGACAGCGCGGCCCATTGCGTCGGCGTGATATTGGTGCCGATCTCGCGAGAGAAGATCGCGCTGTGGCGCTGCCAGACCTGGCGCAGAATGAAGCCGACCTGCTCGTCGAGCACGTAAGAGGGCTTTGCCGGTTTGACGCCCTTCTTCACCGCGACACTTCTCGCCATCAGCTCCCCTTGCCCCTCACAACGACAGATGCGCGTCGCGGATGTCCGGACGCGCGTCGAGCTCGGCCATGGTGCCCCCGAAACAGATGCGGCCGCGCTCGATGATATAGGCGCGATCGGAGATCAACCGCGCGAAATGCAGATTCTGCTCGGAGACGACGATACTGACGCCCTCCTTCTTCATGGTCAGGATGGCCTCGACCATCTGCTCCACGATCTTCGGCGACAGGCCCTCCGAGGGCTCGTCGAGCAGCACCAGCGACGGATTGCCCATCAGCGTGCGTGCGATGGTGAGCATCTGCTGCTCGCCGCCGCTCATGCGGCCGCCCGGGCGATTTTTCATCTCGCCCAGATTTGGGAACAGCGAAAACAACTTTTCGCGGGTCCAGTGCGGCGCGTTCGGACGCTTGGGCTGGCGGCCGACTTCGAGATTCTCTTCCACCGTCAAATCAGTGAAGATGCGTCGCTCCTCAGGAACGTAGCCAAGCCCATCCCGCACGATCTCATGCGTAGGACGTGCAGAGACATCTCTGCCTTCGAACATGATGCGTCCGCTACGTTGCGCGACGAGGCCGACGACCGAGCGGAACGTCGTCGACTTGCCGGCCCCGTTGCGCCCGAGCAGCGCCACCACCTCGCCCTCGCCGACCTCGAAGCCGATGTCGAACAGGATATGGGCCGGGCCGTAATGACTATTGAGGTCCTGCACCGTGAGCTTCATGCTGATGCTCCCTCGCGATGCCCGGCATCGTATAGCAGACCCTCGCCGAGATAGACCGCCTGCACCTGCGGATTGCCGCGCACCTCGGCCGGCGAGCCCTCGGCGATCAGCGTGCCGCGATTGAGCACGATGATGCGGTCGGCGTGTTCGAACACCACGTCCATGTCGTGTTCGGTGAAGAGCACGCCGATGGCTTTCTCCCGCGCGATCTGCGCGGTCAGCCGCATCAGATCGACGCGCTCGCGCGGCGCCATGCCGGCGGTCGGCTCGTCCATCAGCAGCAGCTTCGGCTGGTTGGCCAGGGCGACAGCCAGCTCGAGCCGCTTGAGATCGCCATAGGCCAGCTCGCCACAGGGACGATCCGCGTAACCGCCCATGCCGACCAGTTCGAGCAGGCGACCGGCTTCGCCGCGGCCGTAGCCCGGGGCCGATCCCCAGAGATTGAACAATTGTTTTCCGTGCGAGATCAGTGCGACCTGCACGTTCTCGCGCACCGTCATGGTCGCGAAGGTCGCGGTGATCTGGAAGGTCCGGCCGACGCCCATCCGCCAGATCTCGCGCGGCTTCCTGCCGGTGGTGTCCTCGCCAAGCAGGCGCACGTGACCAGTATCAGGCCTGTTCTGGCCGTTGAGCATGTCGAAGCAGGTGCTCTTGCCGGCGCCGTTCGGTCCGATCAGCGCCAAAATTTCGCCGGCGCGCAGCGAGAACGAGACGCCGCGCACGGCGTGGACGCCGCCATAGGATTTGGTGAGACCTTCGACCGCGAGAAGTGGGGGGGCGACACTCATTCGGCGGACTCGATCGGCTTGGCCAGCAAGGGTGATCCCGGTGGCGATGTCTTCCCGCGGCGCTGCGCCAGCATCTCCAGCATGCCGACGATGCCCTTGGGGAAGACGACGACGATCAGAACGATGAAGCCGCCGAGCACGAGTTTTGACAGGTCGGTCTGGCTGATCAGCCAGATGTTCAAAGCCTTGTAGACGATGGCGCCGATCACCCCCCCCGACACCGTCTCGACGCCGCCCAGCAGCACCATGACCAGCGCATCGACCGAGAGCGAGATGCCGAGATTGTCCGGGAAGACACTGCCCTTCAGGTAGGCGAACAACGCGCCGCCGATTCCGGCAGTCGTGCCCGCGATCACGAACGCCGTCCACTGCATCCGCTTGACGTTGACGCCGACGGCCTCGCTGCGCAGCGCCGAATCGCGTGTCGCCCTGAGGGCATAGCCGAACGGCGAGAACACCATGGCCCGTAGCGCGATCGTCACGAGCGCTGCAACGCCGAGCGACAACCAATAGAAGTTCGATGGGCTGGCCGCCCATTTTTCCGGCCAGACGCCCAGAATGCCGTTGTCGCCGCCTGTTACGCTCACCCACTGGAATGCGATCGACCACACGATCTGTGCGAAGGCGAGCGTGAGCATCGCGAAATAGACGCCGGACAGCTGCACCGCGAAGAAGCCGAACACGGCGGCGCCCATGCAGCCCAGCAGCGGCCCGAGCAACAAGCACACGATCATCGGCAGCCCCGCCATCTTGGCGAGAAAGGCCACGCCATAGGCTCCGAGGCCGAAATAGGCGGCGTGGCCAAAGGACGCGAGCCCGCCGACCGACATCAGGAAATGCAGGCTGACGGCGAAGATCACGAAGATCGCGATCTCGGAGCCGACGGTGAGCGCGTAGTTGCCGGCGAACAACGGCAGCGTTGCCGCCACGATGAGCGCTGCAAGCGCGGCCAGCCGCTCATTCGACGTCAGCGGCCGCCAGGGATTGACGGTGAGACCCGGCGTCTTGCGCGCGGGGGCCTCCGGTTTGCCGAACAGGCCCCACGGCCGCACGATCAGCACCGCCGCCATCACTAGGAAGACCAGAATGATGGAGATTTTTGGAAAGATCAGGATGCCGAAGGCGTTGAGTTCCGACACCAGCACCGCCGCGACGAAGGCGCCGATGATGCTGCCGAGACCGCCGATCACGACCACGACGAAGACCTCGACGATGATGCGCAAATCCATCGCGTGATGCACGGCATCGCGCGGGATCTGGAGCGCACCACCCACCGCAGCGAGGAAAACGCCGACTGCAAACACGCTCGTGAACAGCCATTTCTGATTGACGCCGAGCGCTGCGACCATATCGCGGTCCTGCGTCGCCGCGCGTACCAGCACGCCCCAGCGTGTGCGCTGGAACAAAAGCCAGAGAACGCCGAGCACCACCGGGCTGAGCACGATCAGGAACAAATCATAGCTCGGGATGTGCTGGCCGAAGAAATCAATCGCCCCCCTGAAGCCGGGCGCGCGGCGGCCGACGAGATCATCGGGACCCCAGATCAGCACGACGAGGTCCTCGACCATCAAGGTCAGGCCGAAGGTCGCGAGCAGCTGGAACAGTTCGGGTGCGTGATAGATGCGCCGGAGCAGCACCATCTCGACAATGACACCGATCACCGCCACGACAAGCGCTGCCATGACAATCCCGCCCCAGAAGCCGAACGTCCCCGACAGGCGCTCGGTGAGCGTGAATGCGATATAGGCGCCGATCATGTAGAAGGCGCCGTGCGCGAAATTCACGATCCGCGTCACGCCAAAGATGATCGACAGGCCCGACGCCACCAGGAACAGCGACGCTGCGCTGGCGAGACCGGTTAGAAACTGTACGACATAAAAGGCCATCGGCGGTCCGGGTTAAGCGTAAGTCGCGATATCGGGCTTCATCCTTCGAGACGGCGCTACGCGCCTCCTCAGGATGAGGCCCGGGATCCTCATGGTGAGGAGCGCGGCAGCGCCGCGCGTCTCGAACCACGAGGCCCGGTCTCTCTTTGCATCAATCCTTCGGACGCAGCTTCCCGACTTCGGCGTCGCTCGGCAGATAGTCTCCGCCCTTCTTGTAAGACGAGTCCACCATCACGCCCTTGCCGTCCTTCAGCGCGGTCTTGCCGACATAGGCACCCAGCGTGGACTGGTGATCGATCTTGCGGAAGGTGATCTCGCCAAACGGCGACGGCATCGACAGCCCTTCCGCGGCAGCAATCAGCTTCTCCGGATCGGTCGAGCCGGCCTTCGCCAGGATCGCCGCTGCCGACTTGATGGTCTGGTAACCGACAATCGAGCCGAGGCGCGGATAGTCGTTGTACTTGGCCTGATAGGCCTTAAGGAACGCGTCGTGCTCGGGCGTCTTGATCGAGTACCAGGGATAGCCCGTGACGATCCAGCCCTCGGGCGTCTCCTCCTTGAGCGGATCGAGATACTCGGGCTCGCCGGTGAGGAACGAGACGACCTCGCGTCCCTTGAACAGGCCGCGGGTGTTACCTTCGCGCACGAGCTTCACGAGATCGGCGCCGAAGGTGACGTTGAGGATCGCCTCGGGATTGGCCGCGGCAACGGCTTGCACCACCGGACCCGCGTCGATCTTGCCCTGCGGCGGCCACTGCTCGTCGACCCACTGGATGTCAGGCCGCTTCTCCGACATCAGCTTCTTGAACACCGCGACGGCGGACTGGCCGTATTCATAGTTCGGCGCGATCGTCGCCCAGCGCTTGGCCGGCAGCTTGCTGGCTGCTTCGACGAGCATTGCCGCCTGCATGTAATTGGAAGGGCGCAGTCGGAAAGTGTATTTGTTGCCCTTCGACCAGGTGACGGCGTCCGTCAGCGGCTCGGCCGCCAGGAAAAACACCTTCTTCTGGTTGGCGAAGTCGCTGACTGCGAGACCGATGTTCGACAGGAACGTACCTGTCAGCATCGCCACGCCCTCGCTCGACACCAACTCGTTGGCCGCGGTCTGCGCATCCGCCGGCTTGCCGCCGTCATCCTTGGAGATGACGACCAGCTTCTTGCCGTTGATACCCCCGGCCGCGTTGATCTCTTCGACCGCGAGCTGCCAACCCTTGCGATAAGGCTCGGTGAACGCCGGCAGCAACGAATAACTGTTGATCTCGCCGATCTTGATATCTTGCGCCAGGGCCGAATGAGCCATGCCGCCCGCCAGAAGCGCGAAGGCCGCGCCGACAAAAGTGTTTCCTGCTCGCATCCCAACCTCCAGTTTTGAACTCTCTACGTCGTCGGCATGATCTTGTCGGAGAACCTGTGCCCGCTTCTCCGGATCATGTTCTATTTCAAACCGTCTTCGCCCTTGATCTCCGCAACCGTCAGCCCGCCGACGCGCGGCAGCGGACGGCCGCTGTCGGTGACGGCGACCGCGACCATGATCTCGTTGGCGCGCGGCGCGTCGTTGATCTGAACTTCCATGCCGTCAAAATGACTGCGCACGAAGGCTGCATCCTTGTGGCCCAGCGGAATGTCCAGCGTCGTGCCGGGACCGCTGCGCTTCTTCGACGACGGGATCAGCGCAGCGCCCTTGCTCAGCACCTTGCGCACCGGCGCGCCCATCTTCGGGTGAAGGATCGCGGCTGCATGCTCCAGCTCGCCGTTCTCGCCGACGGCCGCGGCCTTGCCGTAGCTCTGCGCCTTGGAACCGTCGATGCCGAGCGCAGCCACCGCGCGCTTCGACAGCAGTTCGCCAAGCTCCTCGCCGATCGCGATCAGCGGCGAAAGGTCCTCGACGTATTTTCCGGCAAAGGGATTTTCGATCACGGCGATTGCCGCCGCGCGCCGCGTCGGCGGCGAGACCTGACGGCCCATCTCCATCTGCGTCTCTTCGACGACGGTGACGATCTTGCGGATGATCGCGCTCATAATTGTTTCCCCAAGTCGCTTCCCCGTTCAGGCATGAACCGCGTTCTCCAGCTCAAGCGGGCGCGATCGTTGCAGTTCAATATCTTTCGTTCCGATGACAAGCATATCACCACAGAGCTGCAATACGGCACCCTCGATCAGTCCACGATCGAACAATTTCCGTGCACATTCCGCGCCAGATTCGAGCGCCGTTGCGATTTCAGCCCGCGACAGTTCACCGACATCGCGGGTGACGAGACGCGCGCCGAGATCGCTATCGGGCTGAAGCTCGCTAGCAGGCTTTCGGATGATGGCGGGATGCCCCGGCAGGTCAACCGCGTTGGCGATGAACGTCGCCGCCGCATCGGCCTGCGACGCCGTTCCCGCCAACACAGTCACCGCATCGGCGATGCCGAGCGAAAAACTGCGACCGTGGCGACCGCTGGTGGCGATGCCGCGCACGAGGTCATTCGCCTCGACCCTCATGGCCCGCATCACGCCGTCGCGATCGGGGCGATCCATCAGGCCGACCGAGAAATGCTCGCCTTTGTCGAGATGGAGAGCAATATCGCCGCCATTATTGACGTAAGCTTGATCAAGCGACGCCGCGCCGAGCATCGCGCCGAGAACCTCCTCCGCCACGCTGCCGGCTACCGCCGCCATTGGCGTAATGAAGTCATCAACGGCATAAGGCGCGACCGCGGCGTGCATGCGGCGCGCCACAACGCCCTTCAGTGATGTCCGTTTCGGCTCAGCGGCCGCCCGCAGCTCAGGCAGTTCCGCGCAGAGCTCGTCGAGCAACCCGGTGAACCGGCGCGCCGCCGCCTCATAGGCTGCACGCACTTCGCCCGGCTCTCCCCTTGCCTCGATGATCAGATCAATCGGTCCATCCTGCAAATGCAGCCGCCGGCCATCAGACAGCAACGCGATTTGCGGGAGCCTTGTCATACGCGAGGCCCCGGAATCGGGTTCTGCCAGGGCAATTGGCGGACATCGTCGCCGCCCTGCACTTCGGAGAGCGGCTTGACATAATCCATGTGCCCGCCGAGCGCGGCATAATCGGACAGCTTCATCGTGAATTCGATCGGCGCGACCAGCGCGGGTGTGGGCACGTAGCCGAATGCCCCCGCCGGCATCTGCGCCACGTCGACCATGTAGGTGATGCCGCCTCCGGGCCAGACATAAACAGGCGCGCCGCCACTGGTGACGCGCGTCAGCGCGTCCTTCACCGAACGCGTCAGCCGCACCGGATTATCGGTGACGCCCGCCCGCAGCGAGCCGCCGGCGCCCGCCATAAACAGCACCGTGCATAACGCCGGCTCGCAATTCTCCTGGATGCGCTCGACCGAAAACTTGAGGTCATCAGGCATCTCGGTCTCGACCGGCTTCAGGGCCTCGTCGAGCACGTAATAAGACGAATGCTCGCCGGTCGTGGAGACCATCAGCATCGAGAGACCGGCCTTGGCTTCCTTGGCATCGAACGGCCCGAGGATCGCGAGCGGGTCGGAGATATTGGTGCCGCCCCAACCCGTACCGGGCTCGGCGACCTGGAAATAGCGGCCGGGCGTCGAGCGACGCCCCTTCATCTTGATGCCGGTGTCGGCGATATCGAGCAGCTTGCCGGCCTGGTGCTCGCTGAGCACGCCGGTGATGTGGTCATCGACCACGACGACCTCGTCGACCTTGCCGAGCCACTGCTTTGCGAACATGCCGATCGTCGCGGAGCCGCAGCCGACGCGCATGCGCTCTTCTTTCATGCCGTTGACGATCGGCGGCTGGCCGGCCTGCACCACCACGCTCGCGCCGCCGTCGATGGTGAGCTCGACCGCCTTGCAATTGGCGAGGTCCATCAGCGTGTCGCAGGTGACGCGGCCTTCCTTTTTGGAGCCGCCGGTCAGGTGATGCACGCCGCCGAGCGACAGCATCTGCGAGCCATATTCGCTGGTGGTGACATGGCCGACTGCCTCGCCTTGTGCACGGACGGCCGCGGTCTCCGGGCCGAGATAGCGGTCGGTGTCGATCTTCACTTTGATGCCGCAATAGGAGAAGATGCCCTCGGTGACCACGGTCACCATGTCGACGCCCTCGACTTCGGCGGAGACGATGAACGGCGCCGGCTTGTAATCAGGATAGGTCGTGCCCGCGCCGATCGCGGTGACGAAGGTCGAGGGCTCGTGGACAATCCTGCCGTCCCAGTCCTCGGTGCGGCTGAACGGGACGAGCTTGCCGCCATGCGAGACGGTGCGCTCCAGGATCACATGCGGATCGACGCGGACGAGCTTGCCGTCGTGATTGGCGTAGCGGTCGCAGGCGCCCGCCGCACCCGGCTTGATGTAGCACATCACCGGACAGGCATCGCAGCGGATCTTGTCGATGGCAGCGCTCGTCGTTTCCATGTGCAAGCCAGCGGAGGTCGCGGTTATCATTTGTATACGAACGATGTTGCGCGCGCTCCGGAAGGCTGTCAAGCGGCGGTGCGGCGCAAAAGATGCGCATGCCGCATAAAACCTCATTTGCCTCTCCGCACTGTCCACAAAGAAGGCATTCGCGCTGCACTGCGGCATGCGCGGCTTGCACGTTTGTGTACAAACGGTATCGTCGCAACGTAGATTTTTCGCGAAGCTTTGGCCGCAGGCTTGGGAACGAGGATGACGCAGACACCGATCCGCCTCACCGTGAACGGCAGGATCCACGAGATCACTGCGGCGCGCCAGACGCCGCTGCTCTATGTGCTGCGCAACGACCTCGCGCTCAACGGTCCGAAATATGGATGCGGCCTCGGTGAATGCGGCACCTGCACTGTCCTGATCGACGGCGCCGCCGCGCGCTCCTGCGTCATTCCGATCAGTGGCTGCGCCGGCCGCGACATCGTGACGCTCGAAGGGCTCGGCAGCCGCGACAAACCCGATGTCGTGCAGCAGGCCTTCATCGACGAACAGGCGGCGCAATGCGGCTACTGCCTCAACGGCATGATCATGACCACCAAGGCGCTGCTTGCGATCACCCCCCAGCCCACCGAGCAGGAGGCGCTGGCGGCGCTGCGCTACAATCTCTGCCGCTGCGGCACGCATATCGATATCCTGCGCGCCGTGATGCGTGCGTCTGGCCAGCTCGCCGAGGCCGGTGACTGATGGCGTCCCCTGCCTCGAACGGAGCAGAGCGGCCATCGGGTTCGCTCGTCGTCGTCCGCACGGTGGACGAATGCACATCCGAGACCTTTCTCCGCATCACCGTAGACGGGTCGGTCACGGCCTATAATGGCCATGTCGATCTCGGCACCGGCATCCGTACTGCGCTCGGGCAAATCGTGGCTGAAGAGCTCGACGTCTCCTTTGCGCGCGTCGTCGTCGTGCTCGGCGATACCGCGATCGTGCCGAACCAAGGCCCGACGATCGCGAGCGAGACCATCCAGATCACCGCCATTCCCCTGCGCAAGGCCGCGGCGCAAGCGCGACACTTCCTGATCGCACGTGCGGCCGAATGGCTGGAGCTGCCGGCTGCCGACCTCACAATCGAAGACGGTCTCGTGCGCGGGCACAATCGCAGCGTCAGCTACGGCGAACTGATCGGCAGCGAGACGATCCGCCTCGAGCTTGCCGATGACGTCGCCGTGAAGCGTGTCGGCGATTACGCCATCGTCGGCCAGTCGATGCCGCGGGTCGACCTGCCGGCCAAGGCCACGGGCGAGCTGACCTTCGTGCACGACATCCGAGTATCAGGCATGCTGCACGGCCGCGTGGTGCGGCCGCCCTATGCCGGCGTCGACGCCGGCCCGTTCGTCGGCACCAGTCTGATTTCGGTCGATGAATCCTCGGTGCGCGACATTCCCGGTCTTGTTGCCGTCGTGCGCATCGGCGATTTCGTCGGCGTGGTCGCCGAGCGCGAGGAGAATGCGATCCGGGCGGCGGAGCAACTTGCGGTGAGCTGGAAGCCCACGCCTGATCTGACCGATCTCGCCGACATTGAGACGGCTCTGCGCGCCAACCCGTCGACGCCGCGCACGCTGATCGACAAGGGCGACGTCGATGCGGCGATATCAGGTGCGGCCACGCCGATGCAGCGCACTTACGTCTGGCCTTATCAGATGCATGCCTCGATCGGCCCGTCCTGTGCGGTGGCGGATTTTCAAGACTGCAACATCCGGGTGTGGTCGGGCACGCAGAACCCGCATGTGCTGCGCGGCGACCTGGCGCTCTTGATCGAGCGGCCGGACAGCGAGATCGAGGTCACCAGGTTAGAGGCAGCCGGCTGCTACGGCCGTAACTGCGCCGACGATGTCACCGCGGACGCGCTGTTGCTCTCGCGCGCGGTCGGCCGGCCCGTGCGCGTGCAGCTCACGCGCGAGCAGGAACACGCGTGGGAGCCCAAGGGCACCGCGCAACTCATCGACGTCAATGGCGGATTGGACGCAGACGGCAACGTCGCTGCTTACGATCTCGCCACGCGTTATCCTTCGAATGCCGCACCGACGCTGGCGCTGTTGCTGACGGGGCGGATATCGCCGAAGCCGGACGTCCTCCAGATGGGCGACCGCACTGCGATCCCGCCTTACGATTACGACCACATGCGCGTCGTCGCCCACGACATGGCGCCGATCGTGCGCGCGTCCTGGTTCCGCGGCGTCTCGGCGCTGCCGAACACCTTTGCGCATGAATCCTACATCGACGAGGCTGCGACCGAGGCCGGCGTCGATCCGATCGAATACCGCCTGCGCTATCTCAAAGACCGGCGCGCCGTCGATCTCGTCAATGCGGTCGCCGAACGCGCGGGCTGGACGCCACGGCAGGTTCGCGAGGAGAAGAATGGCGAGATCGTCCACGGGCGCGGCTTTGCCTATGCACTCTATGTCCACAGCAAATTTCCCGGCTATGGCGCGGCGTGGTCGGCCTGGGTCGCCGACGTTGCCGTGAACAAGACCACCGGCGACGTCAGCGTGACGCGCGTCGTCGCCGGGCAGGACTCCGGCCTGATGATCAACCCCGACGGCGTACGCCACCAGATCCACGGCAACGTCATCCAGTCCACCAGCCGCGCGCTGATGGAGCAGGTCTCATTCGAGCGCGGCACCGTGGCAGCGCGCGAATGGGGCGCCTATCCGATCATCCCCTTCGCCGACGTGCCGAAGATCGACGTATTGTTGCTGCCGCGGCCGGACCAGCCGCCGCTTGGCGTCGGCGAGTCCGCCTCGGTTCCGAGCGCTGCGGCGATCGCGAACGCGATCTTCGACGCAACGGGCGTGCGCTTTCGCGAGCCGCCGTTCACGCCCGAGCGTATCCTTAAGGGGCTGCACGGCGATGCATCGATGATGCCGCAGGCCCTGCCCGCGCCTGCTACACCGCAGCGGTCTCGCATCTGGCAAAATCCGTTCGCCGAACGCGCCGGCCTGTTCGCGACGGTTGCGGCCGTCTGTACCGCGGTAATCGGCATCGGTGCGGCTCTCTTGCCTGGCCGCGCCATCGCGCCGATCGCTCGACCCGATGCATCTGTCTATTCCGCGGCGACCATCGCGCGCGGCCAGCGGCTTGCGGCGCTCGGCAATTGCGCGGAGTGCCACACCACGATCGGCGGCGCGCTCAACGCCGGCGGCCGTGCTCTGGAGACGCCGTTCGGCACGATCTACGCGACCAACATCACGCCAGACGCCGAGACCGGCATCGGCGCATGGTCCTATCCTGCTTTCGAGCGCGCGATGCGCGACGGGCTGCATCGCGACGGCCGGCGGCTCTATCCCGCCTTCCCCTACACGCACTTTTCGAAGACCAGCGATTCCGACATGCAGGCGCTTTACGCCTACCTGATGGCGCAGCCTGCGGTGCGCGCGACGCAGCGTGCGAATACGCTCGCCTTCCCGTTCAATCTCCGCCCCCTGCTTGCCGGATGGAATGCGCTGTTCCACCGGACGCGCGAGTTCAAGCCCGATCCGGCCAAGTCCGAGGTCTGGAATCGCGGCGCTTATCTCGTCGAGGGTCTCGGCCATTGCAGCGCCTGCCATTCGCCGCGCAACGCGCTCGGCGCCGAGCAGCGTGAGGCCTATCTCGCCGGCGGTTTTGCCGAGGGCTGGGAGGCGCCGCCGCTGACGTCGCTCTCGCACGCGCCAATCCCATGGAGCGAGGACGAGCTTTACGCCTACCTTCGCACCGGCCAGTCCCGCTATCACGGCGTCGCGGCCGGCCCGATGGCGCCGATCGTCAGGGATCTCGCGGTCCTGCCCGACCAGGACATCCGCGCCATGGCCGTCTATCTCAATTCGTTCAATGACACCGCGATCGAGGGACAAACGCAGGACGCACTCGCCAGCAGGCTCGAAGCTTCGACGCGAGTCACGGTCGCTTCTTCCGCGGGCACCCGGCTCTATCAGGGCGCCTGCGCCGTCTGCCACGAGGTCGGCGGCCTGCCGCTGTTCGGCGCCCGCCCCTCGCTCGCGCTCAACAGCAATTTGCACAGCGAGACATCGGACAATCTCGTGCAAATCATCCTGCACGGCATCGCCGAGCCGGTGTCGAGCGATCTCGGCTACATGCCGGCATTCAAGAACAGCATGAGCGATGCGCAGGTCGAGGAACTCGTCACCTTCCTGCGCAAGCAGTTCGCACCGGACAGGCCGGCATGGAACGGCGTGCGCGAGACAGTCACGCGCCTCCGGACCTCAGCACATTAAGCGTGCTTCTTCACGTCCACCGGCGGTGTGCCGTGGGTGTGGAAGGACTCGATCGTCTTGAGGCCCCAGGCCTGCCCTTTCTTGCGCTCCTCTTCCGTCCACACGATCGGCTTCCAGTCGGGCGCGAGGATGAGGCGCGCGCCGGCATTGGCGACTTCGACACGGTTGCCGCCGGGCTCGTAGACATAGAGGAAGAAGGTCTGCTGGATCGCGTGCTTGTGCGGGCCGGTTTCGATGTGGATGCCATTCTCCAGGAAGATATCGGCGGCGCGCAAAACCTCTTCGCGGCTGTCGAGCGCGTAGGTGACGTGGTGGAAGCGGCCGGGGGTGCCGGAATGGTCGAGCGAATAGGCGAAATCGTAGCTCTTGTTCGACATCGTCAGCCACATCGCCGCTTCGCGGCCGTCGTTCAGCACGATCTGCTCGGTGAGGCGGCAGCCGAGATAATTCTCGAAGAATTCGCGGTTCGCCTTGATATCGGTGGCGAGGCAGTTGAGATGGTCGAGGCGGCGGACGTTGACGCCGCGCGCTGGAAAGCGCTGCGCCTGGTTCTTCAGTGCGGGCTTCAGCTCGGGCGGCGCCTGATACCATTCGGTCTCGTAATAGAGCTCGACGATGTGGCCGTCGGGATCGCGGCAGCGGAAGGTCGGCCCCTGCCCCATGTCGCCGTCGATCCAGCCGATATCGAAGCCGGAGCCTTTCAGCGCGGCGACGCGGCGCTCCAGCGCCTGCTGGCTGCGCGCGCGCAGCGCCATGTGCTCCATGCCTGATGTGTTCGACGCCGTGAGCTTGAGCGAATAGCGCTCGTAATCGTCCCAGCCGCGCAAATAGACCGACTCGCCCTTTTGTCCGCTGACGGTCATGCCCATCACGTCGACGAAGAATTTCAGGCTTTCGTCCGGCTTGGGCGTCAGCAGCTCCATGTGGCCGAGATGAGCAAGATCGAAGATCGGTTCGGGCTGCATGGTTTCCTCCAAGGCGTGGCTTGCGATCCGCCGGACCGGATCCGGCGATCTGGCGCAGGCTGTAATCCGCTCACGCGCCGGTGGGCGGCACTGAGGCCGCCGGTTCATTTGTACTAATGTACAAATGATTAGGTCCCGTCAACAAACTCGTCTTATCGAAGCCTACCCTGATACTACTCGATCGGTCGCCCTCCCATCGTCGATTCTGCGCCAACCTCTACGGCCTAGTCGCGCAAGACTTGGGCATTCACGCGCGGCGATTTGCCGTCCGGTCCCGGTTTATCTTGACGACGCACGCTATCTCAAGCTGTATGGTGGGAACCCGAGCAGCAGCCAAGCGCTCGGTGCGCCGGGAGTCGGGGGAAGCTCGATGGCCAAGCAATCCGGGAGCACGGGTTCGGCCGGCAGTTCGACGCCGGGGGGATCGATCGCCACGATTCGCGCGTTCGGCATCGAAGACACCGACATCAAAAATCCCGAACTCCTCCCACGCCTCGCGCAGGAATGGACCTATCTCCTGCGGGTTCGCTCGCGCTGGGCTTCCGATTCCGACTTGCGCAAATCCATCGGCAAACGTGCCGCCAAGGACCTCGCCCGCGTCGGCGTGTCGTCCAAACGGTTGCAGGACCTGGCGCACGTAGACCGTATCGAGGTCGAACTATACGACTGGGATCGTCAAGATAAAGAGGCTTGCGCGATCCATGAAGCCGCCTGCGAAATTCCCTGGGAATACCTGCTCAGCGCCGGCACGCGCACAGAGGGCCGTTACCACGGCACCTTGATCTCGCGGCTCTTCAGCAGCGGTTTTGCGAAGGTCAGGCCTCACGCCCCGAACAGCGTCCTTTTCGTCGAAAGCGCGCCCGGACGCTTCGGTGACAAGTACGACTTCAAGGACGAGGAACAGCGTATCGATGCCGCGGTCGGTGCATCCAACAGACCGGACGACGACCCATACCGCACGATTCTGCGAACACCCCAGAAAACTGAACTCGCCGAGAAAGTCCGCAGTGCGAACTGGGAAGCGATCCACGTCACCGGGGTCGATACTCACCATGCCGGGTGGATCATCGATGATTTCTATCCGAACATGAAGAAGAACAACGAGGCGCTCTTCAACACGATCATCGACAAGGCCGGACGGCTGCCTGATGGGATGATCCTTCGCCAGGCCCACGAAAGCGAGCTTCCCGTTCTGTACGAAGAGCTTGCCGAGACCCTTGTGAACCCAACCACCCCACCCCGGATCGTGACGCTCAATCTTTACTATTCCGGCGCGCGTATCGCGCGCGAGTTGGTCAGGAAGGGAGCCCATGTCGCTCTCGGTTTTCTCGACGAGATCGATGACGATGTCGCGGAGCTGTTCTTTCAAACATTCTATTGGAACTGGTGCCACGGAACGGATCAACTGATCCTGTCGATTCCGGATGCGTTCCTGATGTCGTGGAAGGCGATGCCGTTGGACGTGCATGGCACATCGATCGTGATCTGGATGGGACGCAGTATTTTCGCGCCGGGCACCGAATCCATCCCGAAGCCGACGTTGAAATCCAGTCCGGCAAACAGATCTAGTCCGGCAAAGAAGAAGGCATCTTCCCGAAAGAAGAGGGCAGCCTCATGATTCCGATCAAGGTGGACCTGGGGGTCGCTCCGGAAATCAACTACTCCCTGCTGCACAACAACAGGACCTTGCTCGATAAGTTGACGCTGACCCGGCTTATTCAGCATCCTGTCGATGCGATCACGATTCAAGTCGAGCTCTGCGTCGGCGCCGAGAACTACCCTTACCGCCTTACGATCCCGGTCATGACAGAGTTGCAGCTGCCGCTGTCCTCCAAGGTGATCGTTCCCCTCACCGCCAGCCTGACGCGCTCGCTGCATGAGCGGGTGCAGTCCGCGGTGTACGTGAAAGTGACTTGCGCAGGAGAGACGGCGTTCGAGGAAACCAGACGTGTCACGCTGATCCCCGTTGACGAATGGATCGATGACACCAAGAACAACCCGTGGCTGCCCTCCTTCGTGCTGCCCAGAGATCCCGCAATTCTTGCGATCATCCGCGCCTCGCGACGCTACCTGATCGGCATTCTCGACGATCCCGGAGCCGGGTTCGACGGCTATCAGCAGGACGAGGATGGCGCCGTCGACCGCCAGGTTCAAGCCATCTGGACCGCGCTCGTGAACGAGTATCGCTTCCAGTACATCAACCCTCCTCCTGCCTATTCCGAGCAGAGTCAGCGGCTGCGCACGCCGAGCGAGATCGTCGCGTCCAACACCGGCACCTGCATCGACCTCGCGCTGCTGCTCGCCTCGTGCCTCGAATATGTCGGCATCTTCCCAGTCGTAGTGCTGCTCAGCGGACATGCCTTCGTCGGCTATTGGCGATCGGAAGAGGCGCATGACGACTTCGTGGGCGTGATCAAGATACCGGCAACGGTGCCGAGCGTCGGGGACGCGGCCACCAGGGACGCGGGACTGCCCTACGTCGATCCCTACGGCTGGAGGCTCACCAAGATGAGTTACGCCGAGATCATGGCCTATGTGACGTCGGGCGACCTCGTGATGCTGGAAGCCACCTACCTGACCGGGGCCTACAGCTTCAAGGACGCGCAAACCGAAGGACGGGCCAATCTGCGTAGCCAAAAGGAATTCGACAGCATGCTCGACATCCAGCACGCACGAAGCCTGAGCGTCACCCCGCTTCCAATCATCGATGAATGACGGCATCGCACATGTCACAGTTTGTTGCGGAAGACCCCGGACGTTTCCTGTCGCAGATCAAGGCGGTCGCGGACAACGACGACCTGTTCGTGCCTCTCTATGTCGATCACGACGACAGAACGGACTCTGTCGCCGGCCTGCGCCGACGCAGACGGCGCGCGTCCAACACACCCGACGACAACATTCTTGCGGCTTCGCTGGTCGAGGAAAACGGTGTCCTGCGCTGGTATGACGGCGTTCCGGCACGCGCGGAAGCGCCACAGCGCCGTCGACGCGCACGGCGGGCCGGAGGGCCGCCGCCACTTCCCGATCAGACGGTGATCCTGACCAAGGAGTTTCCAAGGCTCCAGCCGAACAGGGCCGCCGCAGCCATCGGCGCTATCGACATGCGCCTCAACTCCGCAATCGACGTCTCGCTGCGCTCACACATACGCCAGCTGCGGGGCGGTCCGTCCAACTTCGTCATCGACGCCGCCGATGCCCACGGCCCCTTCAAGGGGCGCACCCTGCTGCTGGTCCACGGCACCTTCTCGAGCGCCGTCAACATGATCGGCGAGTTCCAGGCGACTGCCGACGGCCAGGCGTTTCTTGGCGCCGCCCTGAACGGACCCAACAAGTACGATCAGGTTCTCGTCTTCGAGCACGCGACCCTTGCCGTCAGCCCGGTTCTGAATGCGCTCGAGCTTGGGCGCGCGTTCGTCGATGCAATTGGACAAATCGACGTCATCGCCCATAGCCGCGGCGGCTTGATCGTGCGGTGGTGGCTGGAGGCGTTCGGCCGCTCGCTCGCCGCCACGACACGCGTCGTCTTTGCGGGCTCGCCGCTTCACGGCACCTCGCTTGCCGCGCCCGACAAGCTCCAGCATGCGCTGAGCCTGCTTTCCAATGTCGGCACCTTCGCCGAGAAAACGTTACAGCTCGCCGGTGGGGCCAATCCGTTCCTGTGGGTTGCCGGCAAGCTGGTCGAGGTGGTGATGACCTTCACCGGCACGCTTGCCCACACGCCGCTCCTTGACGGGCTGGTTGCGCTGGTTCCAGGGCTGTTCGGACAATCCATGATCGAAAACAATTACGAACTTAATCTGCTGCGGCTCGGTCCCTGCACGACTCAGCCCGCCTACTTCGTCGTGCAGTCGAATTTCGAGACGACGGATCCCGGCTGGCAGTTCTGGAAAAATTTCAGGGCACTGCGGATCGGCGACCTGGCCGCCGACGAAATCTTTCCCGACAAGAACGATCTCGTGGTCGATACGGTCTCGATGTCGGACCTGGGAGCGACGGGCTTCCCGCTCGCCATCCACGGCGTCGAGGATTTCGGCAACTCGCCCGACGTTTGGCACTGCAATTATTTTCGCCAGGCCAAAACCATCGGCTTCATCCGGCGCAGCTTGGCCTAATCCCCCGGAATCGACGGCTTTGTCGCATGCTCGCGGAACAGCGCGCGCAATTGCCGTCGCAGCGGCACCAGCGGCTTCGACGCGGCACCTGTACGCGCAGAAAGGTCGATGTCAGATCATATAGTAAATCATTCCTTAACCCACCCGCACCCCCAACCGGCCTGGAAAAGCGGCATTTCCCGGCCGTTTCCGCCCATAAGTATGCATTAGGAACAAACCTCACGGCCGAATTGTCGCGGATTTAAGGAAGCGCGCGCGGTTGCCGTTTAACCGTTTGTCCAGCGACGGCCGCGCATAGTCCGGGCAAAGCACTTGCTCTTGCCAGGTTCATTCATTGTGACATCCTTTGGACGCGTGATTTCGGTTCGCGGATCGCTCGCGCGGGTCGGGCTGCTGGCTGAAAGCCGGATGCCGGACTCGGAAGTTCGGGCCACCGTCGGCCGTTTCGTCAGCATCCGCTGCGCCAGCTCGGTCATCGTCGCGATGATCACCGAGGTGTCCTGCGAGAACCTCTCGAGCACCGACAATTTGATCGCAATCGCCTCGGTGGACCTGCTGGGCGAAATCCTCAATGCCGCCGGCAAGGCCAAATTCCAGCGCGGCGTCACCAACTATCCGACCATCGGCGATTCCGTCGACCTGATCACGAGCCAGGAGCTGCGCACGATCTACGCGCCGACCGGCTCCGACCAGATCAATGTCGGCTTCCTTCAGCAGGATAGCTCCGTCGTCGCCTATGTCGACATCGAGGAAATGCTCTCCAAGCACTTCGCGGTCCTGGGATCGACCGGCGTCGGCAAATCGACCGGCGTGTCGCTGCTGCTCAACGAGATCCTCAAGGCACGCCCGAACCTGCGTATCTTCCTGCTCGACGTGCACAACGAATATGGACGCTGCTTCGGCGACCGCGCGCTGGTGCTCAACCCGCGCAATCTGAAACTGCCGTTCTGGCTGTTCAATTTCGAGGAAATCGTCGATGTGCTGTTCGGTGGCCGCGCCGGCGTGCCCGAGGAGCTCGACGTCCTCGCCGAGGTCATTCCGCTCGCCAAGGGCGTCTACACCCAGTACCAGAACGCCGACCGCATCGGCCTGAAGCGCATCGATCCCAAGCAGATCGGCTACACCGTCGACACGCCGGTGCCCTATCGCCTGGTCGATCTGATGTCGCTGATCGACGAGCGGATGGGCAAGCTCGAAAACCGCTCCTCGCGTATCATCTATCACAAGCTGATCTCCCGCATCGAGGCGGTCCGCAACGACCCGCGCTACGCCTTCATGTTCGACAACGCCAATGTCGGCGGTGACACCATGGCCGAGGTGATCAGCCATCTGTTCCGCCTGCCGGCCAACGGCAAGCCGATGACGGTGATGCAGCTCGCCGGCTTTCCGGCCGAGGTCATCGACTCCGTCGTCTCGGTGCTGTGCCGGATGGCCTTCGACTTCGGCCTGTGGAGCGACGGCGTTTCGCCGATGCTGTTCGTCTGCGAAGAGGCCCACCGCTACGCCTCCGCCGATCGAAATGTCGGTTTCGGGCCGACCCGCAAGGCGGTGTCGCGCATCGCCAAGGAAGGCCGCAAATACGGCGTCTATCTCGGCCTCATCACCCAGCGTCCCGCCGAACTCGACGCCACCATCATCTCCCAGTGCAACACGCTGTTCACGATGCGTCTTGCCAACGAACGCGACCAGGCGCTGCTGCGCGCCGCGGTGTCGGATGCGGCCGCGAACCTGCTCTCGTTCGTGCCCTCGCTCGGCACCCGCGAAGTGCTGGCGTTCGGCGAAGGTGTCGCACTGCCGACACGGCTGCGCTTCAAGGAGGTGCCGCCGCACCAGTTGCCGCGCGGCGAAGCCACCATCAGCAGCGTGCCGTCCGTCACCTCCGGTCACGACATGCATTTCGTCGGCGCCGTGCTCGAGCGCTGGCGTGGCGCCACCTCGCAGCGCGACGTGCCGAATGACCCGGTGTTCTCGGCGCCGCCGGCCAAGACGCTCTCCAACGTCGAGGCGCCGATGCTGCAACCGTCGATGGGGCTGGACCCGGACCGCTTCTCGCTGCTGAAGAAGCCGCTGCGGTAAGGCAACGCTGGTCCCCAACCTCGCGAGGGCGATAGCCCTTGGCCAAGTTGAGCACGACGCCCGCATCGACTATGGTTGCCGGCCCCAAGCCGGAATCCATACCAATGACAAAGTCCGCCGCGCAACGCTTCCCCGCTCCCGCCCTCGACGCGCTCCCCGACGATATCCGCACGCGCCTCCTCGCCGTGCAGGAGAAGAGCGGCTTCGTGCCGAACGTGTTTTTGACGCTGGCCTACCGCCCGGACGAGTTCCGCGCCTTCTTCGCCTATCACGACGCGCTGATGGAGAAGGACGGCGGACTCACCAAGGCCGAGCGCGAGATGATCGTGGTCGCGACCTCGGCCGCCAATCAGTGTCAGTATTGTGTGATCGCGCATGGCGCGATCCTGCGCATCCGCGCCAAGAACCCGCTTATTGCCGACCAGATCGCTACGAACTACCGCAAGGCCGACATCACGCCGCGGCAGAAGGCGATGCTCGACTTCGCGATGAAGGTCTCGGCCGACGCGCAGCGTACCTCCGAGGAGGATTTCGCAGCACTTGCCCCGCATGGCTTCAGCGACGATGACATCTGGGACATCGCCGCGATCTCCGCTTTCTTCGCGCTGTCGAACCGGCTCGCCAATTTCACCGGCATGCGGCCGAATGAAGAGTTCTATCTGATGGGACGCTTACCGAAGAAATGACCGAGCTCGACTGGCCCGAAATCCTTGCCCGTCTCGGCGCCGCGACTGTCGCCACCGGAGCGATCGGGCTCGACCGCGATCTGCACGGCAAGCCGATCGGGCTGAAAACGCTCGGCATCGTCGGGCTCTCCACCGCGACCGTCGTGCTGCTGGCGGTGCAGTTCGCCGAGGCGGGCAAAATGACCGATGCCACGAGCCGGGTCATCCAGGGCATCCTCACCGGCATCGGCTTTCTCGGCGCCGGCGTCATCGTCCACGAGGGCCACCGCTTCCGCGTGCGCGGCCTGACCAGCGCCGCCTGCACCTTCCTCGCCGCCTGCATCGGCATCGCCTGCGGCGCGGGAGAATGGAAGATCGTCCTGGTGGCGCTGGCGCTCGCCTTCGTGCTGTTGACAGTCGGCCGCCGCATCGAGCGCCTTCTGCACCGGATGGTCGGCGGCAAGGACGAGGCGCACGAGACGGAAATGCCGGAACATTAGAGCGAGTTCGACACTGGCGGATCACCGGTTCGGTACCGGTGATACTGTGGCAACGCGCTGGGCGCTGCATTCGAATGAGCCAGGATCGGAAAAGCCATCCTGGCGGGAGTCCGCGAGAACGCAGCGCACGTGTGTGCGTTAGAACTGGGCTTGGCCTACAACGCCGGCGGGGCGACCGCTAACGATGATAATGCCGCGTTCGGCAAGTGACCCGCCGCGTCCGTCCGGCGCGGTTACCGTGATAAGGTGCCGTCCGTCTTGCAATTGCGCGACGAGTTCGTACCCAAGGCCTAGGTCGCCCTCCAGATCCGAATGCCACCGAATTTCATCGGACCGGACAACACCGAGCCCGCGGCAGTCGATCATCGCGCCCAACGGCACGGCGCCTGGCGCGATCGGACACTGGGGATCAGGCAGTCGCAAATAAAGCCGGCGACGGCTGCGCTGCAGCTCGAATTGAGAGCTGTCGGCGCTCGCGCTCCGAAATTCCGCGGTTGCAATGGCGCGGAAGAAACAGCGTTCGCCGCCAGGCAAGCGTTCGCTTTCCACCAGCACCTCGCCATCTGGAGGATCAAACGCGACCGGTTGCCATGTCTCGCGATCATCACCGCTGAACAGCACGACTATCGACGGCTGGGCCCGCGGATGACGCGCGTGCACGCGCAGCGCGAGGAATTGGTCCCGCCGCTCGGGGCCGCTCATATCGACCTGCGGCGGTTCGCCCACTTCGAAGGTCGCGAGCGGTTCGCGGCCATCATGCAACGAGATGGCAGCAACTTCCTCGCTCGGCCATTCGATCGCTTCATGCAGATCGTAGAACGGCTCGCGGTCGAGCGGAACGGCTACACCTCCTCCACAACAGCCGCAGGTCGCTTGCGCGCGTGTGTAGAGACAATGATGAGTCGCAATGATCCGGCGATGGGCATCGAGCAGATCAACCGAGAGCGGCGAAATGGCGCCATCGCTCGGCCGCGATACCATGCCGGCGGCTTCGATCCGGTAAGCCTTGCGAATCTCGATGCGGTTCTCGTCGCTGACGCGGCGATGCACCCGCACTGCCAGGATCAGGAGCGAACGAACGCGACGCGGATCGGCCGGTGCGGATTGGTGATTCTCGCGCGCATTAAGGATCTTCAGATAGGTGTACGGCGAGATCCACTGCTTCGACTTGTAGGACATGACGTCGGATGTGTCCGACGGGCCGAACAGCGTCGGCGGCGTCGTTCCTGGATCGATGCCGACTTCGCCGATGGAGGTCTTGCTTCCGCCATAGTTTGGATAGTTCGGGTCATCGCTGCTGTCGCCTGGCACCGCGACGTGGTTGCAGGTGAAGACGTGTCCCATCTCGTGGGCGAAAATGAAATCGTAGGCAAAACGTGTGTCGCTCCCCGCGAAGGCGGCGCCGACGCCTTCAGCGCGACCGCACCCAGTGTTGTAGGTGCCGGCAGCGGCGGGAACAGCTGCGCTCGGCACAAACGCGAAGACAATATCGCCGAGCTGGAACAGAGCGGTGAAGATGCGCGTGACAGCCAAGTCAGCGAGCAGGCCGGTCCACGCGGTGTTGCAACCTCCACCCGTTGCGGCGGACGCAAATGCTGCCGAGCTGTTCGTCGATGTGCCAAGAATCGTCGTCTCAAAATAGGGGAACGGCAGCATCCGTTCGGCCGTGCGCATCGTGCTGAGCATAATCGCGTCGGCGGGGCTCGTAACGTTGCCGGAGCTGTCGGTCCAGTTGACCCTGGCGACGGCAACACGCGGCGGCCGCACATCCATAAAATCGATATAGCGCCCGGTCATGGCGCGGTCCCGGGGCGCGGATAAAGCGCCGTCGCTGCCAGCACGCCAGAGCCGGACGGAGAGATAAAAGTGGCCGGTCCGGCAATACCATGCTGGCACGAAAAAATTCAGCGACGAATTGACGTGCGCGAGGTGGAACGCAAGCGCGCCGGGTCCACCAACTGGGACCGTCAACTCGTTGTCCCACAGCTCGCGCGAGAGCTCGTTACGCGCGCCGAGCCGGGTCCCGTCGGCACGCGTAGGGCCGGTGCGGTAAACGATTCGATCGCCAACCGAAAGCACCAGCTCACCTGTAACGCGTGCGCCAGTGAGTGTGTCCGGCTCGGCAACGCCGGGCTGCACGTATGGATAGGCACGCACCACCAGCGGCTTGAGCGCAACGAGCGGGATCGAATTGTCGTCGCCGTAGCTGACGCCGACGGCGCCGTTGTACTGGATTGATTGGGTCAACTCGAGGCCGGCCAGCGCGAGGTGTCGCCTGGGCCAAAGTACGTCCGGAAGCTGATGCTGCGGGTCCCAGGGGAGCGGTAGTTGCTCGAGATCCGGCTGCACTGGCTTGCCGCGAAAAGGGCCAGCAAGCTGCCGCGCGACCGCCGCCACGATTGCGTCGAGTTCAGGACGATCTTGGGCGTTCATCTGGCGCTCCATGAGTGTCGGGCGCAATTTTCAAAGCGTCGGCCGCAACGTTACCGGGATCATGGAAAACTCTGCCATCCGCAGCACGCGGCGCCTTTCAGCCCCCGCGGGTGTGATGCAGAACCCGGCGTGGATAAGTCTGAATGGACTACGCAAAGGTTCATTGGTTGGGGTCCTATGTGAGGTTCCCAAGGCCGCTTCATCGCCTTCCCTTGCGCTAAAGCGTTTTCGAACCAAGTGGATACCGACGCCCGGCCCTACTACCGCTGCGTTGGCTACGGGCTGCGACTATGCCGTTAGCGCTTCGCCATCAACTCGAGCGCCGGCGCAAAGCGCTCGGAAAATGTCAATGTCCTGGTGTGATGAACTGCGGCAAACGAGGCCGAGATCCCTGCTGAGGCGACCGCGAGCAAGGCAACGGCGAAAACCAGACGGCGCATTCCTGCCTCCTGTGTGAGCTCAATTGCCTCAAAGATGGACCGGCTCTGTTTCAGGACCGCTTCATTGGGCGCGGGAAATGATTTCGCTCAAGCGGCTGTGATGAGGTCCGTTTTGTGGTGCCGCACGCCGTGCTGAAGTGAGCGTCTCGCCCTAATCATCCTCCGCCGGTCCGCACCAGCCGGGCAGATAGATCGCATCCTTGCTCTTGGCTGAGGACATCGCCTTCTCGAGCGACTTGTCGAAGTCGGCATCCACCGCCTTGCGCGACAGTTTTCGGCGCAGATAGTCGGCCCACAGGAATTCGGAGAACGGCGTGGTGTCCTTGGCGAAGCCGCCCATGCGGCGAAGCTCACCGGCAAGGCTCCGGAACGGATCGTCCTTGAGATCGACGATCGATTTCGGCAAATCGCGGAACGGCCGCCGCTCACCCTTGGCGTCGTAGGGATAGACCCAGCGCTTGTTGTCCATCACGCCCCAGAACGCCTCGCGCTCGACCATCCTGAGGTCGCCGACGATGGTGACCAGCACCTCCTTGACGCCCTCGTCATGCAGCGCGCGGCCGAGATGATGATGGTCGATCACGTAATAGCGCCCGCTGGGGCCGTGCACGACGGGGATCATGTGCCTGCCGAGCAGATCGGCCTGCTTCTTCTTGTCGTGCTCGCGCCAGCGCTTGCGCTTCTCCTTGACCTCGCGCATGCCGACCGTCATCTGCGTCGGCCGAAGCGACAGGATCGGCACCGGATGCACTCTCGGCTCGCGCGTGTTGGTGGTCATGGTCGAAGGGCCCTTCCATGGTTGCAACTGGGTGGTTCAAGTTCCCTGGACTATGCCACGGGCTTCGCGCCGGCAAAATGCATTCAGCTGGCCGTAGAGTTATTGCAACGCACCGCCTGCAGCCCGGACGTCGGTTCCGTGATCACCGCAGCCCGAGCAGGATAGTGCGAATGCGCAATGCACGTGCGCGTTGAGAAGATTTTCTGCAACGCGTTCACCACGTATGCTATCTAAAAATCGCTGCTTCGGAGTGATCCCTGCACCATGAAAACCCAGCGGCCCATAAGCTCGGATGACGAGCACCGGGTGCTCCAGTTCAGGCCGCGCACCTCGCCTTCCCCGACGGCCTCCCGGGGCAACGGTACCGTGCAGCAATTGCGCGTCGGGCCCGAGCCGCTCGACCTGTCGCGCTACGAGCAGGCCCGCCCTGAACCGGACGATTTCCGCCATCGCATGCTCGCCAACATCGCAGCACTGGCCTTCACCATCGCGCTGACCGCGATCGGGATCTGGCTTGCGGTGAGCATCGCCGATCTGCGCCGGACCCAGGATTGCGTGCTGGTGGGCCGCCGCGACTGCCTCAAGATCACGACTCCGCACGCCTAGGCGAGATATCTGGCAGCGCCCGCGGCCGGCCCTCGACCGAACGGGTACCCGCCGGCATCCCCAGCCCTGTCCCCACCCCATCCGGCTCCATTGAACTCAGGGCGGCGCTCCGATATACGGGCTTTCGACCCGGCCAGAAGGGGGTTGAGGGCGTCATCAGGGGCGCGATGCAGACCCACCGTTCCCCTCTGGAAAATTCGACAAATATCAGCAAAATATCAAAGGCTTAGTGATGTCCTCCACATTCGATCAGGTCGCTACGATCATCGCTGAAACCTGCGACATCCCGCGCGACACGATCACGCCGGATAGCCATGCCATCGACGACCTCGGCATCGACAGCCTCGATTTCCTGGACATCGCGTTCGCGATCGACAAGCAGTTCGGTATCAAGCTGCCGCTGGAAAAGTGGACCCAGGAGGTCAACGACGGCAAGGCGACCACCGAGCAGTATTTCGTGCTGAAGAACCTGTGCGCCCGCATCGACGAACTGGTTGCGGCCAAGGGCGCGAGCGCGTAAGCGCGCGGTCATGCAACTCGAATATTTCCACATGATTGATCGCGTCGTCGACCTCAACATCGACGCGCAGACGATTGTCGTCGAGGCGCTGGTCCCGAAGGAGAGCACCATCTTCGAGGGGCACTTCCCGGGCTATCCCCTGATGCCCGGCGTGCTCCTGATCGAATCGATGGCGCAGGCCTCGGGCTGGCTTCAGCTCGGCGTGCTCAAGTTCGAGCGCATGCCGATCCTTGCCGCCGTCAAAGAAGCCAAGGTCCGCGGTTCGGTGTTCCCCGGCGATCTCATGAGCATCGAGGCGAGCCTTTCGCATCAAGGCTCGGGCTACGCGGTGACTGAGGCCAAGATCAAGGTCGGCGGCAAGCTGCGAGCGAATTCGACGTTGACCTTCACGCAGATTCCCTTCCCCAATGCGGATATGCGCTCCCACATGGACGCGGTCGCGAAACGCGTCGGCTTTCCGCAACAGGCCGTATCGCCATGACTGAGACTGCTTCGAAGCCCGGCCCGACGGAAGTCTGGATCACCGGCATTGGCCTTGCCACCTCGCTCGGCGAGGGCCTCGACGCCAACTGGGCCGCGCTTCAGGAGAAGCGCATCAATGTCGATGAGAAGGGCTTTGCGCCCTACATCGTGCATCCCCTGATGCCTGTTACCTACGACAGCCAGATACCCAAGAAGGGCGACCAGCGCCAGATGGAAGCTTGGCAGCGCATCGGCGTCTACGCCGCAGGCCTTGCGCTCGATTCCGCTGGCATCAAGGGCAACAAGGACATTCTGTCGAAGATCGACATGGTCGCCGCCGCCGGTGGCGGCGAGCGCGATCTCAACGTCGACACCGGCGTGCTCACGGCCGAGGCCAAGGGCGCCAACGCGCCCGGCTTCCTCAACGAACGCCTGATGAGCGATCTCAGGCCGACGCTGTTTTTGGCGCAGCTCTCCAACCTGCTCGCCGGCAACATCGCCATCGTCCACGGCATTGGCGGCACCTCGCGCACCTTCATGGGCGAAGAGGTGGCGGGCGCCGACGCCGCCCGCATCGCGCTTGCGCGCATCGCCTCGGGCGAGAGCGACATCGCGCTGATCGGCGGCTCGCATAATGGCGAGCGCAAGGACCTGATGGTCCTCTACGAATTCGGTGACTTCAACCTGAAGGACAAGTTCGCTCCGGTGTGGGCGCGCGAGGACCACGCCGGCTTCGCGCTCGGCTCGGCCGGCGCGTTTCTGGTGCTGGAATCGAAGGCGCATGCGGAAGCGCGTGGCGCAAAGCCGTTCGCAAAGCTGTCGAGCGTCGTCGCCGACCTCGCCCGCCGCAAGCAGCCCGGCGACATGGCCGCGACGCTCGAGAAGCTTTGGGCGAAGCTGCCGAAGCGCGACGGCAAGGGCGCGATCATATCCGGCGCGACCGGCGCGGAGCCCGCCACGAGCGAAGAGCGCGGCTTCCTGAAGGGCCACGCCGACTTCCCGGTGCGCTCGACCGGCACGATGTTCGGCCACACCATGGAAACGCAATTCCCGCTCGGCCTTGCACTCGCGGCGCTGTCGATCTCGCGCGGCGCGCTGTTTCCGCCGAACGATTCGACCGGGACCGAGATTGAAATGCAGGGCGCGCCCACCCAGATTGTGGTGGTGGGGGCCGGACACTGGCGCGGCGAAGGCATGGCGCTGGTCGAAGCAGTTTAGTTAGCTCTATCGGGGGATCGACATGACTGCACCACGCGACAAACTCGGGCGTCCCGTCGTCGTCGTCACCGGCATGGGCATCATGACCTCGCTCGGTAACGGCAAAGGCGACAATTGGGCGAAGCTCGTCGCCGGTGAATCCGGCATTCGCACCATCACGCGCTTTCCGGTCGACGGCCTGAAGACCACGATGGCCGGCACCGTGGATTTCGTCAGCGTCGATCCGTTCTCCTCCACCGGTCTGTCCGAGCGAATGGCCGAACTGGTGACGGAGGAAGCGCTCGCGCAGGCCGGCATCGGCGCCAAGGCTGATTTCCCGGGTCCCCTTTTCCTGGCGGTTGCGCCGGTCGAGGTCGAATGGCCGCAGCGTCGTGAGCTCGGCCGCGCCGTCGGCGCGCTCGACTTCACCTATGACGATCTGCTGCGCATCTCCGGCGGCGGCAAATACAGCGCCTATCATCACCGCTTCATGTTCGGCTCGGTCGCCGCCCACCTCGCCGAGACCTTCGGCACCAAGGGCTCGCCGATCTCGCTGTCGACAGCCTGCGCTTCGGGCGCGACCTCGATCCAGCTCGGCGTCGAGGCGATCCGCCGCGGCGAGACCGACGCCGCGCTGTGCGTGGCGACCGACGGCACCGTGAATCCGGAGGCGCTGGTGCGCTTCTCGCTGCTCTCGGCGCTGTCGACCCAGAACGATCCGCCGCAGGCAGCCTCCCGCCCCTTCTCCAAGAACCGCGACGGCTTTGTCATGGCCGAAGGCGCCGGCGCCCTCGTGCTGGAAAGCTATGAAGCCGCCACCGCGCGCGGCGCAAAAATCCTCGGCGTGATCGCCGGCTGCGGCGAGCTCACCGATTCCTTCCATCGCACCCGCTCGTCGCCCGACGGCAAGCCGATCATCGGCTGCATGAACAAGACGCTGGCCGATGCCGGCATGACGCCGGACCAGATCGACCACATCAACGCGCACGGCACCGCGACGCCCGAGAACGACAAGATGGAGTACAATACGACATCGGCGGTGTTCGGCGAGCTCGTGCAAAAGATTCCGGTCACCTCCAACAAGTCGATGGTCGGCCACACCATCTCGGCCGCAGGCGCGGTCGAGGCGATCTTCTCGCTGCTGACGCTGGAGCATCAGCGCATCCCGCCGACGATCAACTACGACAATCCGGATCCCACGATCCTGTTCGACGTCGTCGGCAACAAGGCGCGCGACGCCCGCGTCACCGCGGTGATGTCGAACTCGTTCGGCTTCGGCGGCCAGAACGCATCGCTGATCCTGACCCGCGAACCGGCCTGACCGGCCGCATGGCGCTGCTTCCTGCGAGGACGAAGGCCCGCGCGCGGGAGGTCGCCAAGTCGATCGGCGGCAGCCTGGTCGGCGCCGCGACCGTCGGCATGCTGCGCACCACGCGCTATTTCGATCCGGCCAAGACCTCGGACTTTTTCGCGCGCGTCACCAAGCTGATCGGGCCGCGCCTGCGCGAGCATCGGATCGGCCGCGCCAACCTCACAGCCGCCTTTCCGGAAAAGTCGCCCGAGGAGATCGAATCCATCTTGATGGGCGTGTGGGATAATCTCGGCCGCGTCGGCGCCGAATTCGCCCATATGGACCACGTCTGGGACTATGACCGCGATCATCCGGAAAACAGCCGGATCGAATTGCCCAAGCATAGCATCGAGCTGTTCGACCGCATCCGCGACGACGGCAAGCCGGCGCTGATCTTCGCAGCCCATCTGTCGAACTGGGAATTGCCTGCGCTCGCGGCGGTTGCGCATGGGCTCGACACGGCGATCCTCTACCGCCGGCCGAACATCGCGTCAGCCGACCGCATCATTCAGGAGATGCGCCAGGTCAACATGGGCACGCTGATTCCGGCGGGACGCGACGCGCCGCTACGGCTCGCGCAGGCGCTGAAGGACGGCAAGCACGTCGCCATGCTGATCGACCAGTATCTGACCGGCGGCGTCGAGGTTACCTTCTTCGGCCGCAAGACCCGCGCCAATCCGATGTTGGCGCGCCTCTTGCGTCAGGTCGATTGTCCCATCCATGGCGTCCGCATTATCCGCCTGCCCGGCAGCCGTTTCCGCGCCGAACTGACGGAAGAGATCCCGCCGGTGCGCGACGCCGACGGCAAGATCGACATCCAGGGCACGACCCAGGCAATCACGAACGTCGTAGAAGGCTGGGTCCGCGAGCATCCCGAGCAGTGGCTATGGCTGCATCGGAGATGGCGGTAGCGGTCGCAACTTTTCCGTCCTGGCCGCGCTTGTCCCGGCCGTCCAGCATCGCCACGCGGCAGGAAAGACGTGGATGCCCGGACAAGCCCGGGCATGACGACTGAGCAGGATGCGCGTCCGCTCCTCCCAACCCTCACCGTCCCGTCTTCACCTTGGTCCAGAGGCGGTTGATCACGCGCTGTATCGCCGGCTCACGCGCCGTGATGACGAACAGTTTTGAAAGCGTCGCCTCGTCCGGATAGATGTTCTTGTCGTTCAAAATTTTCGAGTCGACCAGCTTCTGGCTGGCGAGGTTGCCGTTGGCGTAGGACAGGAAGTCCGTGTTTTTGGCGGCCACGTCCGGTCGGTAGAGATAGTTGATCAGCTCGTAGGCTTCCTTGACGTTCTTGGCATCCGCGGGAATCGACAGATTGTCGAAGAACATCTGCGCGCCCTCTTTGGGAATCGCGTAGCCGATCTCGATGCCGCCTTTGGCTTCGGCGGCGCGGGCGCGGGCCTGCATGATGTCGCCGGACCAGCCGACCACGAAGCAGATCTCGCCGGTCGCGAGCGCGCTGAGATATTCGGACGAATGAAACTTGCGCACGGAGGGCCGAACCTTGGCGACGACATCGGCCGCCTTCTCAAGGTCCGCCTGCCTGGTCGAGTTCGGATCGAGCCCGAGATAATTCAGCGCCGCCGGAAAAATGTCGTCGGCGGAGTCGAGCATGTGGACGCCGCAGTCTTTGAATTTTGCCAAATTCTCCGGCTTGAACACGATGTCCCAGCTGTCGATCTTCGCGGCCGCTCCCAGAATCTGCTTCAGCTTCGCGACATTGTAGCCGATGCCGGTCGTGCCCCACATGTAGTTGGCGGCGTAGACATTGCCGGGATCGTAGATCGCGAGACGTTCGGTCACCACCGACCAGGCATTGGCAAGGTTCGGCAGCTTCGACTTGTCGAGCTTCTGGAAGATATTGGCCTTGATCTGGCGCTGGAGGAAATAAGCCGTCGGTACCACGACGTCATAGCCGGACTTACCGGCCATCAGGCGCGTCTCCAGCGTCTCGTTGGCATCAAACGTGTCGTAGACCACCTTGATGCCGGTCTCCCTGGTGAAGGCATCGAGGACGTCAGGCGCCACGTAGTTCGACCAGTTGTAGAAGTTGACGACCCGCTCTTCGGCCCCGGCGGGACCCGGGAGCCACGCCAGCGCCGCGGCGAACGCGAGACCAAGGCGAGCCCCTGAGCGGCTGACGTTCGTCATCTCCCTACCTCTTGCGCCTGCGCACCGCGTCCGACAGCCGCTCCAGCGCGGTGTCGAGCGTCTCGTCCTTCTTGGCAAAGCAGAAGCGCACCACCGAGGTCACGGGGGCCTGCTCGTAGAAGGCCGAGACCGGGATGGCCGCGACCTTGTAGTCCTTCACGATCCGCCAGCAGAACTCGGTGTCGCTCTCGTTAAGCCCGAGCGGCGACAGGTCGACGGTGAGGAAGTAGGTGCCCTGCGACTTCAGCACGGGGAAGCCGAGGCTCTCCAGCCCCTTGGCGAGGCGGTCTCTGCTCCGCGTCAGGTCCTTGCGCATTGACAGGAAATACTCGTCGGGCTTGCCGAGGCCGTAGGCGACGGCGGCCTGGAGGTTGGGCGCGGTGGTGAAGGTCAGGAACTGGTGCACCTTGGCGGCGACGCGCAGCAGCGGCGGCGCGGCGCAGACGAAGCCGATCTTCCAGCCCGTCAGCGAGAAGATCTTGCCGGCCGAGCCGACCTTGATGGTGCGATCGCGCATGCCGGGCATCGTGATCAGCGGGATGTGCTTGTGCTCGTCGAAGGTGACGTGCTCCCAGACCTCGTCGCAGATCGCGATGACGTCGAACTCCTGGCAGTAGCGCGCAAGCAGCTCGAGGTCTTCGCGCGGAAACACCACCGCGGACGGATTCAGGGGATTGTTGAAGAGCACCGCCTTGGTCTTTGAACTGAAGACGCTTTTCAGCATGTCCTCATTCAGCCGCCAATGCGGCGGCTCGAGCCGGACCAGGCGCGGAATGCCGCCGGCCTGGCGGATGATCGGCAGATAGGAATCGTACACCGGCTGGAAGCACACCACCTCGTCACCGGGCTGGACCACCGCGAGGATGGCCGAAGTCAGCGCCTCGGTGCCGCCGGAGGTCACCATCACCTCGCTCATCGGATCGAGCTTGAGGCCATGCCAATGGTCGTAGTGCGTGGCGACCGCCTGGCGCAGTTCCGGCAGGCCCATCATCGACGGGTACTGGTTGTAGCCGTTCAGCGATGCATCGGCCGCGGCGCGGCGGATGTCCTCAGGACCGGGATCGTCGGGAAAACCCTGGCCAAGATTGATGGCGGCGTTGTCGCGAGCGGCCTGCGACATCGCCTCGAAGATAGTGACGGGAAGGTCGGCGAAAACGTTGTTCAGGGACGAGCTCTTGGTCATCGGCCGGTCAGCCACCGACCTTGCTGGGAAGACCCGCCGCCTTCCAGCCCAGCATGCCGCCGGCCAGATGCTTGTCATACGGCAGGCCTGCCGCCTGCGCCGCGAGCGAGGCCGTGACCGAGCGTTTGCCCGAGCGGCAGGCGAACACGACCTCCTTGCCGGCGGGATCGGGGATCGCCTTGGGATCGAAGGTCGAGAGCGGCACGACGACACCGTAGGGATAGGCCTCGGCTTCCACCTCGTTCGGCTCGCGAACGTCGACGAGGAGATAGCGGCCCTCCGCGACACCCTTGGAGACCTCGTCCGGGGTCAGATCCTGTACTTGGTTTGCCATATCATCCTCCAACGTCGCAGCCGCATCCGGGGTGATCCCCGCGGGCGGCAACCTCGCCTCTCGGTGAGCGAAAATCAAGCGCTACAAAGGCTTGGGCTCATCCGTGCAAGTTAAAGTTAAATCGCAGCGACTTGAAATGCGACCTTCAAATGGCGGATCAGATCGTCGCTTTAGATCGTTACCTGGGTCCCGACCTCGACCACGCGACCGCTGGGGATCTGGAAATAGTCGGTGGCGTCGTTGGCGGAACGGCTGAGCGAGATGAACAGCCGGTCCTGCCAGCGCGGCATGCCGGAATGGGCGGCCGGCTTGAGCGCCCTCCGCGACAGGAAGAACGAGGTCGACATGATGTCGAACTGCCAGCCGAGCTTGCGGGCGATCGCCAGCGCCTTCGGCACGTTGGGCGATTCCATGAAGCCGAACTTCAGCGTCACTTTGGAGAAGGTCGGCGAGATCTGCTCCAGCCTCACCCGTTCGGCCGGATTGATGCGCGGGGTCTGCGCGGTCTCGATGGTGAGAATGACGTTCTTCTCATGCAGCACCTTGTAGTGCTTCAGACTATGCATCAGCGCGGTCGGGGCGCTGAGGGGATCGCTGGTCAGGAACACCGCGGTACCAGGTACGCGCTGCGGCGGCCGCTTCTCCAGCATCGCCACGAGGTCGGCGAGGGGGAATTCGAGCTTGCGCGACTTCTCGAACAACAGCCGGCTGCCGCGTCGCCACGTGTACATCAGGATGATCATGAGCGCGCCGAGCGCCAGCGGCACCCAGCCGCCCTCGAACACCTTGAGCAAATTGGCGGCCAGGAACGTGAGATCTAAGAACAGGAACGGCGCGATCAGGGCGGCAGCCGTGAACGGCGACCACTTCCAGACCTTCCAGATCACGACGAAACCCATCATCGCCGTGACGACCATGGTGCCCGTGACGGAGATGCCATAGGCCGAGGCCAGCGCGCTGGAGGAGCGGAACAAGAGCACCAGCAGCACCACCGCGAGCAGCAGGAGCTGGTTGATGCGCGGGATGAAGATCTGGCCCGAATGGGCTTCAGACGTATGGCGAATTTCAAAGCGCGGCAGCAGGCCGAGTTGGATCGCTTGGCGTGTCAGCGAATAGGCGCCGGTGATGACCGCCTGGCTCGCGATGACAGTTGCGGCGGTCGCCAGCACGACCATGCAGCCGCGGAAAAAGCCTTGCGGAAAGAGCTGGAAGAACGGGCTCACGATCGCACCGGGATCGCCGAGCACGAGGGCGCCCTGCCCCAGATAGTTCAGCGCCAGCGACGGCAGCACGATGGACAGCCAGGCGATCTGGATCGGCCGCTTGCCGAAATGGCCGAGGTCGGCATAGAGCGCCTCGGCACCGGTGACCGCCAGGAACACCGCGCCCAGCGTCACGAAGCCGATGATGCCATGGTGGAACATGAAGGACACGGCGTAGAGCGGGTTCAGCGCGTACAGCACCTGCGGCTGCTCGATGATCGGGTGGATCGCCGCTGCCGCGATGACCGCGAACCAGACGCACATAATCGGGCCGAAGAAGGCGGCGACGCGAGCTGTACCGCGGGACTGCACGGCGAACAGTCCGACCAGGATGATGATGGTCAGCGGTACTATGTAGGGCTCGAAGCGCAGCGTGACGTCCTTCATGCCTTCGATCGCCGACAGCACCGAGAGCGCCGGCGTAATCACGGCGTCGCCGTAGAACAGGGCGCCGGAAATGATGCCGAGCAGGACGATGGTGGCTCCGCCGGTGCCGACCGCACGCTGGGCCAGCGCCATCAGCGCCAGCGTGCCGCCCTCGCCGTTGTTGTCGGCGCGAAGCAGGATCACGACGTATTTGAGCGTCACCACCACGATGAGCGCCCACAGGATCAGTGAGAGCACGCCGAGCACGGCCGCTTGCGTCGGCACGCCCTCCACGCCGGAAGCCGCCATCACCGCCTCGCGGAACGCGTAGAGCGGGCTGGTGCCGATATCGCCATAGACGACGCCGATGCTGCCGAGCGTCAGCGCACCGAAACGGGCGGTCGTGTGGGCATCGCCATGCCCATTGGCCGCCACCGTTTCCGGGGCGGAAATCGCTAGGTCACTTGTCATGGGAGAGCCTGGTGGCCTCTAGAATGCTTCACTGCACAATGGCGGAAGGGCGCGCGGCTTATAGGCCTGCGCTATCGGCATAGCCTAGCCTGATTCTGGGCCTTAGCCATGCAATTCTGCATTGCTCAGCCGATCGCGTTCAAATGGTGACTTGGGTTCCGACTTCAACCACCCGCCCGGTGGGAATCTGGAAATAGTCGGTGGCGTCGTTGGCGGACCGGCTCAGCGCGATGAATAAATGGTCCTGCCAGAGCGGCATGCCGGACTGCGCCGACGCCTTCAGCGAGCGCCGCGACACGAAGAACGACGTCGACATGATGTCGAACTGCCAGCCCTGCTTGCGCGCGATCGCGAGCGCCTTGGGCACGTTCGGCTGCTCCATGTAACCGAAGCGCAGGCGGACCTTGAAGAACTTGTCGCTGATCTTCTCCATCCGGAAACGCTCGGACAGATCGACTCGCGGCATATGCGCGGTCTCGATCGTCAGGATCACGTTGTGCTCGTGCAGCACCTTGTTGTGCTTGAGATTGTGCAGCAGCGCGGTCGGCACGAAAGAGGGATCACTGGTCAGGAACACGGCGGTGCCCTTGACGATATGCGGCGGCCGCTTCTCCAGGCTGCGGATCAGATCGTCCAGCGGCACCTCGATCCGGCGCGTCTTCTGGATCAGTATCCCCGACCCTCGCCGCCAGGTCCAGATTGTCCCGGCCATGGCCACGCCGAACAACAGCGGCACCCAGGCGCCTTCGAGCAGCTTCAGAAGATTCGCGCTGAAAAAGCTCAGGTCGACCACGACAAAGGGCAGGATCACCACTGCGGCCGTCGCGGCGCGCCAGTTCCACAATTTCCAGATCACGATGAAACCCATGATGCCGTCGGCGACCATGGTGGTGGAGACCGCGATACCGTAGGCCGAAGCCAGATTGCTGGGGGTGTGGAACAACAGCACCAGCAGCATCACACCGATCAGGAGCAGCCGGTTTACGCGCGGCAGATAGATCTGGCCGGCGTGGGTTTCCGAGGTGAAGCGCACCTCAAAGCGCGGCAGGAGGCCGAGCTGCACAGCCTGATAGACCAGCGAATAGGCCCCCGTGATCACCGCCTGGCTCGCAATCACGGTCGCCGCGGTCGCAAGTCCGACCAGCGGCAGCACGAAATGCTCTGGCACCATGCGGTAGAACGAGTGCTCGATCGCGCTGGGATCGGACAGCACCAGCGCGCCCTGGCCGAAATAGTTGATCAGGAGCGAGGGCAGCACGAAGAACATCCAGGCCGACTGGATCGGCTTGCGGCCGAAATGGCCGAGATCTGCATAGAGCGCCTCGCCACCGGTCACAGCCAGGAACACGGCGCCCAGTGTCACCAAGCCGATCGTGCCATGCGACAGCAGGAATTGCAGCGCGTAATAGGGATTGATGGCAGCAAGCACCGACGGGTCGTCGGCGATGTGAATGATGCCGAGCACGGCAAGAACGGTGAACCAGATCACCATCACGGGGCCAAAGGCCGAGGCCACCAGTGCCGTCCCCTTGCTCTGGACAGCGAACAGCAGCGCCAGGATGAAGACGGTGAGCGGCACGACGTAGTGTTCAAACGCAGGCGTTGCGAGCTTCAGGCCCTCGACCGCCGACAGCACCGAGATTGCCGGCGTGATCATGGAATCGCCGATGAACATGGAAGCGCCGACCACGCCGAGCGCCATCAGGAACCAGCTCCGCCGCCCGAGCGCGCGCTGGCCGAGCGCCATCAGCGAAAGCGTGCCGCCCTCCCCGTTGTTGTCAGCGCGCAGCAGCAGCAGCACGTATTTGGCGGTGACGACGATCAGCAGCGCCCAGAGGATCAGCGAGAGCACGCCGAGCACCATGACCCGCGAGACCGGCGCGCCATGGGCCGCGCCCCGTACCGCCTCGTGAAATGCATAAAGCGGCGAGGTACCGATATCGCCGAAGACGACGCCGATGCTCCCGAGCGTCAGGCCCCAGAATCCCGAGGTAACTGGCGCGTCCTGGGGTTCGGTCGATGTGATGCTCGCCGTCATGAGAGACTAGAAACGCTTCTTCCCGAGAAATGATCCGGCGCCTTTTGACGGTTCCGGCGCGCTTGTCAAACGACACGCCACCTTAGCAGGCGCGGAGCCGAATGCTGTGACGGCGCAGCAACGGTCGTCGACGCGCGACGACATGCCTCAGGTAAGATCGTAGCGCAAGGGCTTGGAGCCTTTCCGTTTCAATCGCACCGGAACCGGCTCCAAATTCTGATTTCGACGCGTTTTCTTCGCGCGACCGGCGTCCCTTCGCTTGAAAGCGCCCTACGGCTTCAAATTCGGCGGCAGCGGCGGATCTTCGCGCATCAGGGTGATGGTCACCCGCCGGTTGGCCGCGAGCGAGGGATCGTCCGGAAACAGCGGCTGGGTGTCAGCCTTGCCGGCGACGGCGAAGACGTGCGCCGGCGGCAAGCCCTCGCGTTCGAGGATCTGGCGCACGGCGTTGGCGCGGTCGGCTGAAAGGTCGAAGGCGCCGTAGTCGCTGCGGGTCGGCACGAATCCAGCCGCGGTATGGCCGGCGATGGAGACGCGCAGCGGCGTCGCCTTGAGCGGGACAGCGAGCTTCTCGATCAGCCGGCGGGTGCGGTCATAGGGCACCTTGGAGCCGTCGGCGAACATCGAGCGGCCGTCCTGATCCACGATCTCGAGGTTGAGGCCCTGCTTGGTCTCTTCGAACATGATGTGCTTGGATATCTCGGTCAGTTCCGGCATGTCCTGCAAGGCTTGGCGCAGCGAAGCCGCCGCCAGCGCAAAATTGCGATCGACCTTGATCTTCGCTCCCGACGTGCGGTCATGATCCTCCTGGTCCGGCGTCGGCGTGTTGGAGGCGTCTTCAGGCTGAATGTGGTCGACGTTCTTCAGCCGCGCGCGGGTCGGCAGGCCGTCGGATTCGATGATGCCGGCGTAGCGCGCTTCGCTCTGGACGCCGAAGGCCTCGCGCATGGAGCCCGCGACGATCTTCAGCTTGTTGGAGTCCTGCGTGGAGAATGCGACCAGCATCACGAAAAACGCCAGCAGCAAGGCCATCAGATCGGCAAACGTCACGAACCAGCCATGGCCGCCATGTGCTTCTTCGCGTTTTTTCTTGGCCATGGGTCAGATCCCGACGTCCGGCGTTACGCCGGAACCGGCTCGCCTTCGGCGTGGCGGTGCTTCTCGGGAAGATAGGCCAGCAGCATTTCGCGCACCAAAGTCGGGCTCTTGGAGTCGCGGATCATCAGAATGCCGTCGATGATCAGCGTACGATTGGTTTCCTCGTCGATCAGCTTGCCATGCAGCTTGTCGGCGATCGGCAGGCAGAGCAGGTTCGCGACCAGCGCACCGTAGAGAGTTGCCAGCAGGGCGGTCGCCATGAACGGGCCGAGCTTCGAGGGATCTGACATGTTCGAAAACATTTGCACCATGCCGATCAGGGTTCCGATCATGCCGAACGCGGGCGCGCAGTCGCCGACGGCGCGGTAGATCTTGCTGCCTTCGTTCAGATGCATCAGGAAATTGTCGCGGTCGCGTTCCAAATTATCCCGAATGAAATCGAGGTCGTACCCGTCGGCGACGTAGCGAATGCCCTTGGCGAGGAAAGGCTCGTCGGTCTCGACCTTTTCCAACCCCACCGGGCCCTGCTTGCGGGCAATCTCGGCGATGCGGGCGAGCTCGTCGACCAGATCGTGCGCCGACAGCCGGCTCATCGTGAAGGCGAACTTCATGCCGAGCGGCAGGCCGTGCATCAGCACTGAGAGCGGAAAGCGGATCATGGTCGCTGCGGCCGATCCGCCGAAGATGATGATCATCGCATGCTCGCTGATGAACATGTGCAGATCGCCGCCCAGCAACACCATCGTCGCGACGACGATAATGCCCGCCACGAGGCCGGCGCCCGTCATGATATCCATGGAAGACTCCAACGCGCACACAACAACGGCCGTCCTGGCCGATGGCGCGGCCCAACACCGAACCGCATCGGAAACCCTAGTGAGCTGCGATTAACGACGCGTAAAGGTTAAGTTGAGCCGGCTCGCCTGGCGGGTGCAGCGCGCTGAAAGGCGCCGGCTTTGCCGACTGCCGACACGACTTTCAACGTTTTGATAACCATAAGGGCTCTCGCGCCCCGTCACTCAAGGCTGTGGGTGCGCGAACCCTTCGGCTGCGGCCTTGCGCCACATCGGGGGTGACGGGTCAGTTGGTATTCTGGCGGGGGCCGGCACACTCATGGCGGAAGGCATCGTAATGGTGACGCTGTTCAGTCTTCTCACCGCGCTTCCCGCAGTGCTGGCGCTCCACATGCTCAAACCCGAGCTCGTCCTGCCGGTGTTCAGCGTGCTGCTCTTTATCGAGGCGGCCTTGGCCGTGATCGCAGCGCGCTTGATCCACATCCCGGACAATGCGGAAGATATTACTCTGTGGGATTTTGCCGGCGGCTTCACCTTGATTGGCTGCGCTGCCGCGGTGTTCGGCGAGCCGGATCAGGCCGCCCTGTTCTTGACGGAACAGGGCAGCCCGCGGGCGGCGCCGCAGCCGTAGATCGTTGCAGTCCCGCCGTTAGTGGATCTCAGCAGAGCGCTTCAGCGCGGCCTTGAGCTTCTCCAGCGAGAAGTCGGGGCTGCGGGCGATCTCGAGGATCGGCGTCTCGCGGCGGCCGCAGAGCTCGGCGGCGTCGGGCAGTTTTGCGGCGATGTCGCGCGGGATCGCGATCGCGCCGTGCAGATCGGCGTGGATCAGATCGTCCGATTTCACGGTCATGCCGGCGACGCGCACCTCGCCACCAAAGCTCTCCGCATGCACCCAGGCATGCGACGGCCCGATCGAGCCGGCCAGCGCCTGGAAGCCCGGGGCCCATTGCGGAATGTCGCGGATCGAGCCGTCGGTGATGACACCGAGGCAGCCGAGCGCCTTGTGCACGTTGCTCTGCACCTCGCCCCAGAACGCGCCGTAGCCGACGTCGGGACCGTCGATGTCCTGGATCACCGAGATGCGCGGACCAAAGCCGGTGCCGACATATTCGTAATAGTCGATGCGGCGCTTCGACTGCTCTTCCGGCGGCAGCGAATTTTTCAGCACCGAGCGGATTGCAACCGTGCGGGCGTAGCCGACGATCGGCGGCAGATCGGGGAACGGGCAGACCAGTTGCTTGGTGGTGTAGCCGATCAGCCGGCGCTCGGGCGCCACGATCTCCATGGCATTGCAGATCGTCGGCGTGTCGTAGCGGCCCAGCGCTTCGAGGACGGAAGCGGGCAGCGGCCCGGTCGCGGTATCAGTCACGGCGTTCTCTCCCAGATTGGCGGCCGCTGTTGGCGCGGTGCCGCCGGCACTGGCGATATAGCCGAGATCCGGCCTCAACCCAACTCAGGGCGCCTCATGGCAGATATCCGAGTCTTGCTGCTCAGTCTCTTGCTGCTCAGTGTCTTGCCGCTCAGTGCAGGCTTCCGGGTCGGTCGTCCTCATGCGGCGGCTCCGACAGGTTAGCCAGCGTCGGTGCCGACGGCGGCGACGAGACCTCGCCTCCCGACGGCGCCGTGGCTTCCATCGCGCGCGCCTGGTCGCGATAGGATTTGTAGCCGAGCGGCAAAACGAGGAGATACAACACGGTACCCACCGAGAGTACGTGCCAGGGATAAGCGATCAGGATCGCGATGAAGACGACCACCGCGACGAAGGCCGGCAGCACCAGCTCGGGCGGCACGCGCATGCGCTTGGTCTTGCCGGAGAACACCGGCAGGCGCGACACCATCAGGAAGGCGATCAGCAGCGTATACGCAGCCGTCACCGCCGCAGGCAGCCGGCCGAGATCGAGGAACGCCACATAGATCGGCAGCAACACTGTGATCGCGCCGGCCGGCGCCGGCACGCCGGTGAAGAAATTGGCGGCGAACGCCGGCTTGTTGGGATCGTCCATGGTGGCGTTGAAGCGCGCCAGCCGGAGGCCGCCGGAAATCGCGAACACCATCGCCGCGATCCAGCCCGCATTACCGAGCTCGTGCAGCTGCCAGAAGTACAGCATCAGGCCGGGAGCGACGCCGAAATTGACGAAGTCGGCGAGGCTGTCGAGTTCGGCGCCGAACTTGGACTGGCCCTTGATGAGGCGCGCAACGCGGCCGTCGATGCCGTCGAGCAAGGCCGCGAACACGATGGCGTAGACTGCGAGTGACATCCGCCCCTCGATCGACAGGCGGATCGAGGTCAGGCCGGCGCAGATCGCCAGCAGCGTGATGACGTTGGGCACCAGCATCCGCACCGGGATCGGGCGGAACCGCCGGCGGCGCACGTCAGGATCCTTGAAATCATAGGGCGTCATTGGCTCGTCCTCACCTTGAGGCGAGATATAGCAAGCTGCGCTCCCCTCCGCCATTGCGGCGGAAAGCCCCTGGAACGCCTTATTGGTTAATTGGAGCGATAGGCGCGGCTCGGGTCGTCCCCGGTGAGATCGGCCAGAATCGTCTCACCGGCGATCGCCGTCTGCCCTTCCGAGACCAGCGCCTTGGTGCCCACCGGCAGGTAGACATCGAGCCGCGAACCGAAGCGGATCAGGCCGAAGCGCTCACCGGCGCCGATCGCCTGCCCCTCTTTGACGAAGCAGACGATGCGCTTGGCGACAAGCCCTGCGATCTGGATCACGCCGATCCGCGCCGTTGGCGTCGTGATCACCAGCGAGTTGCGCTCATTGTCCTCGCTCGCCTTGTCCAGCTCGGCATTGATGAACAGGCCGGGCCGATAAGCGATACGGTCCACCCTGCCCGTGATCGGGCTGCGGTTCACGTGGCAGTTGAACACGCTCATGAACACCGAGACGCGCGGCAGTGGCCGGTCGCCGAGCCCGAGCTCGGCCGGCGGCAGCGCCATGGTGATCATCGAGACGCGGCCGTCGGCCGGCGACACCACGAGCCCCTCGCGGACGGGGGTCACGCGCACGGGGTCGCGGAAGAACAGCGCGCACCACACGGTCAGGATGGTGCCGGTCCACCCCAAAGGCGACCACAGCCAGAACAGGATGAGGCTTGCCAGTGCAAAGCCGCCGATGAAGGGATAGCCCTCCTTGTGGATCGGCGGGATTTGACGCTGGATCGAATCGAGAATGGACATCGCTATCTGCCGCTCAGGGTTGATGGCGCAGGTCGTCCCGCGCGGTGGTGTTGTTTAGGCCAGAGTTGGGACCGGAGACAAGGTCACTCCGCCGCCGCAGGCGTCGTCAGGACGTCCTGGACCGACGGCGGCTCCCGGTTGGGCGCCTCGCCAGAGTCGGCCATCCGGGCCAGTTTCTCGCGCGCCGCCTCGGCCTCGCGCTGCCTGTTCCACATACTGGCGTAAAGGCCCCCCTCCGCGAGCAGTTTTGCGTGGGTGCCGCGCTCGGCGATGCGGCCCTGGTCCAGCACAATGATCTCGTCGGCGCCGACGATGGTCGAGAGCCGATGGGCAATCACCAGCGATGTGCGGTTCTTCGCCACGCGCTCGAGCGCGCCCTGGATCTCGTGCTCGGTGTGGGTGTCCAGCGCCGAGGTGGCCTCGTCCAGCACCAGGATCGGCGGCGCCTTCAAGACAGTGCGCGCGATAGCGACGCGCTGTTTTTCGCCCCCGGATAGTTTCAGGCCGCGTTCGCCGACCTGGGTCTCGTAGCCCATCGGCGACATGCGGATGAAATGGTCGATCTGCGCCAGCCGCGCCGCTTCTTCCACCTCGGCATCGCTGGCGTCCCAGCGGCCGTAGCGAATGTTGTAGCGGATGGTGTCGTTGAACAGCACGGTGTCCTGCGGCACCATGCCGATGGAGGCGCGCAGCGAGGCCTGCGTGACCTCGCGGATGTCCTGGCCGTCGATCAGGATCTTGCCGCCGGAGATGTCATAGAGGCGAAACAGAAGCCGCGACATGGTCGACTTGCCCGCGCCGGACGGGCCGACGATCGCGACCGTCTTGCCGGCCGGCACCTCGAAGCTGATGCCCTTGAGGATCGGCCGGGCCGGCTCATAGGAAAAGCGCACGTCCTCGAAGCGCACCGTGCCGGCCGAGACCACCAGCGGCTTCGCGTCGGGCGCGTCCTTGATCTCGGCCTCGCGTCCCAGCACGTTGAACATCTTCTCGATGTCGATGATCGCCTGCTTGATCTCGCGATAGACCATGCCCATGAAGTTCAGCGGCTGGTAAAGCTGGATCATCATGGCGTTGACCAGCACGAAATCGCCGACCGTGTTGGTGCCGTTGCGCACGCCGATCGCGCACATCAGCATGGTCGCGGTCAGCCCCAGCGTGAAGATCACGGCCTGGCCGGTGTTGAGCACCGCAAGCGAGGTATAGGCCTGAACGCTCGACTCCTCGTAGCGTGCGACCGACTTGTCATAGCGCTGCGCTTCGCGGGTCTCGGCGCTGAAATACTTCACGGTCTCGTAGTTGAGCAGCGAGTCGATCGCCTTGGTGTTTGCCTCGGTGTCGGAATCGTTCATCTTGCGGCGGATGCCGATCCGCCACTCGGTGGCGATGTAGGTGTAGTACATGTAGACGGTTACCGTGATCAGGGTTGCGACCACGTAGCGCCAGTCGAACTGCCAGAGCAGCACGGCCATCAGGAGCGAGACCTCGACGATGGTCGGGATCAGCTGCAGGATCACCATGCGCACGATGACTTCGATGCCCTCGCGGCCACGCTCGAGTACGCGCGTCAGACCGCCGGTCTTGCGCTCGAGATGAAAGCGCAGCGAGAGTTCATGCATGTGAATGAAGGTGATGGTGGCGAGCTTACGCACCGCGTGCATGGCAACGCGCGCGAAAATGCCGTCGCGCCATTGCGTCAGCACCGCCATCACGATGCGCATCGCGCCGTAGCTGGCGGTCAGCAGCAATGGCGAGGCGATCACCCAGAGGTGCCAATTGTCCGCCTGCACCGGCGCGGTGTTGGCCCCTGTCAGCGCGTCGGTCGCCCATTTGAAGCTGAAAGGAACCGTCAGCGTGATCAGCTTGGCCGCGAGCAGCAGCACCATCGACCAGACCACGCGCATCTTCAGGTCGAAGCGGTCGCCGGGCCAGATATAGGGCCACAGATGCGCCAGCGTGCCCATCAGCGTGGCCCGCTCCAATGGTCCCACGGCGGGAGGATCAGGAACGTCGGCGCCGTCGAACGATTGAGCTTGGTCCATCAAAAAGCCTGAAAGGCCCGCCGGATGCGGGCACGGTACGATTTGCGATTTTCGTTCGTCATATAGAGCCTTCCCGATGCCAGCGCACCCCGCCAGATGGCGAATCTCCGATCGTTTTCCGCCATTTACCGGTAGATTTCCGGACGCCCCGAATCACCGATGGGGCTTGACGCCTCTTCGCTGCAATGCATCATGGCACCAATGAGCACGATCAAAACCGTCTGTGTCTATTGCGGCTCCGGCCCCGGAACCAATCCCCGTTTCACCGATGGCGCCAAGGCGTTCGGCAAGGCCCTCGCCGAGAACAACATCCGCCTGGTCTATGGCGGCGGTTCGCTCGGCCTGATGGGCTCGGTCGCGACCTCCGTGCTCGATCACGGCGGCACCGTCACCGGCATCATCCCCGACTTCCTGCGGATGCGTGAGAACGCGCTGACGCGTGTGCAGGAGATGATCGTCACTCCCGACATGCACGAGCGCAAGCGGCTGATGTTCGAACGCTCCGACGCCTTCGTCGCGCTGCCGGGCGGCGTCGGCACGCTGGAGGAGCTGGTCGAGCAATTGACCTGGAAGCAGCTCGGCCGTCACGCCAAGCCGGTGCTGCTCGCCAACATCGACAATTTCTGGGAGCCGCTGTTCTCGCTGCTGTCGCACATGCGCCAGACCGAGTTCATCCGCGCCGGCCTTTCGGTCGATATCCTCAAGGCTGATCGGATCGAAGAGATTTTGCCGAAGCTGAAGGCGGCTGCGGCACAGATCGACGAAGCGGAGAAGAAGCTCGCTCCCGAAGTGGCGCGCAAGCTCTAGTCCGCAGGAAACGTCACCGCCTCGATCCGATTGCCATCGGGATCGATGACGAAGGCCGCGTAATAGCGCACGCGGTCGTGCGGACGGATACCCGGCGCACCGTCGGATGCACCGCCGGCGGACAGTGCTGCAGCGTGAAATGCATTGACCTCGGCGGTCGTCTTGGCCCGCAGGCAGATATGCACGCCGCTCTCTGGCGTGACGTGCGTCATTCCCTCGCGCAGATTGATCCAGAATTCGGGGTAGGCCTTGCCGAAGCCGATCGTCCGCGGTCGCGTGACGAGGCGCGTGAGCCCGAGGGCGGCGAGCGTCGATTCGTAGAATGTAGCGGAACGTTCGAGGTTGCTCACGCCGACGGAGATGTGGTCGATCATGGGTCGCGCTCCCCTCTCTCCTCGTCATTGCGAGCGAAGCGAAGCAATCCAGACCGGCTCTGCGGAAGCAGTCTGGATTGCTTCGTCGCTTCGCTCCTCGCAATGACGGCGTTTTATGGCGCCGCCATAGCTCACCTCACTATCCCCTACGCCGGCGCCCCCGACTTCACCAGCTTGTAGATCACCGAATCCATCAGCGCCTGGAACGAGGCGTCGATGATGTTCGGGGACACGCCGACCGTGGTCCAGCTGTCGCCGTTCTCATCCTCGCTCTCGATCAGCACGCGCGTGACCGCGCCGGTGCCGCCGTTGAGGATACGCACGCGGTAGTCGATCAGCGTCAAACCCTCGATGTATTTCTGGTACTTGCCGAGATCCTTGCGCAGCGCAACGTCGAGCGCATTGACGGGGCCGTTGCCTTCAGCCGCCGAGATCAAATGCTCGCCGGCGACGTCGACCTTCACGACAGCGAGCGCCACGGTGACGCGCTCGCCGTGCGAATTGTAGCGCTGCTCGACATTGACGTCGAACTGCTCGACCTCGAAATAATGCGGCACCTTGCCGAGCGTGCGGCGCGCCAAAAGCTCGAACGAGGCGTTGGCGGATTCATAGGCATAGCCTTGCGCCTCGCGCTCCTTCAGTTCCTCGACCAGCCGCGTCAGCTTCGGATCGCTCTTCTCATAGGCGATGCCGGCGCGGTCGAGCTCGGCGATAACATTGGAGCGGCCGGCCTGGTCGGACACCAGCACCTTGCGGTGGTTACCGACCAATTCAGGCAAGACGTGCTCGTAGGTCTGCGGATCCTTCAGCACCGCGGAGGCATGAATGCCGGTCTTGGTGACGAAGGCGCTCTCGCCGACATAGGCCGCATGCCGGTTCGGCACGCGGTTGAGCATGTCGTCGAGCGTGCGCGAGACTTTGACCAGGGTCGCGAGCTTCTCGGACGTGACGCCGATCTCGAAGGCGTCGGCAAATTCCTGCTTCAGCTTCAAGGTCGGGATCAGTGAGCAGAGATTGGCGTTGCCGCAGCGCTCGCCGAGGCCGTTCAGCGTGCCCTGGATCTGCCGCGCACCGGCACGCACCGCGGCGAGCGAATTCGCCACCGCCTGCTCGGTGTCGTTATGGGCGTGGATGCCGAGATGATCGCCGGGGATGTGCTTTGCCACCTCGGTGACGATGGCCTCGACCTCGTTCGGCATGGTGCCGCCATTGGTGTCGCACAGCACCACCCAGCGCGCGCCGGCCTCATAGGCCGCCTTGGCGCAGGCGAGCGCGAAACTTGCGTCCTCCTTGTAGCCGTCGAAAAAGTGTTCGCAGTCGAGCATGACCTCGCGGCCGGCGGCCTTGGCCGCCCCGACGCTGTCGCGGATCGAGGCGAGATTTTCCTCCTTCGTCGTCTCCAGCGCGACACGCACCTGATAGCCTGAGGCCTTCGCCACGAAGCAGATCGCGTCCGCCTTCGCCTCCAGTAGCCCGGCGACGCCGGGATCGTTGGAGACCGAGCGCCCTGCCCGGCGCGTCATGCCGAAGGCGGTGAATCGCGCATGATGGAGCTTGGGCTTGGCGCCGAAAAACTCGGTGTCGGTCGGATTGGCGCCGGGATAGCCGCCCTCGACATAGTCGATGCCGAGATCATCGAGCATCGCCGCGATGACTTGCTTGTCCTTCAGCGTGAAATCGACGCCATTGGTCTGCGCGCCGTCGCGCAGCGTGGTGTCGAAAAGATAGAGGCGCTCCTTGCTCATTGCAGTGCTCCCGACGCGGGTCCGGTGCCGAGCGTCTTCTGCATGGTGGTGTTGGCGAGCCACTCGTCGTTGACGGTGATGCTGTTGCGCTGCATGGCGACATAGCCGCGCTTGGCAAAAAAGCCCTGCGCGTTGTCGCTGGCGTCGACCGTCAGCTTGTCCGCGCCCCGGCCGCCGGCAAGCTTTTCCAGCGCATCGACGAGCATCGTCGCCAGCCCCTGCCCGGCCACGGCCGGATGCACATAGAGCATGCGGATGTGATCCTTGTCGCGCAGCGACGCAAAGCCCACCGCTGATCCCTCGAGCGTTGCGATCAGCGTCAGGTCTGAGGCGAGCCGATTGCCGAACTCTTCGCTCTCGGCCGCCTCCATCCAGGCCTGCTGCTGCGCTTCGCTGTAGTCGTCGCCGGTCAACTCCTCGATGCTTGCTATGAAGATCGCGGCGAGAACCGGCACGTCGTCCGGCAGGAACGGCCGCAAGCCAGGCTTTGGAAGCGCATGTGCCATCACGCCAGCTCCCAGGTCGTCACCGGCTTGCCGTCCGCGTCCTTGCCGTCCTTGAGCACCACGCCCTTGGCGACGAGTTCGTCGCGAATGCGGTCGGACTCCCTAAAGTCTTTTTGCGCACGCGCAGCCGCGCGCGCCGCGATCAAGCGGTCGATTTCGCCGGCGTCGACGCCAGTTGCCTGCTGCTTGCGGCTTTCCCATTGCGCAGCGCTCTCGGACAGGAAGCCGAGCAGACGCAGCGACCCCGCCAGGGCGCTCACATCGGTGCCACGCAGGCTGTGCAATGCCGCGATCGCGAGCGACGTGTTGAGGTCGTCGAGCAGCGGCTCGGCCACGGATGCGGCCGGCTGGCCGGGCGCGACGTCGGCCGCGACGCGATACCAGTCGTCGAGCGTCCTGGCGCTCTCCTCCAGCGACTTCATGGTCCAGTCGATCGGCGAGCGGTAGTGCGTCTTGAGCATATTCAGGCGCAGCACCTCGCCCGGCCAGTCCGCAAGCAGCTCGTGGATCGTGACGAAATTGCCGAGCGACTTCGACATCTTCTCGCTCTCGACCTGCAGGAAGCCGTTGTGCATCCAGTAGTTCGCCATGCGCTCCCGGTGGAAGGCGCAGCAGGTCTGCGCGATTTCGTTCTCGTGATGCGGAAACACGAGATCGATGCCGCCGCCATGGATGTCGAAATGTTCACCGAGATGTTTCCAGGCCATCGCCGAGCACTCGACGTGCCAGCCCGGCCGCCCCTGCGCGGCGATGCCGGCCGGCGACGGCCATGACGGCTCGCCCGGCTTGGACGGTTTCCACAGCACGAAGTCGGTATTGCCCTTCTTGTAGGGCGCGACATCGACGCGCGCGCCGGCGACCATCTCGTCCAGCGAGCGATTGGACAGCGCGCCATAGCGCGGCAGGACGGAGTTGGCCGCGTTCATCGCCTGCGGCGAGAACAGCACATGGTCCTCGGCGACATAGGCAAAGCCGCCGGCGACCAGCCTTTCGATGATCTCGCGCATCTCGCCGATATGCTCGGTCGCGCGCGGCTCGACGCTCGGCCGCAGCGCGCCGAGCGCATCGACGTCGGCGTGAAATTGTCTGCCGGTCTGCTCGGTGACTTTCCGGATCGCTTCGTTCAGCAGCAGGCCGGGGAAATCGCGCGCGGCGCGGTCATTGATCTTGTCGTCGACGTCGGTGATGTTCCGGACATATTTGACGTGCGCCTCACCATAGAGATGGCGCAGCAGCCGGAATAGCACGTCGAACACGATCACCGGTCGGGCATTGCCGATATGGGCGAAGTCATAGACGGTCGGTCCGCAGACATACATGCGGACATCCTTCGCATCGAGCGGCACGAAGGTGCGCTTTTCCCGGCTCAGCGTATCGTAAAGGCGCAATTCCATATGGATACCCGTCGGCTGTTGGCCGGGCGTCCAGGGCTCTCAATGGTTTTGAGATAAAGACGGCTCCAGCCAGCGAATCGCTAGCTAATAATCTCGCGGCAAATGGCGCAAATGGCGAGGAGACCGTTCATGCGGCGACATATGGGCCACGAAGGGCCCACGCGTCAAGGGAGCCGCGGAAATGCCGTCTTACCTCCGCATCGCGCGGCTGCCCCGCCTTGATGGTTCATCATCCTTAACCATTTGAGCCCATTCTGGAACTGGCAGTTCCTTCTTTTTTGCCCCCGGTGTTTTCATGCGATCATTGCTCGCGCTCATTTCCTGCGCCTCCATCCTTGCGGCATCCAGCGCTTTCGCCGAGACGCGCATCTTCATCATCGCCAACCAGGCGGACGGCTACGGTGTCGACCAGTGCCTCGCCAAAAGCGAGAAATGCGGCTCGCAGGTCGCACGCACCTATTGCCAGTCACGCGATTTTGCCCAGGCTTCGGCCTATCGTCGGGTCGATCCCGACGAAATTACCGGCTCTGTCCCCAAATCCGGCGCAAACTGCTCCCATGGCCATTGCGACGAATATGTCGCAATCACCTGCCAGCGCTGAATCCACTCGGAACTGGCGTATCTTAGGCGCAATCTTTGGCCCCTGAAACGACGTGACGATGCCGCAGGAAGCGGCTATGGGAGGACGCGCTTCGGCGCCCCAAATCACGCGTGGCCGTGACCTCGCTAGAATGGCGGATATGCCCGAATTTTTGTCTCTCCCCCGTGCTCGCTTCCTCCTTGCCTGCACCGTGCTCCTAAGCACGGTCGTGCTTGTCACCGGCGCTTTCGCACAGGCCGGCCCGCCCGGGCCGCCGCCGCCTCAGCCCGGCCAGAACGGGCTTGGACCGAATCCGATGTGCGTGCGACTGGAGGGCCAGCTCGCCGCGCTCGATCGTAGCGGTGGCGGCGGTGACCCCGCGCGCGAAGACCAGATCCGCCGCTACCAGGAGTCCCAGACCCGGCAGCAGGCCGAGCTCGACCGCGTCACCATGCAAGCCAAGCGCATGGGCTGCGATTCCTCCGGCTTCTTCTCGCTGTTCAGCGGCCAGTCGGCGCAATGCGGTCCGGTCAATACCCAGATCCAGCAGATGCGCGCCAATCTGGACCAGATCACCGGCAATCTCGAACGCCTGCGCGGCGGCGGTCCCGGCGGCTTCACTCCGGAGCGCGACAACCAGCGCCGCTCGGTGCTGGCCGCGCTGGCGCAGAACAATTGCGGCCCGCAATATGCCAACGCCGCACAGTCGCAAGGCGGCAACTTCCTGAGCAATCTGTTCGGCGGCAACAACCCCAACAGTCCACAAGGCGTGCCGCCCTCCGATCTCGGCCCGCAGTCAGGCACCTATCGTACCGTCTGCGTGCGCACCTGCGACGGCGCCTACTTCCCGGTCTCGTTTGCGACTGTGCCCGCGCGCTTCCCCGACGACGAGAAGACCTGCAAGGCGCTGTGCCCGGCCGCCGAAGCCGTGCTCTACACCCATCGCAATCCCGGCGAAGACATGAACTCCGCGGTCTCCACCAGCGGCCAGCCCTACACGGCGCTGCCGACCGCGTTCAAATTCCGCAGCGAGTTCAACCCGTCCTGCTCCTGCAAGGCCGCGGGCCAGACCTGGGCCGACGCGCTGAAATCGGCCGACGACAAGGCGTCGGCCGAGCAGCAGGGTGACATCATCGTCACCGAGGAGAGCGCCAAGAAGATGCAGCAGCGGCAGCTCACCAAGGGCACGCCTGCCGCGGCTGCGAAGAAGGGCGCAACGCCGCCCCCGGCCACGGCCGGCACACCGGCCGCCGCACCGCCCGCCGATACTGGCACCGCTGCGACCACCGAGAACAAGCCGATCCGTTCGGTCGGACCGACCTTCATCCCACCGAAGCAATAATTCTGCACCAATCTCGAGCCAAGTGGGCCGCCGGGAGCGGCCCTCTTGCTGTTACTGCTCGCCCTCGCGGCTCCACGGGAAGAGATTGGCCGGAAAGTCCGCCGCATAGCGCCTCCCCTTCGGGGGCGGCGGCGGTTCATCAGGTGGATTCGGATTCGGCTCGACCACCCTCCGGTAAAGATGCCAAGTGGCATGACCGAGCACTGGCAGGACGACAGCGAGACCGACGAAGAGCGGCAGTGAGCCGATCATGAGCAGTGCCGCGACGACCAGCCCCCACCCCGCCATCGCAACCGGATTGGCCGCCACCACCCGCAGGGAGGCCCGGATCGCATCGATCGCCGTCGCATGCCGATCGAGCATCAATGGAAACGATACGACGCTGACGCATAGGGCCGCGACGGCAAACAGGAAGCCGACACCGCAACCGACGATGATGAGCGACCATCCTTCCGGCGTCGTCAGCACGCGGGTTGCGAAGTCAGGAATGCTTGCGGCCGCCGCGTGACCGAAGATGGCGACATAGATCGCGTTCGCGACGCCGATCCAGACCCCGAACAGGACGAGCAAGAGCACGCCGAGCTCGAACATGGCGCCGAAGGACGGTGCACGCAAAACCTTGATCGCGTCCCACGCCTCGACCTCCTCGCCGCGCTCGCGGCGACGGCTGAGTTCGTAGAGACCGATCGCGGCAAAGGGCCCTATCAAGGCAAATCCGGCCGCCAGCGGAAACAGCAGCGGCAGGACCGAATGGCCGAGGACCATCCTGAACAGGACGAGACCGAGAACGGGATAAATCAGGCATACAACGACCGCGTGACTCGGCATCGCCTGGAAATCCTCCCAGCCCAGGCGCAGCACCTCTCTCAGGTCGGACAAGCCGATCTTGCGAACGGGATAAGAGACCGCCTCGCCGAACAGGTGCCGTTTTACGATGTTGTTGGAATAAAGAGTGGCCATGGACACACCCTCCTCTGCTGAAGTCGCCGCGGCGAACCGCGCGCTTTCCGGCCGCGCGCATCCGCCTTTATGTGCGGGAGACGCGATCGAGCCGAATACGGCAGTTCCAGGCTCAACGAGGAAGGAGCTTAGCCGGACGAAACCCGTCGCGACCTGCGCTCCAAGCTTAGCGCGGGCGCATCGGAATGACCAGCGCTCCCACTTGGTGAATTGTGTTTCGCATATTTTGTGCGATGCATCACATCGAGAATGCAACTGGCGCTCGCCAGCTTGCACCGCGACAGGAATCGTCGCGCCAGCGAAGCGCGTTTGACGTGCTATTGACGTCGGGTTCGCAGGGGATCATTCTAAAAGCCTAGACGCCCCCAGCAGTGAGCGGTCGCGATCTTTCTCTTGAATGTCGCGACCGGTTGAATGGGCGAGACAAGAGGCGCGGCGATGGCGCATATGTCAGTATAGATGCCAGCACAACAGAAGAGTCCGCCATCGCGACCAATGTGAGCTTCGCCCTGGATTCGTATCCGCAGCCTTCGATGGCGCAGCCTTCGATGGCAAGGATGGATCAGGATGGCTGTCGCACTGATACTGCTTCTGGTCGCGATCGGCTCGGTGCTGTTTCACCTTTACAGCCCGTGGTGGTGGACGCCCATTGCCACTAACTGGAGCTACATCGACCAGACGATCAACATCACATTCTGGATCACCGGATTCGTCTTTACCGCGGTCGTTGCATTCATGGCCTATTGCGTCTTTCGCTTCCACCATAGGGAGGGAAGACAGGCAGACTACAATCCCGAAAACAAAAAGCTTGAATGGTGGCTCAGTATCGGGACCGGAATCGGCGTCGCCGCCATGCTCGCACCCGGCCTGGTCGTCTGGCACCAGTTCGTGACGGTGCCCGCAGACGCCACCGAGATCGAAGTCATGGGCCAGCAATGGCAATGGAGCTTCCGCTTGCCGGGGAAGGATGGTCGGTTGGGCACGTCCGACGTCGGCAACATCAGTCCAGACAATCCGATGGGCCTCAATCGCAGCGATCCGCATGGCCAGGACGACGTCGTGATCGAGAACGGCGACCTGCATCTTCCAACGGGCAAGCCCGTCAAGGTTCTGCTCCGCTCCGTCGATGTCCTGCACGATTTCTATGTGCCGGAGTTCCGGGCCAAGATGGACATGGTCCCAGGCATGGTCACCTATTTCTGGATAAGGCCGATCCGAACCGGGACCTTTGATGTTCTCTGCGCGGAACTATGTGGCGCCGCTCATTATCAAATGCGGGCCAAGGTGATCATCGAGGAAGAGAGCGACTATCACGCCTGGCTCGATCAGCAGAAGACGTTTGCCGAATTATCCGGCCCAAAGGCCGTCGTGAGGGCGACGTACCAATCGGGCGGCAAATAGGGAAATGCCGCTGCGAACATGGATCGGGCGCGTGAACCAACTCATCGCCCCCGAAGGAAACGACCGAGGAGGTGCTCTATGGTCGATGTTCCATATGATGGGATCACAGGCATTCCGCCTGCCGAAGTGCCTGAAGTCGAGCTCTACCATCCGAAAAGCTGGTGGACGCAGTACGTCTTTTCGCAGGACGCCAAGGTCATCGCCATCCAGTACTCACTGACAGCCTCGGCCATCGGTCTCGTGGCCCTGGTGCTGTCGTGGCTGATGCGACTGCAACTGGGATTTCCCGGCACCTTCTCCTTCATCGATGCCAACCAGTACCTCCAGTTCATCACCATGCACGGCATGATCATGGTGATCTATCTGCTTACCGCATTGTTCCTCGGAGGCTTCGGCAACTACCTGATCCCGCTGATGGTCGGAGCACGGGACATGGTCTTCCCCTATGTGAACATGCTGAGTTACTGGGTCTACCTGCTCGCGGTCCTGGTGCTGGCTTCGACCTTCTTCGTGCCCGGCGGCCCCACCGGCGCCGGCTGGACGCTGTACCCGCCGCAGGCGATTCTCTCCGGCACGCCCGGACAGGAATGGGGCATCGTCCTCATGCTGTCCTCCCTGATCCTGTTCATCATCGGCTTCACCATGGGCGGGCTGAACTACGTGGTGACCGTGCTGCAGGCGCGCACCCGCGGCATGACCTTGATGCGTCTGCCCTTGACGGTGTGGGGCATCTTCACCGCCACCGTTATGGCGCTGCTGGCATTCCCTGCGCTGTTCGTTGGCTCGGTGATGTTGCTGCTCGACCGTCTGCTGGGAACCAGCTTCTTCATGCCGTCGCTGGTCGAGATGGGCCAACTCAGCAAATATGGCGGTGGCAGCCCGCTGCTTTTCCAGCACCTGTTCTGGTTCTTCGGTCATCCCGAAGTCTACATCGTCGCTTTGCCCGCCTTTGGCATCGTCTCCGACCTGATCAGCACGCATGCGCGAAAAAACATCTTCGGCTATCGCATGATGGTCTGGGCAATCGTGGCGATTGGCGCGCTAAGCTTCGTCGTGTGGGCGCACCACATGTATGTGAGCGGGATGTACCCATATTTCGGGTTCTTCTTCGCCACGACGACGCTGATCATCGCCATTCCCACCGCCATCAAGGTCTACAACTGGGTCCTGACCCTTTGGCGTGGCAACATACATCTCACGATACCGATGCTGTTCGCGCTTGGATTCATCGTCACCTTCGTGAACGGTGGGCTTACCGGCCTATTCCTCGGCAACGTCGTGGTCGATGTGCCGCTTTCGGATACCATGTTCGTCGTCGCGCATTTCCATATGGTGATGGGCGTCGCGCCGATCATGGTTGTGCTAGGGGCGATCTATCACTGGTACCCGAAGGTCACGGGGCGAATGTTGAACAACGTTCTGGGCCAGTTTCATTTCTGGGTCACGTTCCTCGGCGCCTACCTGATCTTCTTCCCCATGCACTATCTCGGGCTGCTCGGCGTTCCGCGCCGATACTTCGAGCTCGGCGAGGCGGCGTTCATTCCGCCGTCCGCCCACTCGCTCAACCAGTTTATCACCGTGGTCGCGTTGACGGTTGGCTTCGCCCAGATGGTGTTCCTGTTCAATCTGGCCTGGAGCCTGTTCGAGGGCGAGCCGTCGGGGGGTAATCCTTGGCGAGCAACGACGCTGGAATGGCAGACGCCGGAGACGCCGCCAGGGCACGGCAACTGGGGCAAGGAGCTCCCGGTCGTCTATCGTTGGGCCTATGACTACAGCGTGCCGGGTGCTGCTGAGGACTTCATTCCACAGAACCAGCCGCCCACGACGGGGGCCATTCAGGGAGCTGCTCCGTGAGCGCCGTTATCCTGTTCCTGGGCGTGATCGCGGTCATCGCCGGATGGTGGCTCTCGCAGCAACGGCTGACTGCCAAGCCGTGGCTGGAGGCGGGTCCGATCGATGACTTCCCAGGCACGGGCGCAATGACCTGGCCGGCAGCGAAGGTCGGACTTGGCGTATTCCTCGCCGTCGCCGGCTCGCTGTTCACACTTTTCATCAGCGCCTACTCCATGCGCATGAACATGGCGGACTGGCGGACAATGCCCGTGCCGACGGTACTGTGGTTCAACACGGGCGTGCTGGTCATAAGCAGTGTCGCATTGCAATGGGCGTACGTTGCGACGCGCCGGAACGACATCGACGGCGCCATCGTCGGTCTGCTCGCCGCTGGAGGGGCAGCGATCACGTTTCTCGCAGGACAGCTTCTGGCGTGGCAACAGCTGAACGCCGCCGGTTATTTCGTAGCGTCCAATCCGGCCAATGCCTTCTTCTACATGATCACCGCGGTGCACGGGCTGCACCTGACCGGCGGTTTGGTGGCGCTCGGCAGGACCACAGCCAAGGTATGGCACCGTAACGCCGCGACGGCCGAGATGCGCCTGAGCGTGGAGCTCTGCACCATCTACTGGCATTTCCTCCTGCTGGTCTGGGTTGTCCTGCTCGGTCTCCTGACGGGTTGGACGAACGATTTCGTCGACATCTGTCGCCAGTTGCTGAGCTAGGGAGGGTGAAAACAGATGGCTGAGACTGTGCTGACGAATACGGGGCAAGGTGCTGGGCGACTTCCGGGCTGGCATGGCATCGCCGCGGACTGGGCTTCTGATCAGCGCGCCTTCAAAAACGTGTCCTGGGGCAAGGCCATGATGTGGATCTTCCTCCTCAGCGACACCTTCATTTTCAGCTGTTTCCTCCTGTCCTACATGACAGCACGGATGTCGACGACCGTGCCATGGCCCAACCCAAGCGAGGTCTTCGCGCTTAATCTCGGCGGCAACGACGTCCCCCTCATCCTGATCGCCATCATGACCTTCGTCTTGATCAGCAGCAGTGGGACGATGGCGATGGCCGTCAATTTCGGCTACCGCAGGGATCGCGTCAGGACCGCAATCCTGATGCTGGTCACGGCAGCATTCGGCGCGACGTTTGTTGGCATGCAGGCCTTCGAATGGACAAAGTTGATCATGGAGGGCGTTCGCCCCTGGGGCAACCCGTGGGGCGCGGCGCAGTTCGGCTCTTGCTTTTTCATGATCACCGGATTCCACGGCACCCACGTCACGATCGGCGTGATCTTCCTGATTGCAATTGCGCGCAAGGTCTTGCGGGGCGACTTCGATGTCGAAAGGCGCGGCTTCTTCACGAGCCGGAGAGGCTATTACGAGATCGTCGAAATCACCGGCCTGTACTGGCACTTCGTCGATCTCGTGTGGGTGTTCATCTTTGCGTTTTTCTATCTTTGGTGAGGTCGGCGCATGACAAATGCCACGGTACACATGGAAGGACAGCTCCAGGCCCATGTGCATGACGCAGTCGCAGCGGCGGCGGCACACGCCAAGGGCCAGCAGCACCCGATCAAACTCTACCTCGTGGTCTGGGCATGGTTGTTCGTGCTCAGCACCTGCTCCTATCTCGTCGACTATTTTGGCCTGCACGGCAGTCTGAGATGGTCGCTGATCCTGCTGTTCATGGTGTTGAAGGCCGGCCTCATCGTTGCCGTCTTCATGCATATGGCCTGGGAGCGGCTGGCCCTGGCCTATGCCATCCTGCTACCGCCGGTCGCGGTGTTGGTTTTTGTGTCGATCATGGTGCTTGAGTCCGAGTACACGCACTTGCTTCGAGTGATGTTTTTCGCGACGCCGTTGTAGGACCCGCGGGCTCGCCCAAGGCCGGGAATTCACCCCTCGAACGCGTCGATCGACGCTTTGCTCCCACGCGACACCAGCGTCTCGTCCGGGGCGGCTAGCTGCTCGCCTTTGTCGCGAAAGCGGTTGGTGATGGGATAGCGGCGGTCGCGGCCGAAATTCCTGGCCGTCACCTTGACGCCGGGCGCGGCCTGGCGGCGCTTGTATTCGGCGACGTTGAGGAGATGGTCGATGCGCACGACCGTCTCGCGGTCGAAACCGGCGGCGATGATTTTGTCGAGCGGCTCTTCGCGCTCGATGAGACGCTCGAGAATGGCATCGAGCACCTCGTAAGGCGGCAACGAATCCTGGTCAGTCTGGTTCTCGCGCAGCTCCGCCGTCGGCGGACGTGTGATGATATCGGGCGGGATCACCTCGCCGGCCGGCCCGAGCGCGCCATCGGGCTTCCAGACATTGCGCAAGCTTGCCAGCCGAAACACCTGCGTCTTGTAGATGTCCTTGATCGGATTGAAGCCGCCGTTCATATCGCCGTAGAGCGTGGCGTAGCCGACCGACATTTCCGACTTGTTGCCGGTGGTCATCACCATCAGCCCGGTCTTGTTCGAGATCGCCATCAGCAGCGTGCCGCGGGTGCGGGCCTGGAGATTTTCTTCGGTGATATCCGGCGGCAAATTCTTGAAGATGCCGGACAATATGGTCTCGAACCCGGTCACGGCTTCGGCGATCGGCAGCACCTCATAACGAATCCCGAGGCGGCCGGCGAGCTCGCCGGCGTCCGCGATCGAGCTTGCCGCAGTGTAGCGGTAAGGCAGCATCACGCCGTGCACCTGATCGGCGCCGAGCGCATCGACCGCGATTGCCGCGCAGAGGGCAGAGTCGATGCCGCCGGAGATACCGAGCAGCACACCGGGAAAGCCGTTCTTGGCGACGTAATCACGCAAGCCGAGCACGCAGGCTGCATAGTCGGCATAGTCGCCCTCGGGCTGCTCCGCGACAGGACCGGTGCAGCGCCAATCGTCGCCGTTTCTGGTGAAGCGCAGTGTGGTGATGCTTTCCGCGAACGCCGGCAATTGCGCCGCGAGCGAAAGATCGCCGTTGAGCGCGAAGGAAGCACCGTCGAACACCAGCTCGTCCTGGCCGCAAACCTGGTTGAGATAGACCAGCGGCAAGCCGCTCTCGGTGATGCGCGCGACCGCAACCGACAAACGCACATCGGCCTTGTCGCGGGCGTAGGGCGAGCCGTTCGGCACCAGAATGATCTCGACGCCGGTCTCGGCCAGCGTCTCGACCACGTTCTCGTAATCCTCGGACTCTTCCAGCCAGATGTCCTCGCAGATCGGCACACCGATCCGAACGCCGCGCACGGTCACCGGCCCCGCGGCGGGGCCGCGCGAAAACAGCCGCTTCTCGTCGAACACGCCGTAATTCGGCAGGTTGCATTTGAAGCGAAGCGCGGCGATACGGCCGCCATCGAGCAGCGCGCAGGCATTGTAGAGTCTGCCCTCCTCCACCCAGGGCGTGCCGACCAGCATGGCCGGGCCGCCATCAGCGGTCTCGCGCGCGAGCGCCTCGATCGCGGCGCGGCAGGCGGCCTGGAAGGAAGGCTTCTGCACGAGATCTTCCGGCGGGTAGCCGGCAATGAACAATTCCGGAAACAGCACGAGATCGGCACCGTCGGACTTGGCCTGCGCGCGCGCGGCACGCGCCTTGGCGGCATTGCCGTCGATGTCGCCCACGGTCGGATTGAGCTGGGCGAGCGTGACCGCGAATTCGTTGAGACGTTCGGTCATGGCCGCCGCGCTCCGATCAGAGCATGATCCGGAAAAGTGTGAAGCGGTTTTCCGAAAAGATCATGCTCAAAACAACAACCTAAAGCGCGATTAGCGCTTTAGAGGAACCCCAACCGCTCGATGATGGCGATGATCCAGAACGCGCCGGCCATCAGGAGCGCAACACCGACCGCGGCCGAGCCCATGTCCTTGACCCGGCCGATCTGTTTGTCGTGATCCATGGTCAGCCGGTCGGCAAGCTTCTCGATCGCGGTGTTGAGCAGCTCGACCACCAGCACGAACGCGACTGAACACACCAGCTCGACCGCGCGCATCGCGGTCGCGCCGACGAACCACGCCAGCGGCAGCGACAAAAGGAGCGCGACAATCTCCTCGCGGACGGCCTGCTCCGACCGGAACGCAAAGGCCAGACCGTTGCGGGAATTGACCGTGGCCTTCAAGATCCGCAGCAAGGTCTCAGAGCCCCGCTGCGGCCGGCATCGGCATGACCTTGCCGGCGCGCTCCTGCTTGAGCAGCTCCGCGATCAGGAAAGCCATGTCGATGGATTGCTCGGCATTGAGCCGGGGATCGCAGACCGTGTGATAGCGATCGTTGAGATCCTCGTCGGTGATCGCGCGGGCGCCGCCGATACACTCAGTGACATTCTGGCCGGTCATCTCCAGATGCACGCCGCCGGCGTGCGTGCCTTCTGCCGCGTGGATGGTGAAGAACGACTTCACCTCGGACAGGATGCGGTCGAAGGGGCGCGTCTTGTAACCCGACGTCGAGGTGATGGTGTTGCCGTGCATGGGATCGCACGACCAGACCACCACTTTGCCCTCGCGCTTCACGGCGCGGATCATGTTCGGCAGGTGCTCGCCGACCTTGTCGGAGCCGAAGCGACCGATCAGCGTCAACCGGCCCGGCTCGTTGTCGGGATTGAGCACGTCGATCAGCTTCAGCAGTTCGTCGGGCTTGAGCGACGGACCGCATTTGAGCCCGATCGGGTTCTTGATGCCGCGGAAATATTCGATATGGCCGTGATCGAGCTGGCGGGTGCGGTCGCCAATCCAGATCATGTGGCCCGAGGTCGCGTACCAGTCGCCCGTGGTGGAATCGACGCGGGTCATGGCCTGCTCATAGCCGAGCAGCAGCGCCTCGTGGCTGGTGTAGAAATCGGTGGCGCGCAGCTCGGGGTGAGCCTCGAGATCGAGGCCGCAGGCGCGCATGAAGTTGAGCGCGTCCGAGATGCGGTCGGCCAATTCCTTGTAGCGGCGGGACTGCGGCGAGTCCTTGAGGAAGCCGAGCATCCACTGATGCACGCTGCCGAGATTGGCGTAGCCGCCGGTGGCGAACGCGCGCAACAGGTTCAGCGTCGCCGCGGATTGCCGGTAGGCCATCAGCTGGCGCTGCGGATCAGGGACGCGCGCTGCCTTGGTGAAGGCGATGTCGTTAACGATGTCGCCGCGATAGCTCGGCAGCTCGACGCCGTCGATCTTCTCGGTCGGCGACGACCGCGGTTTTGCAAACTGACCAGCGACACGGCCGACCTTCACCACCGGCACGGCACCGGCATAAGTCAGCACCACCGCCATCTGGAGCAGCACGCGGAAGAAGTCGCGAATGTTGTTGGCGCCGTGTTCGGCAAAGCTCTCGGCGCAGTCGCCGCCCTGCAGCAGGAAGGCCTCACCAGCAGCGACCCGCGCCAGCGACTTCTTCAGGTTGCGCGCCTCGCCCGCGAACACCAGCGGCGGAAAGGTCGCAAGCTGCGCCTCGACGTCGGCCAGGGCCTTGGCGTCGGGATAGTCGGGCACCTGTAGCACCGGCTTGCTGCGCCAGGACTCGGGCGTCCACCGCTCGGACATCGCAATCTCTCCGTGAAGCAAAAAGTGCAACCTGATCTGTGGGTTGCGAGGGCCGCCTTATACACAGGCTAATCCTTGGCCGCCAGTTGTAAATCCATCTGGCACTGCAAACCCTTGCGGGAAAAGCCAAATTCGCATTTGCTGGGAACGGCGAGGAAACTGGCAGGATACCTTCTGCCCATGGACGCGGCATTGGACGACGTTTTCGTTGACGAGATCAGCTTCCCGGCGACCGACGGGTATGCGCTGAGCGGCACCCTGTTCCTGCCGCGCGGCACCAAACGCCATGCCGTACTGATCAACTCCGCCACCGCCGTCCCGCGGAAAATCTATCGCGGCTTTGCCTCCTATCTCGCCCATCGCGGCTGCGCGGTCCTGACTTACGACTATCGCGGCATCGGCGACTCCCGGCTGCCGGCGATGGTCGGCTACAACCAGCCGAAATCACTGGTCGGTTTCAAGGCCTCGATGTCGGACTGGGCCGCGCTCGACGTCACCGCCGCCGTGCACTGGATGCGCGCGCTACCGCACCCTTCCCCTGGCCTATGTCGGCCACTCCTTCGGCGGCCAGGCGCTCGGGCTGATCGCGAACAGCGTGGACATCTCGCGCGCCGCGTTTGTGGCCTCGCAGGCGGCCACCTGGCGGCTGATGACGTCGCCGGAAAAATACCGGGTCTTCGCCTTCATGAATTTTGTCGGAGTGCCGCTCGTCCACGCGCTCGGTTACGCGCCGGGCTGGGCCGGCATCGGCGAGGATTTGCCCAAGGGCGTTTTCCTGCAATGGGCCGAGTGGGTCTCGAGCCCGCGCTATCTCTTCGATTCAAAGCTGCCGGCGCTGGAGAATTTTGCCAAAATTCAAGGGCGAGCTGCGCACACTCTGCTTCTCCGACGACCCGTGGGCGACGCGGCCCGCCGTCGAACTGCTTGCGAGCGGGTTCACCGCGATCAAGCCAGAGGTGGTGACGGTCAAACCGTCAGAGGTCAGCGCCAAGGGAATAGGCCATTTCGGCTTCTTCCGCCCCGAGCATCGCGACACGCTGTGGCGCGGCGTGGCGGAATGGATCCAGGGGGAGTGAGGCGGACACTTAACGAATGATCGTCGTCAGCGACGAGTAGCGCTTGTTCGGCTTGCCTTCGCCCGGCGCGAATTGCGCAAACGCCTCGCTGACGCGGACCGCCGGCGGCGTATCGCCGGCGAAACGAAACTCCTTCGGCTGCGGCGCGTAGAAGCTGCCGCTGTAATAGGCGTCGTCGAAGCGCGCCTCGCCGACCCCGAACAATGCGTCGCACGCGATCAGGAGCGCGTAGACTCCCGCGACCGCGACGACGACCTCCCTGAGAACTGACATGCTGGTGCCCCACACTGTTGCAGGCAGGATGCACGCCGGTTCCAAAGCCGGGGTTTAAGGCCGCGTGGTTCTTGTCCGCAGGGTTTGCCGCCGCTGAGCGGAATGCAGGCAATTTTACCGATCTCGAAAAAAGAGCCCGCCGGATCGGGCGATCAGGCGGGCTCCAGGCTTGGCCGCTCGGGAGGTATCAGACGGCCAGGTTCATCCACACAGCCTTCGGCTCGGTGAAGTTGTCGAGCGCGGCGCTGCCGTGCTCGCGGCCGAGGCCGGAGTCGCGCTCGCCGCCCCAGGGCAGGCGCACGTCGGTGTAGCCATAGGTGTTCATCCAGACCGTGCCCGCGCGCGCCCGCTTGGCGAAGCGCTGGAGCTTACCGATGTCGCGGCTCCACACGCCGGCAGCCAGGCTGTAGGCCGTGCCGTTGGCGATCCGCAGCGCGTCGGCTTCATCCCTGAACTTGATGACACTGACGACGGGGCCGAAGATCTCCTCCTGCGATATCCGCATCTCGTGCGCGACATTCGCGAACACCGCGGGGCTGATGAAGTAACCACGCTCGCCGACACGTTCGCCCCCGGTGACGAGGGTCGCGCCCTCCTTCCGGCCGATGTCGACATAGTCGAGGATCGACTTCATCTGCTTCTCGGAGATCACGGGCCCGAGCACCGTCTTGCGGTCGAGCGGATCACCGATCCTGAGCGACTTCGCGCGTGCCGCCAGCCGCTCGACGACCTCGTCATAGGCCTTCTCCTGCACCAGCACGCGGGAGCCGGCCGAGCAGACCTGGCCGGCATTGAAGAAGATGCCGGAGGCCGCTGCTTTGGATGCGGCTTCGAGATCGGCATCGTCAAAGATGACGTTGGCCGACTTGCCGCCGAGCTCGAGCGAGACACGCTTGAAGTTGCTTGCGGCGCCCTTCATGATTCCACGACCCACGCCGGGTGAGCCGGTGAAGGTGACCTTGTCGACGTCAGGGTGATTAACCAGCGCATCGCCGACGACCCGGCCGGGCCCCGTGACGACGTTGAAGACGCCCGCCGGCAGGCCGGCCTCAAGCGCGAGTTCGGCGATGCGCAGCGCCGACAGCGAGGTCAGCTCGGCCGGCTTCATCACGATGGTGCAGCCGCAGGCCAGCGCCGGCGCCAGCTTCCACATCCCAATCATCAGCGGGAAATTCCAGGGCACGATGGCGGCGACCACGCCGACCGGCTCGCGCACGGTGTAGGTCAGGGCGTCGTCGCGCACGGGCACGACGTCGCCGCTGATCTTGTCGGCCCAGCCGGCGTAGTAGATCAGCGTGTCGACCGCGGCCGGGAAATCCTGCCGCGAGGTCGCGGCGATCGGCTTGCCGGCATCGATCGACTCGAGTTCGATGATCTCGTCGGCGTGCTGCTTGAGCAGGTCTGCCCAGCGCAGCAGGATCTGGCCTCGTTCGGATGGCCGCATCGTGCGCCACGGGCCTTCGAAAGCCCGGCGCGCGGCGGCAACCGCATGCTCGACATCGGCCTCGTTGCCTTCGGCGACGACGGCGATGACCTGCCCGGTGGCCGGATTGAGCGATTTGAAGGTGCGACCGGAGCTTGCGGGGACGCGGCGGCCGTCGATCAGCAGATGCTGGGGCCGGGACATGAACTCGGTGGCCGGAGAATGCGCAAGATCATATGCAATTGACATCATATTTTCTCCAGTTCTGCAAGACCAGACTAGGCGCATATGTATAGGAGTAAATATGATATGGTTTGCAAATGGACGCCCAACATATGAAGCGCAGTTCATAAGGATAAGAGATGCTTCAGATCGAGATCGAGGCCGTCTGGCGGTTTCGCCGCGAGGGCAATCCGCGCACCGCCATCATCATGCTCGGCGTCCTCAACGAAATCAGGAGGACCGGGAAGATCACCAGCGCGGCCCGCGACGCGCACCTCTCCTATCGCCACGTCTGGAATCTGATCGAGCAATGGTCGGAGTTTTTCGGCACGCCGCTGGTCGAGACCCAGCGCGGCAAAGGCTCGAAACTCACGCCGTTCGGCGAGCGGCTGGTGTGGGCGGGTGAGCGCATGCAGGCCCGGCTCGGACCTCAGCTTGAGAATCTCGCGCAGGAGCTGGCGAGCGAGATCAAGCCGTTCCTCGAGCAGCGCCCGTCGGTGATCCGCGTGCATGCCAGCCACGGTTTGCGGTCGCAAAACTGCGCGAATTCCTCGACCGCGAGCCGGGCATCGGCGTCGATCTGCGCTATGTCAGCAACCAGCATTCGCTGGTCTCGCTGGCGCAGGGCGCCTGCGATCTCTCCGGCCTGCATCTGCCGCACGGCGCGCTACGGGCCCAGGGCATCAAGGCTGCCCGCGAATGGCTCGATCCGCGCGAGGACCGCATCATCAGTTTCGTCACGCGCGAGATGGGGCTGATGGTCGCGCGCGGCAACCCGCTGCGCATCGCTTCGCTTGATGATCTGACCGGACCAAAAGTCCGCTTCGTCAACCGCGACCACGATTCCGGCACGCGGCTTCTGTTCGACCAACTGCTCGCGGCAAACGGCATCGAGGAGAGTCGCATCAACGGTGCGCAGCAGATCGAATTTACCCACGCCGCGGTCGCGGCCTATGTCGCGAGCGGCATGGCGGATGCGAGCTTTGGCGTCGAAGCCGCCGCCCGGCATTTCGGCCTCGATTTCATCCGGCTCCTGACCGAAGATTATTTCTTCGTCTGCAAGCGCGCGTTCCTGGACACCGGGCCGATGCAGCGCATCCTCGAGATCATCCGCAGCGCCGATTTTCGCGCAGCGGTGGCTACCCTGCCCGGCTACGTGCCGTCGGACACGGGCACCGTCACCGGCGTGAAGGCCTTTCTGGAGATGCACGCCGTGCGATGATCATGGCGCGTTCACCTTGTCCGTGACGGGCAGGAATGCCAATCTCCGCAGCAATGATCCAAGAGAGTCCGTCATGCCGCGCGCGAGCGCCAAATCGGCGCCTGAGAAGGCCGATCGCGCTCAGCCGTGACGGGCCGCCTTGTTGCGGTGGCCGCTCTCGCTGAGGCGGTCGACCCAAGCGATGCCGATCGCGGAGATGATGAAGGTCAGGTGGATCAGCACCTGCCACATCACGCCGGACTCGGTGAAATTGCTGCGCGTCGTGCCGAGATTACCCGCCTCGATGAAGGTCCTGAGCAGCGAGATCGAGGAGATGCCGATGATCGCCATCGCAAGCTTGATCTTGAGCACGCTGGCATTGACGTGGCTGAGCCATTCCGGCTCGTCCGGATGACCGTTCAGGTTCAGGCGCGAGACGAAGGTCTCGTAACCACCGACGATCACCATCACCAGCAGGTTCGAGATCATGACGACGTCGATCAGCCCGAGCACGACCAGCATGATCTGTTGCTCGCTGGCGTCGAACGAGTGCACGACCAGGTGCCAGAGCTCCTTCAGGAACAGCAGCACATAGACGGCCTGCGCGACGATGAGACCGACATAGAGCGGGACCTGCAGCCAGCGCGAGCCGAAGATGAGCTGGGCAAACGGGCCGATTTGCGGCGCCGGCACCGGATCGGCCGAAAGTGCTTTGGGTTCAGACGTCATTGATCACTCCGCATGATAGGCAGAATCGTTGCCTTACAGACTCGCGATGACAGGCGCGAGCTCGAGCGAGCCGCGATAGATCATCTCGAAGGCGACGTAGACGATGATAGCGAGACCGACATAGCCGATCCAGCGCTGCTTCTGAAGCACGCGGCCGAGCAAATCGGCAGCGACGCCCATCAGCGCGACCGACAGCAACAGGCCGAAGGCGAGGATGTAGGGATGCTCGCGCGCCGCGCCCGCGACCGCGAGCACGTTGTCGAGCGACATCGAGACGTCGGCCGCGACGATCTGCACCGCCGCCTGCCTGAAGGTCTTGCGCGGAGCGGCAGCAGCGCTCCCGTCGCCGCCATGGCTGAACGCGAGCTCGTTCGCATGCGCGGCCTGCTCGCGCAGCTCCCGCCACATCTTCCAGCACACCCAGAGCAGCAGCACGCCGCCGGCGAGCAACAGCCCGATCACTTGCAGAAGCTGGGTCGCGACGCCGGCAAAGACGATGCGCAAGGCGGTGGCGGCGATGATGCCGACGACAATGGCGCGCCGGCGCTGCTCGGCCGGGAGGCCGGCTGCGGCAAGGCCGATGACGACGGCGTTGTCGCCGGCGAGCACGAGGTCGATCAGGACGACCTGAAAGAGCGCGGTCAGTGCTTCGGTGGTGATGAATTCAGTCATGATTGATCGCTTTTAGGTGCGGACGGATCGAGCCATTGCGGCTTCTTCCGCTCGACCCAATCCAAAACCTTGCCGCGCGCGGATCGCAACGCGGGCACGTCTTCCGCAAGCAAAGCGAGGCCGAGCGGCAGCATCCAGACGCCGAGCACCGGCAGGAAAGAGAGCACGCCGCCGACAATGAGCAGCGCGCCCGAGGGGATTCTCACCCAGCGGCTGGACGGCTTGAGCAGATAGGTGACGGTGTCGCCCATGCGCGGCGGCAGGCGCCGGACAAGCTTGTCGAGACGCGGGTCGCCGCCGGCCATCTGGCCGGTAGCGCCCGAAGCCCCTATCTTATCCTCGTCCGAAACTGCGCTCATGCTTACTCCTCGGCGGCAATGCGCTGTTCGGCACGCACTGCACCCGGCGCCACCTGCTTTGCGCGCGGTAGCACCAGCGTCAGCAGGCGCAACAGCTTGATCGCCTGCAGTTCATGGGGATGGACGTCCTCGTCCGCGGCCGCGACGCGCTCCGACAGTTCCATCAAATGAGCCGACAGCCGCAGGTCCGAGACCGGACGCAGATTGTCGATCACCACATTGGCGAAATCCGGTTCCTCGAGCCGTTCGGCAAGCTCGTCGAACATCGCATAGAGCCGGTCGTCCGGGATGTGCGGTGCCAGCTTGCGATCCCGGATGAAACGGACGACCTCGTCGCGTTCGACCGGTGAAACTTGCCGGTCGGCGACCGCAACCAGCGCGCCGACGATCACCAGCGCCACCGCAGCCTGCTCGTTCAGGCTGGACGGCTCGGTGATCTCGATTTCGATCGGATTTGAATGCTTGGCGTCAGACATCGTTGCTCCCTTATCTTGCGAAATGACCGCACGGAGCTGCGATGGGGACGATTGGGTCGGAGAGACTCTCAAGAAGGCCCGACGATCGGCCGATCCATCGCATTCGCGCGGGACAGGTCATCCGACATCACGAGGTTTTGCCGACAGCGTCGACTTCCTCGCCAGAGGGGCCCGGATTCTTGTTCCTTTCACACATAAAGACGGGCCTGTCGGAATCAAGGCGACGAGACTGCGACCAGCCGCCGCATCGGGTTCCGTGTTGGTCTGTTTGGCAGACGCACCGTCATTGCGACGGAGCCCGTGTTACTCCACCCGCTCGACAAGATGCGCCCGCGAGGGCGACGGCTCGAACTTGTCACCGAAATACTGCGTCTCCTGGGCCACCAGACCGTCGCGGAATTCCATGATGCTCACCACGTAAGACGGCACCCCATCATACGTCAGCACGAATTCGCTCACCCACAGATCGCCGCCCCCGACGATGCGCCGAACTGTGAAGCGCTTCTTGTTCGGCTGCACGAAGCGGCTCTCCTGAATGTTCCTGCGGCCGCGGATGCGCTCGCCGGATTGCGGATAGTCGAGCACCGCGTCCTCGCGATAGATGTCGTGCTCGGCCTCGAAATCGTTGGCGTCCGACGCGTCCCAATGACGCTGGAGCGCGGCCAGTTTGCCCTGATCATCCATCGTGATCTCCCTCTTTGCGGACTGTGTCTCGTGACGCCATCTGAGATTGGCCTGAGGGCCGCCGGTGGCAAGGCTTGCTCGCAACGTCTAACAACGCCTAACGAGCCAAAAACCCGGTCCGGGTGCAAGGATGACGGCGGAGCCGCGCAGTCACGGTTGGGAACACGCAATGGCACGTTTGCTTTCGGTCAATGTCGGCCTGCCGCGCGACGTCGCCTGGCAAGGAAGGACCGTCCACACCGGCATCTGGAAGGCACCAGTCAAAGGCGCGCGCAAGGCACGCCGGCTCAACATCGATGGCGACGGCCAGGGCGATACGGCCGGTCATGGCGGCGAGCATCGTGCCGTATTCGTCTATCAGGACGATTCTTATCGATACTGGCAGGAACATCTGGGTCGATCGAACCTCGTTCATGGCGAGTTCGGTGAGAACTTTACGGTCGAGGGCCTTGCCGACAGCAACGTGTGCATCGGAGACCGCTACAGGATCGGCTCGGCCCTGTTCGAAGTGACGCAGCCGCGCGTCACCTGCTACCGGCTCGGCATTCGCATGGACGAGCCGGACATGGCGGCGCTGGTGGTCAGGCACGGCCGGCCCGGGTTCTATTTTCGTGTGATCGAGGAAGGCGACGTCGAGGCCGGTGACGAAATCATTCAGATCGCCGTGGGGCCCGAGCGCATGAGCGTGTTCGAGATCAATGCGCTGCTTTACCTGCCGCCTCATCCGCGCGAACGCCTGGAGCGGGCGCTGCGGATTCCCGCGCTGAGCCGCGGCTGGCACCGCTCTTTCGAGGCGCTGCTCGAGCAGCGCAAGGAGAACAAAGCGGCGGGAAACGCCGGGCTCGGATCGGCGGCGAGCCCACCTCCGGCCTGGCGCGGATTCCGGCCGTTTCGCGTAGCCCGCAAGATCGCAGAAAGCGGCAACGTGACGTCGCTGATCCTCGAACCCGTCGACGGAAATCCTGTGGCCGCCGCCCTGCCCGGTCAGTTCGTCGTTGTCCGACTCGGGCCGCTGGCTGCTCAAGCGATGACGCGCAGCTATTCGCTCTCGAGCGGCTCCGATGCCGCGCCCTATCGGATCAGCATCAAGCGCGAAGCGCACGGTGCCGCCAGCCGTTACATCGCCGATGACCTCCGAATTGACGACGTCGTACAGGTCGGTGCACCCCGCGGCAGTTTCACGCTCCGGCAAGATGCGCGCCCAGTCGTCCTGTTGAGCGCCGGAATCGGCGTGACGCCGGTGCTCGCAATGCTCCACGCACTCGTCGCTGAAGAGACGACGCGGGACGTCTGGTGGCTTCACGGCACTCGCGACGGCCGCGAACATGCGTTCGCCGCCGAGGCGCGCGAATTGCTAAGTGGGCTCGCTCATCACCATAGCCACGTCTGTTACAGCGCGCCTGACCCGGGCGATCGTCTCAATGTGGAGTTCGATACAGCCGGACATCTGGACGCACGCCTGCTCCGGAGCCTGAGCGTGCCGCGTGACGGCGATTTCTATCTGTGCGGACCGGCCGCTTTCATGAGCGATCTGAAAGCTGGCCTCACCACGTTGGGCGTCGCGCCGGATCGCATCCACACCGAATTGTTCGGCGCCGGACCATCCTTGACGCCCGGCATAGCGTCCTCCCCGCAGAAGCGAGCGCACACGCCGGCCGGCGCCCCCGGCCCCGGCCCGATGGTTTCGTTCGCCCGAAGTGGACTCAATGTGTGCTGGGGACCGGCCTACGCCAGCCTGCTGGAGCTGGCCGAAGCCCGCGACGTCCCCGTGCGCTGGTCGTGCCGGACCGGCGTCTGCCACAACTGCGAGAGCGGACTGATCGCGGGAGCGGTCAGCTACGCGCCGGATCCACTCGACCCGCCAGCGGAGGGCAACGTCCTGATCTGCTGCTCGCGGCCCCGAAGCGATGTCGTGATTGATCTGTGAAAATGGGGACTCGTTATGCGAGGCGGCGCCGGGTCTCAGGACGCTGTGGGACCACGGCCGCAAGGAGCATTTTTATCCCTACGGCAAGGCTTACGTCGAAACTCTCGGCGAACCGGACTAGAACCACATTCCGACATCGTCCGCTCGGTCGAATGCCGGCTTGGAATGTGGATGATCCAGATGAAGACCAATCCCGCTCGCCGTGCCGGCCGCATGGGCGCGCGCCACATCTACGAAGCCCTGAGGGATCAGATTTTGGCACGGGTGTACGGGATCGGCGGGTTGCTGCCGTCCTCGCGCGCGCTTGCCGGCGAGATGGGCGTGGCCCGCTCGACCGTCACCGTCGCCTACGAACAGCTCGCCGCCGAAGGCTTTATCGAGACACGCCATGGCGCGCGGCCGCGTGTGGCCCGCGCCATCGTCGAGCGCGGACGCACGCGCGTGGCGTCGGGGCCGTCGGCGCGGAAGGTGCGGCTGTCGGCCTTCAGCGAGCGGTTGCTTCGGGACCCGCCGCGCTGGACCGAGCCGCCGCGCGGGCTCGTCGCGAACTTCCGCTATGGCGAGCTCGCGCCGTCGGATTTCCCGGTATTGGCATGGAAGAAGGCCATGACCGCTGCGATGGCGCGCAAGCCCGAGCGGCTGGCCTATGACGATCCCTGCGGCGCGCTGCGGCTGCGGATCGCGCTTCAGGGCTATCTCTGGCGGTCGCGCAGCGTCCGCTGCGAGGTCGATCAGATCGTCGTCGTGAACGGCTCGCAGCAGGGCCTCGATATCTGCGCACGCCTGCTGCTCGACGCCGGCGACCGCTTCGTGATGGAGGATCCCGGCTACCAGATGGCGCGGCACACTTTCGAGGCGACGGGCGCCGAGACGATCCCGATTCCCGTCGACGCGGATGGATTGGAGACAGCGCGGCTTGATGGTATCGAGGCCCGCCTCGCCTATGTCACGCCGTCGCATCAATATCCGCTGGGCGGCGTCATGCCGATCGGACGCCGGCACCAATTGCTCGCCTGGGCGCGCAAGAACGACGCCTACGTGATCGAGGACGATTACGACAGCGAGTATCGCTACGACACCAAGCCGATCCCGCCGCTGCACGCGCTGGAAGGCGGTGGCAACGTGATCTATCTCGGCACCGTCTCAAAGACGCTCTCTCCCACCTTGCGGATCGGCTATCTGGTGGTGCCCTCCGCCCTGCGATCCCTGTTCGCCGCCGCCAAGCAGATCATGGACCGGCACACGCCGCTGATCGAACAGGACGCTCTCGCTTCGATGCTCGAAAGCGGCGCCTATGACGGTCACATCAGGCGCGTGCGCCGGCGCAACGCCGAACGCCAGCGAGCGCTGCTCGACGCGCTTCGCCGCCGGTTCGGGGATCGCGTCCGGATCGAGGGCACGGCCGCCGGCCTGCACATCGTCGCGTGGTTCGATGACCTGCCTCAGAAGCGTGAGGACGCGTTGATCAAGGCGGCCCATGCAAAGGGCGTTGGTGTCTATTCCGTCTCGGCACTGTTCGTCGGACCTCGCCGAGCGCGGACGACAGTCGGCCTCGTCATGGGCTATTCGGCACTGGAGGTCGCACAGATCGAGCGCGGCTGCAGGCTTCTCGCACAGGCCGTGGCCGAACTGGACTGATAGAATATACGACAACTGGCAGTTTCTCACAGACCAGATTCCAGCTATCTCCAGACCGACACCGGAGATAGACCATGTACATCCCTCCCGCGTTCAAGGACGACATTGAGGGCATCCGGGCGACCATTCGCGGCGCCCGCCTCGCCAGTCTGGTAACGGCCACAACCGAAGGCCCGGTCGCCACGCCTCTGCCGCTCCTTCTCGACGAGAGCGAAGGCGAGCATGGTGTGCTGTACGGGCATGTGGCGAAGGCCAACCCGCAATGGAAGCTGCCGCCGATCGGAGACGCGCTTGCGATCTTCAGCGGTCCCGACGCCTATGTGACGCCGTCTTGGTACGCGACCAAGCAGGAGACCGAAAAGGTCGTGCCGACCTGGAACTACGTCGCGGTGCATGCCTACGGCCCGGTCGAATTCTTCCAGGAGCCGGAGCGCCTGCTCGACGCCGTGACGCGGCTCACGAACAGGCACGAAGGATCGCGCGCAAAATCGTGGGCAGTTACGGATGCCCCCGCCGACTTCATCGCTGCGCAGCTGCGCGGAATCGTCGGCGTGCGCATTCCCGTCGTGCGGTTCGAAGGCAAGCGCAAGATGAGCCAGAACCGTCCCGAGACCGACCGTGTCGGCGTCGCGCAAGGGCTTGCGGCGAGCGAGAACGCGCTTGATCGGGAGGTTGCGCCCCTCATTCCGGTGCCGATGTGAGCGAAGTTCGGCGCGCCGAGGCGTTGCTGATCGGCGCAGCCGCACGTCCGCGCAAGACCTGCCGACAAATTAGACAAGACGCGTCTCGTCACTGGATCTGCAGGCTTGGCGAAGAGGGCCATGCAGGCCCGTGAAGCGGGTCATCTAACATCAGGTGCAACCTCGATTTTTTTTCGCGTGGCGGCGAGCCGAAGAGCCCGCGTGCCGCGCGGCACCTCGACTGGCCCAAATTTCGCAAGGCAGCATCAGGCCTGATTCCCTGCTCTCCCACGATTGGAGCGGCAAGATGCGTGCGCCGAGAGACCGGGTGAGCGGCCCAGAATCGGAGAATGCCATGAACGTGCATGCCGCCGGCGATCTCAAATTCACCGGCCTGACCCGCCCGGACGGGACGCCCGTTCGCCTCAACGCTCGGGATTTCGTGGCGATCGATCGCGACCGGAATGCGAAGTTCGAAGCGACGTACCGGCCGCAAGCGCTCTACAATCGCGCCAACGAAGGCTTTCACGCCAACAACGAAACCTTCCTGCTGCACGAAGTCGCGACCAATCTGCCGATCTACCGTCCGGACACCGGCCCTACCGATTTCCACCTGCATCTTCCGCCGGGCGGCTTTCAGCTCGTGCTGGTCACCTCCGGCGCGTTCACCTTCGACTATGACGGGCGCTTCTACAATGTCGGCCCTGGCGCGGTGATGTTGCAGAGCGCGATCGTGCACCGCCAGCTGTTCTACACCTGGTCGGGACTGTCGACCGAAGAGAACCTGAAGACGCCGCAGACGGTGGTGCCGGATCCGATTTCCATGGGCTATTCGGGCAAATTCCTCGAAGCCTTCGTGACCGATCCCACCACCTTTCCAAACCCGAGCATCGTCGGCCCGGACCAGATCAACGAGGCCGAGACGCCGCGTGTGGCCTGGAGCCACTCACTGCATGATCGCCCGGCCGATGCAGGCTTCTGGCTTCAGGATCCCCTGGCGCTGGATGCGCTGTTCAAGCCGCTCACCGACAGCCCTGTCAAATCGGCGATGCCGGTCTATGTGCGCGACATCGGGATCGAGGCCCCGAGCGGCCATCTCGTCACCGGCCACATCATCGCGACCGACCCGCGTGGCCAGTCACTTTTGCCGAAGAGCACATCGACAGCTGCGGACGCCGCCAGTTTGGCCAAGGGCGAGGTTGCGATCTATCGCGTCATTCGCGGCACGGCTGAATTCAAGAGCAAGGCTGGCGAGACCTTTGAGCTCGCGGCTGGCGATGTGGTGACCGCCGGCAACAACGCGATCAGCCTCACAGGCATCGGTGACAACACGCAAGTTCTCCGGCTCGGCCTTCTCAAGGGCATGAACGACCTTCGCAGCTGGACGCCGACGCAGCGCGACGAGATCGACGGCCTCGCCGGTCAGATCATCACGCAGAAGGACATCCGTCCCCTGCGCACCGAAGGCAAGCCGGTCGGGTATCTGTACGGCTGAGCGCCGGGGTTATTCCGCCGCCTGGCGCACATGCCGCGCGGTCGGGGTGCGCATCGTGACGAGCTCTTCGGCCGCGGTCGGATGCAGCGCAATCGTCGCGTCGAAATCGGCCTTGGTCGCCTTCATCTTCACCGCAATCGCGACTGCCTGCGTGATCTCGGCCGCGGCATCACCGACGATGTGACAGCCGAGTACGCGATCGGAGGCACCGTCGACGACGAGCTTCATCAGCACGCGGGTATCGCGGCCCGATATCGTCGCCTTGATGGGGCGGAACGTCGTCTTGTAAATGTCGACATGGCCAAATTGCGCCCGCGCCTCGGTCTCGGTGAGGCCGACGGTGCCGACCTCCGGCTGCGAGAACACGGCGGTCGGGATGGTGGCGTGATCGACCTGCACCTCGCGCTTGCCGAACACGGTATCGGCGAACGCATGGCCCTCGCGGATCGCGACCGGCGTCAGGTTGAAGCGGTGGGTGACGTCGCCGATCGCATAGATGCTGTCGACCGAGCTCCTCGAGAAATGATCGACCGCGATGCCGCCATTCCTGGGGTTGATGGCGACGCCGGCCGTCTCCAGGCCGAGATTGGCCACCGCCGGATGGCGGCCAATCGCGAACATCACCTGGTCGGAGGCAAGGCTCGATCCGTTTGACAGATGCGTGGTGAACTCCTCGCCGTGCCGATCGACTTTCGCTACCGTGCAGCCGGTGAGGATGGTGATGCCCTGCTTCTCCATCTCGGCGCGGACGTGTGTGCGAACATCCTCGTCAAAGCCGCGAAGGATGTTGTCGCCGCGATAGATCACGGTGACGTCGGAGCCGAAGCCGGCGAAGATGCCGGCGAATTCCAGCGCGATGTAGCCGCCGCCCTGGATCACAATCCGCTTCGGCAGCTTGGTCAGATGGAAAGCTTCATTGGAGGAGATCACGTGCTCGATGCCGGGGATCGAGGCGCCGTGATTGGGCGCGCCGCCAGTGGCGATCAAAATGTATTTTGCCGTGATCTTCTTGTCGTTTTCGAGCAGGCGGACGGTGTGCTTGTCCTCGATCACCGCACGGCTCTTCACGACCTGCGCACCCGCCTTCTCGACGTTGGCAGTGTAGATCGCCTCGAGCCGGGCGATCTCCCTGTCCTTGTTGGCGATCAGTGTCGGCCAGTCGAAGCTGGCAGGCGGAACGGTCCAGCCGAATCCCGCGGCATCCTCGATTTCATGACGGAAATGCGAGCCGATCACGAACAGCTTCTTCGGCACGCAGCCGCGGATCACGCAGGTCCCGCCCATGCGGTACTCTTCCGCGATCATCACACGGGCGCCGTAGCCGGCCGCGATGCGGGCGGCACGCACGCCGCCCGAACCGCCACCGATGACAAAGAGGTCGACGTCGAATTCAGCCATTGTCCACTCCGACCTCTTTCAGCAACTCCTGATCAGATAGTATCTGTCAGATCTCCTTGCCACGCTTGCGCATCTCGGCGCGGAAGTTGCCCATCACGGTCTCGGAGAAATTTTGAGCCCAGGAGTTCATGAAGGCCATGCTCAGCCCGATTGCGCGCGGCTCGGCCTCGATCAGCTTCTTGCCCAGCGGCGACTTGTAGAAGGTGACGAGATCCTTCAGCTCCTGCTCGGTGAACTCGCTGGCATAGACCTGCGCCATGCCGTCGCCGATTTCGCTCTCGCGGCCCTTGAGCTGCTGGGCGACGACCTGTGCGACCTCGTTGAGGTCCTTCTGGTAGTTGAGGTTCTGCTGGATCAGCGTGATCTTGGTCTTCTCGACCATGCCGGGCACCGCGTTGGCGTACATCGCGCCGGCGTTCTTGATCGCCAGGATCTCCTTGGCGGCCGCGATGGCGCTCGGCGAGGATTTCGGCGGGGCCGCCTGCTGGGCGAGCGCCGGGGCGGCCGAGAGGGCCAGTCCCACAGCGAGAGTCACGACCGGCAAGAACTTCAAAACGCTCTTCATTCCTAGTCTCCTTTCGGCTTTCGCCGTTCAACCACGCGGATTCCCTCGCCACCCGCCAAAACAGCCGAGCTGGCCAAGCCGATAAACAACCCATGCTCGACCACGCCGGGGATCGCGCTCAACGCCTTGGCGAGGCGGGGCGGATCCACGATCTGACCGAGCTGGGCATCGACGATCCAGTGGCCGCCATCGGTGACGAAAACGTGGCCGTCCTTGCCTTTGCGGACCGCCATTTGCCCGGAAACGCCGCATTCCGCAAATGCCTTCTCGATCGCACGCCGCGTTGCGCCGAGCCCGAACGGGATGACCTCGACCGGCAGCGGAAAGCGGCCGAGCGTCGGCACCCACTTGGTGTCGTCGGCAATCACGATCATGCGATCGGAGGCGGCCGCCACGATCTTCTCGCGCAAAAGCGCGCCGCCACCGCCCTTGATCAGGTTGAGCGCGGGATCGATCTCGTCGGCGCCGTCGACGGTGATGTCGAGATGGTCAATCGCGTCCAGCGTGGTCAGCGGCACGCCGCAGCGCTCGGCATCGAGCCGCGTCGCCTCGGAGGTCGGCACGCCGATCACCTTCAGCCCGGCGCGGACCCGCTCGCCGAGCAGCTCGACGAAATGTTTGGCGGTCGAGCCGGTGCCGAGCCCGAGCTGCATGCCGTCACGAACATCCTCGAGGGCGCGCGCCGCAGCCTGCCGCTTCAACTGGTCCATGTTCACGATGCGCCCGCCTCTGGATTAGGGAGTGTGCCGCCGATGAAGCTCGCTTGCGGCGGCCTATGTAGCCCCGTTTCCCCTCGGAGAACAGGGTCTGGAAACAGCTCTATAAGCTGATCTTATGGCGCCGCCCCTTGCGCCTATACGGCCAGGCCGGTAGCGCTGGGATCATGACCTCTCCTCACACCATCGTCTTCGATCTCGACGGCACGCTTGTGGATACGGCGCCCGACCTGATCACCGCGCTCAATTACGTGCTCGACCGCGAAGGGCTGCCGCCCGTGCCGATGGCCTCGGCCCGCAACATGATCGGCGCCGGCGCCCGCAAGCTGATCGAGCGGGGGCTGGAGGCCGAAGGCCGCAGCGTCACGCCCGCCGACATGGACCGGCTGACGGCCGATTTCATCGTCTATTACGCCGACCATATCGCCGTCGAATCCCGGCCCTTCGAGGGGCTGGAAGCCGCGCTCGACCATTTTGCGGCCCAGGGCCATCGCCTCGCGGTCTGTACCAACAAGCTGGAATGGCTGTCGAAGCGGCTGCTGGACCAGCTGGACCTGAGCCGGCGCTTCGCGGCGATCTGCGGCGCCGACACTTTTGGCGTCCAGAAACCCGATCCGGCCATTTTTCGCGAAACGGTGGCGCGGGCCGGCGGCGAGGTCAAAGCCAGCATCATGGTCGGCGATGCCGGACCCGATGTCGGCGTGGCCCGGCGCGCTGGAGTTCCCGTGATCGGGGTCAGCTTCGGCTATACGGACGTGCCGATCGCCGAGCTCAAGCCGGACCGGCTGATCCATCACATGCGCGACCTGCCGGCCGCAGCCCACAGCCTGATGACGGCGTAAGAACACACCAAGCCACTGAAATCACGTGATTATTTCTCGGTACCTGCGTTAACCATCTATTAATTATGCGCGGCCCGCCGGTTGCTTGCCTGGAACGACGCTCCTAGGTTTAGCCGGGGATGTGGCGGTTCGTCGCAGCAGAAGTGGATGGTCATGCGTCGTGTCATCGCGATTGCGTTAACTGGGGCAAGCCTCCTCGGGGCAACAAGCCTCGCCGGCTGCTCCTCGATGTCCTGGGACGTGTTCAAATCGGCCCCGCCGACGGTCCAGGTCCGGCTCGAATCCAATCCTCCGGGTGCTGACGCCACAACCTCGCTCGGTCCGGGCTGCAAAACCCCCTGCTCCGTCTCGATTCCGGCCCCCGACGCCCCCTTCACGGTGGCTTTCGCCCTGCCAAAATACCAGCCGGCGAGCGTGCCGGTGAACGTCATCAAGAATCCCAGCGATTTCACCACACCCGCCTCGGTCACGACCGACCCGAGCCCGGTTTTCGCTGAACTCCAGCCGGCCACCCCGCCAAAACCGGTCCGCAAGCCGCACCGGCCCAAGAAGCCGAAACCGGCGGCGTCCGCCGCTGCCCCGGCTGAGGCCGCACCGGCCGCGGGTTCGCCGTTTCCCGATCCGAATGCCGGCAAACGCTGACCTCCGTTATCCCCCAATTGTCTCTGACGCGTCTGATGCTTAGATTGCTTCCAGAGCACCGCTGACGCAAAGCTGCGCCCGTTGCCGTAAGGGACAAGGCATTTGGTATGAACGGACTTTCCGCGAGCCCCCGCGCCGCGCTGTCGAGCGCGATGACCGATCCGTTCGGACGGACCATCTCGTATTTGCGCGTCTCCGTCACCGACCGCTGCGACCTGCGCTGCTTCTACTGCATGTCGGAAGACATGACGTTCCTGCCCAAGGCGGATCTGCTGACGTTGGAAGAACTCGACCGGCTCTGCTCGGCCTTCATTGCCAAAGGCGTGAAGAAGCTGCGGCTCACCGGCGGCGAGCCGCTGGTCCGCCGCAACGTGATGACGCTGGTGCGTTCGCTGTCGCGGCATCTCGAGAGCGGCGCGTTGGGCGAGCTGACGCTGACCACCAACGGCACCCGGCTTGCGAAACATGCCAGTGAGCTCGCCGATTGCGGCGTCCGCCGCATCAACGTCTCGCTCGACACGCTCGACCCGCAAAAGTTTCGCGAGATCACCCGCTGGGGCGAGATCGACAAGGTGCTGGAAGGCATCGAGGCCGCACGGGCCGCGGGGCTTGCCGTGAAGATCAACGCAGTGGCGCTGAAGAACCTCAACGAAGACGAACTTCCCGACCTGATGCGCTGGGCCCACGGCAAGGGCATGGGCCTGACGCTGATCGAGGTCATGCCGATGGGCGAGATCGGATCGGGACGGCTCGACCAGTATCTGCCGCTGTCGCTGGTGCGCGCGCGCCTCGCCCAGCAATTCACGCTGACGGATCTGGCCGAGAGCACCGGCGGGCCGGCGCGCTATGTCAGCGTCGCCGAGACCGGCGGCAAGCTCGGCTTCATCACCCCGATGACCCACAATTTCTGCGAATCCTGTAACCGGGTGCGCGTCACCTGCACGGGAACGTTGCACACCTGTCTCGGCCACGAGGATGCCTCTGATTTGCGCAAACCTCTGCGTGCATCGGATGACGATGTGCTGCTTGCGGAAGCGATCGACCGCGCCATCGGGCTCAAGCCCAAGGGCCACGACTTCATCATCGACCGCCGCCACGACCGCCCCAGTGTCTCGCGGCACATGAGTGTCACCGGCGGCTAGCATCGGCTGGCCGGCCGCGACTTATTCCCCTTAACTATCAACAAACTTCCGATTGACTGGCGGCACGCTCACTGGTTTGGTGCGGCTGCCTCATGCCTGCGCGGCGAGACAAGCCAACGCGCCACTCGGCGCAGTCAAGACGGCCGGGGCAAATCGGGGAGGACCAATCTTGCAAGCGCTCCTGAAGCTGAGCAATGGAATTGACGCGTTCACACGTTGGACGGGCAAGCGCCTGGCGTGGCTGATCCTGGTTGCCGTCGTCATCTCGGCGCTGAATGCGATTATTCGAAAGACGTTGGACACGTCCTCCAACTCGTGGCTCGAGCTGCAATGGGTGCTTTTCAGCATCGTGTTCCTGCTGTGCTCGTCCTGGACGCTGCTCGATAACGAGCACATCCGGATCGACATCTTCAACAGCATGATGCCGAAGCGGGTTCGCAACGTCATCGACGTGATCGGGCACCTCTTCTTCCTGATACCGCTGACCGTCGTCATGATCGTAACCGGCGTACCGTTCTTCCTGCGTTCGCTCCAGATCAACGAGCAATCCGGCAATGCGGGCGGCCTGCCGCAATGGCCGGCCAAGTCACTCGTCATGATCGGCTTCACGCTCCTGCTTGTTCAAGGCATCTCCGAACTGATCAAGCGGATCGCCATCATGCGTGGCATGATTCCGGATCCCCACGAGTCGCAGGTTTCGGCGCTGGAGGCCGAAGTCGAGCACCTCGTTGAAGCGATCGAACAGAAGTGATCGCCAAGCGGCATCGTAGGGGGATTCAATGACCGCGTTTCTCATCGCCAATATGGCGCCAATCATGTTCGCCACGCTGGTGATCGTGCTGCTGCTCGGCTACCCGGCGGCATTTTCGCTCGGCGCCGTCGGCCTCTTCTTCGCCGTGATCGGCATTCAGCTCGGCGAATTCCATCCGGATTTCCTGCAGGCGCTGCCCGAGCGCGTCTACGGCGTGATGAACAACGACACGCTGCTCGCCATTCCCTTCTTCACCTTCATGGGACTGGTGCTCGAGCGCTCCGGCATGGCCGAGGATCTGCTCGACACTATCGGCCAGTTGTTCGGCACGATCCGGGGCGGCCTCGCCTACGCGGTGGTGTTCGTCGGCGCCCTGCTTGCGGCGACGACCGGCGTCGTGGCGGCTTCGGTGATCTCGATGGGCCTGATCTCACTGCCAATCATGCTGCGCTACGGCTATGACCGCCGCGTGGCGACCGGCATCATTGCGGCCTCCGGCACGCTGGCGCAGATCATTCCACCCTCGCTCGTCCTGATCGTGATGGCGGACCAGCTCGGCAAGTCGGTCGGCGACATGTACGAGGGCGCGTTCATTCCGGGCCTGGTGCTCGCGGGCCTCTACGCGGGGTACGCTTTTCTCGTCACCCTGATCTTTCCGAAAGCGGCGCCGGGCCTTCCCAAGGAGGCGATCGGCTTCCGCGAGGAAAGCGGCGACCGCGGCCTGAAGTCGCTTGGCGTGCTGTTCCTCGCGAGCTGCGTGTTCGGCTGGTTCATGATGCGGAATTCGGAGACCCACGGCGCCGACTTCGTCGTGCTCAGCATGTTCTTCGGCATCCTCTTCGCGTTCGCCGTCGCCGTCGCGAACTGGGCCATCGACAAGCTCACGGGCTTCCGTTTCCTCTCGAAGATGGCGCAACAAACCACCTTCGTCATGGTGCCGCCGCTGTTCCTGATCTTCCTGGTGCTGGGCACGATCTTCATCGGTGTCGCGACGCCCACCGAAGGCGGTGCGATGGGCGCAGCCGGCGCCCTCATTCTCGGTGCCATGAAACGTCGGCTGACCTGGGACCTCGTTCGTCAGGCGGTCGAATCGACGGCAAAGCTCTCCGCCTTCGTCGTCTTCATCCTGGTCGGGGCACGCGTATTCTCGCTCACCTTCTACGGCGTCAGTGGCCACGTCTGGGTCGAGCACCTGCTGACCTCCCTGCCCGGCGGCCAGGTTGGCTTCCTGATCTTCGTCAACGCGTTCGTGTTCGTGCTGGCGTTCTTCCTCGATTTCTTCGAACTCGCCTTCATCGTGATCCCGCTGCTCGGGCCCGCGGCGGAGCATCTCGGCATCGACCTGATCTGGTTTGGCGTCATCCTCGGCGTCAACATGCAGACTTCGTTCATGCACCCGCCGTTCGGATTTGCGCTGTTCTATTTGCGCTCGGTCGCGCCAAAGGAACGTTATACCGATCGCGTCACCGGCAAACGCATGGAGCCGGTCACGACGGGACAGATCTATTGGGGCGCGGTGCCGTTCGTCGTCATCCAGCTCATCATGGTGCTGCTGGTGATCATGTTCCCGTCGATGGTGATGCACTACAAGGGCGTGCAGTCCACCGTCGATCCCAACAGCATCAAGATCGAAATTCCGCAGATCGATCTGCCGCCGCTCGACTTCGGCCAACCGAAGCAATAGCGCCCGGCCCGCCCGCAATCGGGATAGGGGGACGCCTCGCGGCGTCGCCCCTCCCACACCACCGTACGTACGGGTCCGTATACGGCGGTTCGGTGGATTATGCGGGTCTCGGAGCCGC